>NZ_CAHJWH010000086.1 GCF_903642205.1 Caulobacter sp. S45 | reverse complement strand
CGGATTGGCAGCGTGAGACAGACCTGAACCTATCTTAGCAAGCCGCCAAACTGTCCGAACAAGCTGGTCCACCTCACGATCGCCCCTATGTGCATCCCGGGCAATTAGCGGGGATCGGCAGGGTCGATGTAAACGCTTTTGACAAATTCGGAGGCGTTCGTATCCGCCCAGTCGGGATGCTGCTTTTTGAGGGTGGCGTTGATTGCTCTTTCAGCACCATCGACCGTGATTCCTTGACGCTTGAGATCAAGGGCTTGCGTGCGGATCGCACCAATCAGTTCCCGCTCCAAGGCGACGAGCGATCCATCGCCTGGAGCACTATGATCCGGCAAGACGTGTGCGACGTCCAACATGGCTACCTTGTCCAGCGTGGCCAGCCATTCCGTAGGCGTACTGTCATGGCCGAAGATGTAGGGGATGGTCTTGTTCTGCACTACATCGCCCGAAATCAGCGTGTGGTCCGGCTCGACAAGGGTCAACTCGTCACCTCTGGTGTGAGCGCCACCGAGCCAGAGCAGACGGGCCTTGACGCCACCGCCGAGATCAATCAAAACTTCTTTGTCAAAGATTACATCCGGCGACCGCAAAACGACACTTGCAAGCAGCTTCTTGTCTTCCTCCGACATCCCGCGGAACAAATCATCAAGCACCTGCCCGTCTTTTTCCAATTGCTGCTGCTGTACCGCGTTGCGTATGAGGACGGCGCCAGGAGGAAAGCCGGGCTCGCCGGTGACATGTTCCGTGTGGTAATGCGTGGTTGTAAGGAACAGCTTAGAATTACTGGGAGCGAGCGTGGTCGCAACGCGTGCAACGGTGGCTCCGTTCGTCGGCCCCATCCCTATATCGACGACGAGCGTCGCACGGGCGCCGACGACGATCGCAATGTTCGGAAAGCCCGTGATCTCCCACACGTGATCGGAGACTTTCGTCGTACTGCTGCTTAGTACCGGCTGGTCCGAATACGGGACATGAGGCGGCTGACCGGCTGCCGGTAGGGGGAGCAAGTACAGAAAAAAGAAGATCAGCTTCTTAGTCATTTCGTTCTCCAGCGCTTACAGAAGTTACTGCTACTGCGGATCCAGAATAGGAGTTTGCATCCGTTGGCTCGTAAGGGTGGACGTAAGGCTCTCCGCCTCCCTATAAGCCTGCCGGCGCGATGTGAATGAAGACTCATTTGCTGAGCGCACCCTGATAGGCGGATATAGGTATGTAATCGCTTATTCAGTATCGCCTCTATGCGCAGACGCTGATACGCGGCGGACTTCTGGCACGTAGCTGACGGCAGGGGAGGCGGCGTGCCGAGGCAGCTCTTCGCCTCGCTACGGCAACTGTGCGCCCAACTCGCCTCAACGCTTGTCGACGGGCCACGCACCGCCGAGGGCTCCGGTGTGCTCTACCGCAGGCCCAAGCGGGATAATGCGGCCAGCGGGAATAAAGGCCGCGATCTCATCCATCGTCAGCGTCAGGGTGCGCACGCTGCCGCCTTCGAACGGCTCGCCGGTCGGAAAGCGTCGCCAATGGACCTGATTGCAGTGGTCCGGCCCATGGCGCCGCAGATCGGGTGCACCGGGCCTTGTGGCCACAGGACGGCCTGACCTACCGGACTGGGGGCGCTACAGCGTCAGCCTGACCGGCGTGTCGGTCAATCCGCAGTTCTTCCAGGACAGCGGCCTGCCGTGGGCAGCGGCGCCAGCTACCTCCCGGCCAAGGCGGGCGGCTGCAGCGTGCTCGATTTCGCCGCGGACAGGTATCTGATCAAGCAGCAGCGCGTGCTGGGCGGCGTCTCGAACCTCGCCGAGGTGTGTTACGACTCGCGCGTGTTCCAGAACGGCATCGCTCCGGCACCGGGACGTAACTTCTATGCAGGCCTGGCGCTCGGCTTTTGAGGCTTGCCCGCTGAGCAGGGCCGCGCATAGCATCAAGCCTGTACGATTTCGGGCGGAGAGAGCAACGGACATGGCCACGACCGCATTGAGGGCCAAACTGCTCCTCCCAAGCCTCGCGGCTCTTACCCTCTGGCTCACGCCCGTGGTCGCGGGTGCGGCGACGCCGGACAGCTCCAGCCCCTTCGCCTCCATGCACTGGCGCAACATCGGTCCCTTCCGTGGCGGCCGGGCGCTGGCCGTGGCGGGCGTGCCGGGTGAGCCGGACGTCTTCTACTTCGGCGCGGCGGCGGGCGGGGTGTGGAAGACCATGGACGCCGGCAGCACCTGGAAGCCGGTGTTCGATCACGAGCCGATCTCCTCGATTGGCGCGATCGCGGTTGCGCCCTCCAACCACAGCGTCGTCTATGTGGGCGCGGGCGAGGGGGCGCTGCGGGGCAACATCAGCTACGGCGACGGGGTCTACAAGTCGCTGGACGCCGGCAAAACCTGGACCAATATCGGGCTGAAAGACACCCGCCAGATCGGCGCCATCATCGTCGACCCGGCCAATCCCGACGTGGTGATGGTCGCCGCCATCGGCCACGCCTTCGGGCCCAACGCCGAGCGCGGCGTGTTCCGCTCCGCCGACGGGGGCCGGACCTGGACCAAGGTGCTCTACCGCGACGCCGACACCGGCGCCATCGACGTCACCTTCGATCCGAACGACTCCAAGATCGTCTACGCCGCCCTGTGGCAGGTCCGCCGCCAACCCTGGAACTTCTCCAGCGGCGGCCCGGGCAGCGGCCTGTTCCGCTCCACCGACGGCGGGGCGATGTGGAGCGAGTTGAAGGGCCAGGGCCTGCCTGCCGGGATCCTCGGCCGCATCGATGTCGCGGTCTCCGCCGCCAACTCCAAGCGCATCTACGCCATGATCGAGGCGGCGGACGGCGGCCTGTACCGCTCAGATGACGCGGGCGCGCATTGGATGCGGGTTAGCCAGGACGGCCGCATCCGCCAGCGGGCCTGGTACTTCTCCAAGATCTACGCCGACCCCAAGGCCGTGGACACCGTCTATGCCCTGAACACCGGCATGCTGCGCTCCACCGACGGGGGCAAGAGCTTCAACCTGGTGTCGGCCACCCACGGCGACCACCACGCCCTGTGGATCGACCCGGGAGAGCCCAAGCGGCTGATCAACGCCAATGACGGGGGCGCCAGCGTCTCGCTCGACGGCGGCACGACCTGGTCGACCCAGAACAACCAGCCCACCGCCCAGTTCTACCACGTCGCCACCGACATGCGCTTCCCCTACTGGGTCTATGGCGCGCAGCAGGACAACAGCAATCTGGGCGTCGCCAGCTTCGACGACGAGGGCGTGATCGGCCCGGCCGACTTCTATCCCGTCGGCGGCGGCGAGGCGGGCTGGGTCGTCCCCGACCCCCGCGACGCCGATATCGTCTACAGCGACTCCGAGAACTCGGTGAACCGCTTCGACAAGCGCTCCGAGCAGTCCCAGGACATCAGCCCCGATCCCGTCGACAACTCCGGCCATCCGGCCAGCGAGCTGCAGCACCGGTTCAACTGGACCTCGCCCATGATGCTGTCCCCGCACGACCCGGACTCGCTTTACGTCGCCTCGGAAGCCGTCTGGAAGACCACCGATCACGGCAAGAGCTGGCGCATCATCAGCGGGGATCTGACCCGCAACGACAAGTCCAAGCAGATCGCCTCAGGCGGCCCGCTGACCAAGGACATCACCAGCGTCGAATACTACGACACCATCTTCGCCCTGGCGGAGAGCCCCTTGCGCAAGGGGATGCTGTGGGCAGGGACCGACGACGGGGTGGTGCAGACCAGCCCCGACGACGGCGGCCACTGGAGCAAGGTGACGCCGGCCGGGCTGCCCGAATGGAGCACGATCAGCATGATCGAGCCCTCGCACTATGACGCCGGCGTCGCCTACATCGCGGTGGACCGGCACAAGCTGGACGACATCGCCCCCTACGCCTGGAAGACGACGGACGGCGGCCGGAGCTGGGCGCCGATCACGCGAGGATTGCCGCAGGGCGCCATCGTCCACGTGGTGCGCGAGGACCCAGCCCGGCGCGGTCTCCTCTATGCGGGCACGGAACTGGGCGTCTTCGTCTCCTTAGACGACGGCGGTCGATGGGCTCCGCTTCAACTGGACCTGCCCGTAACGCCCATCCACGACCTGGTGGTGAAGGGCGACGACCTGGTCGCCGCCACCCACGGTCGGGCCTTCTGGGTCCTCGACGACCTCACGCCCCTCCGCCAAGCCACGCCCGTGACGATGGCGCAGGCCCTGTGGCTCTACACGCCCGAGACAGCGACCCGGCTCTACTACCCTGAACAGGTCGAGTCCCGCCGTCCGGTGGGCGAGAACCCGCCCGCGGGCGCCCTGATCGACTACGTGTTGAAGGCCAAGCCCACCGACGAAATGACGCTGGACATCCTGGACGCCCAGGGCCGCTCCATCCGCCACATCTCCAGCAAGTTCAGCGCGCGCGAGAAGCAGCCTCCGGAATGGCCCGACCAGGTGGAGCCGCCTCACCTGATCCCGGCAGAAGCCGGCATGAACCGCTTCGTCTGGGATTTGCGCATGGACGATCCGGTGCAGATCCCCGGCGCCTTCTACTCGGGCGAGGCGCCGCGAGGGCCGATCGCGGCGCCCGGCCGTTACCAGGTCAAGCTCACCCTGGCCGGCGTCACCCGCACCGCCCCCCTGGTCCTGGCCCCCGACCCGCGCACCCATGCGGACGCCTCCGGCATCGAGGCCAAAACCGCCTTGGCCGAGGCCACCGTCCACGACATCGACGCCCTACACCGGGCCGTCAACGAGATCCGCGCCGCCAAGGCCAAACTGGCCGGCGCGGCCGGACCCGTGTCTTCGGGCCGGGCCGCCACCATCCTGCAGCTGTCCCAGGTGGAAGAGACCCTGATGCAGGTCAACATGAAGGGCTCGGAGGCCAATCTCGCCTTCCCCGGCATGCTGAACGAGCAGTACGCCACCTTCGCCTCCATACTGGAGGACGCCGACACCGCGCCGACAAGCCAGCAGTTGTTGCGTTTCCAGAGCCTCCATGACCAGCTGACCGTCCAGCTGGCCGCCTGGACGGCGCTCAAGGGCAGACTGATCGCCTGAAGTATGAGTGGGAGCGATGTCGTTCGTCAGTCGGTGGATAACACGTGCGCCCAAGCCGACCGAATGCTCCTGCGACCCTCACGGGAGGCGATGCAAGCCAGTTCAGGCGGAAGATCGCGGCAGAGTGCTGAGGATCGAGGCCCGCTGTCGCATTTTAGCTTAAGGCGGCCGTAGTCACCAGCACTGATCCGATTACGGAGAAGAACAGTCTCAGCACGTATAAATCTTTGAGAACAGGAAGGGAACGTCTCACGCGTGTAGCGATCAGGCAAGCGACACTCGCTGGGTTGATCCGAATTAATTTTGAGGCTTTCTCATCTCCACCAGGACTTGGAACGTCTCAGGCGGCAAGGCCGACCGCCTCCCGCCCCAAGGCGGGATCGTCTGTGAAGAAGCCGTCCAGCCCGATCTGCAGATACCGCCTGATTTCGGCGACCGAGCCCTTGGGATTGCGCGCACTCGGTCCGGCGGCGTCCCGGAAGTCAGCCGCAAGGAACTGGTTCTCCGGCCTGAACGTCCAACTGTGCACCAGAAGGCCGGCACGATGGGCGTCGTCCACCAGCGTCGTGGGCGCGGCGAGCCGGTGGTCGGAACCAAGGGGGATCATCGCCCGTGTGGGGGGCGCGACGACGTCGGCGTAGCGCGCCATCTCGACAAGCCCAGCGGCCGAGGTCATCTCAGCGAAACTCAGTTGGCCGCCGGCCGCAACCACGTCAGCAGGCCGTTGGTCTCCAATGTCGACCAGCTGCATCAGCCGCACATTGGACGGCCTGCCCAGCTTCGCCCGCAGATAGCGCAGATTGGCGATCTCGAAGGACTGGATCTCCACCGGCGCCCGGCGCGCATAGCTGTGCGCGCTCAGCACCGCCAGGAACCGATCCTCCATGGGCAGGCCGATGGAGGCAAAATAGGTTGAATGCTTGATTTCCGGAACAAGCCCGATCGCCCGGCCACGCAGCGCAGCTTCCGCAGCCACAAAGTCGAGATATTCCTCAAAAGTCGGAACTTGGAACTCTCCGTCATAGACGGTGTTCTGCGGCCGCACGTTGGGCAGTCTCTCCACCGCGCGCAAGGTCTTGAGCTCGGCGAGAGTGAAGTCCTCGGTGAACCAGCCGGTCGTCACCTCGCCATCGACCGTCTTGGTCGCCATCCTGCCGGCGAACTCGGGCCGACTCTTCACATCCGTGGTCTCCGCAATGTTGTTTTCGTGTCGGGCTACGAGCACCCCGTCCTTGGTGATGACGAGATCCGGCTCCACGTAGTCCGCACCATCAGCAATCGCCAGCGCATACGAGGCCAAGGTGTGTTCGGGCCTGAGCGCGCACGCCCCGCGGTGACCGAACACTTGCACGAAGGGCGAAAGCCTGCGCCCAGGGGAAGCTGAAGCCGCGGCGCCCGGTGCTAACATGCCCATGTAGCCCGCTCCTTGGATCAGCTGTCGGCGGGAGATCATGGCGCGCCTCGCGAGATTGATTGAGGACCTTAACCGGGGTCCGTGACAGATCTGACGCCTGCGGACCTACGGCGTTCGCGGCTCGGTCGACAGCGCCGCCGCTCTCGTCAGGGCGGCACGCGAGGCGGTGTCCATCGTCGGAGGACAGCTTTGCCTGAACTTACGCTACGTTATAGCGTCCTTTGGCCGAGCTGATTGGCGTTCCGGGAGTAGGCGGACTGGGGAGGCTCCCGGATCTCGATTGAGCGGCGGTGCGACACTTCCGCGCCTGTGTGCAAGGACCGCTGTCGCGCACGCGGTCCCAACCCGGGTCGACGACGAGTCAATTTGGAGTTCGCCCGCATCCCGTCGGACCGGCTAGGCCGCATGGGCTTTATGTCTTTCACGGATCCCCGACCTCGGCTTGGGGCTCATCGATCACGTCAACGAGTTTCGCTGCCACAAGGGTTCGGCGAGATCCCCTGCTACAAGGGACTCAACGGCCACCCTTTGGCCGACAACAGGATTGATCTCCTGCGCCAGCACGCGGGAGGAGCGACCCCACGACAAGGCCGGCAGAAGGAAAAGAGAGACGTCATCTGTTTCGCACCTTATAGACGCGACGAGAACAATCAGTCCCGGCAGTTTTGGCAGAGGCCGCGAATCTCCAGCGTCGCGCCATGAGGCTCGAAGCCCCGTCGCAGACCGGCACGCGATATGATCGGCGCCAGATCGGGTGTGATCTCCTCCGCCGATCCGCAGCAGGTGCAGATCAAGAAAGAGGCCGCATGGGTGGGGCCGCCGTCGTTGCAGGCCATGAAAGCGCTGAGGCTCGGAATGCGATGGGCGAGCCCGAGGCCTTCCAGGAACTCCAGGGCGCGATATACCGTCGGGGGTTTGGTGGCTTTGTCGGCTGAATAGGCCGGCATCAGGTCGTAGGCCTTCACCGGGCCGCCGGCGCGCAGCAGCAGTTCATAGACGCGGGCGCGATTGGGGGTCCACTTCTCACCCTCCTTGGTCGCAACCTCCTCAGCCCTCAGGAGGGAAGCGCGAAGCCTCGCTTCGCTGATGGGCGCGTCACCGCCGTGGGAGCATGTGCTGTCCATGCCACTAGGGTGGGCAAGAGCGCGCGTGAGCGCAAGTCTCATCAACATGACGCCTTGACCCTCCGCTATGTTATCACGTAACCGGCTGGCAAGATGCAACGAGCGTTACGCTGTAACCTGGCTTGGCGGCGCGGCTTGATGGATGTGGGGATAAGATGAGTTTCAGAATCGGTCTGCTTGCAGCCGTAAGCGCCTTTGGCTTGGTTTCCACGGCGATTGCTCAGATAGATCCTGGCGCACCTCAAGCCAGCCAAGTGACCCGTGGGTTCACGCCAGCCACCAACGAACCTGCGGCGGACGCCAACGCCGTCTCCGAAGTGGTCGTCACGGCGCAAAGGCTCAACGCCGCCCGTCAGTCGATCGAGCCCTCGCTCGGCGCCTCGACCTACACGATCAACAGCGCCGCCATCGCGGCCCAGCCCGGCGGTGAAAACCAGCAGCTCAACCAGGTCATCCTGCAGCTGCCCGGCGTGGTGCAGGACAGTTTCGGCCAGTTCCATGTCCGCGACGACCACAACGGCATCCAGTACCGACTGAACGGGATCATCCTTCCCGAGGGCATTTCGGTGTTCGGTCAGACACTCTCGCCCCGCCTGATCGACAGCCTCAGCCTGATTACCGGCGCCATGCCCGCTCAATACGGGCTGCAGACCGCCGGCATCATCGACATAAGCACCAAGAGCGGCCTGGAGAACGGCGGCTCCGTGTCGATCTATGGCGGCAGTCATGGTACCTATGAGCCGAGCTTCGAGTACGGGGGCCATGACGGCGAGACTAACTTCTTCGTCTCGGGCGAGTTCCGCCGCACCCAGCTCGGGATCGAGAGTCCGGACGGAACCTCGACCCCCGATCACGATCGCGCCGACGAGGGCAACCTCTTCGTCTACGTCGACCATACCCTGAGCGCCCAGGACCGGGTCAGCTTCATCGGCGGCTACGCCAACGACCGCTTCCAGATCCCCGACACGCCAGGCCTCGGTCCGGCCAACGGCTTCGCCGTCGGTTCCACCACCGACTACCCCAGCCAGCTGCTGAACGAGACCCAGCGGGAGGTGACCGGTTTTGCGCTCGGCAGCTATCTGCACGATGGCGGCAGCTACACGGTGCAGACCTCGATCTTCAGCCGCTACTCCACCCTGGACTTCCGCCCTTCTCCCATAGGCGACCTGCTCTACACCGGCATCGCCCAGGACGCCTTCAAGCGCGACGTGGCCATCGGCGTGCAAAGCGAAGGGGTCTACAAGCTCACGCCGGACCATACCGTGCGCGGCGGCGTGATCATCCAGGGCGAGCGCGGCACCAGCGATACGAGTTCCCAGGTGCTGCCTATCGGCGACGACGGCACGACGGGCGCCACGCCCGTCACAATCATCGACAATGGAGGCAAGACCCAGTACGTCTACAGTCTTTATCTGCAAGACGAATGGAAGATCCTGCAGAACCTGATCCTGAACTACGGCGCTCGCGCCGACGATCTGAACAGCTACCGCGACCAGAAGCAGCTTTCTCCGCGCGTGAACCTGGTCTGGCTGCCGACGCCGGACACCACCCTGCACGCGGGCTACGCGCGCTACTTCAACCCGCCGCCGTTCGAGCTGGTCGGCACCGAGACGGTGTCCAAGTTCCAGAACACCACCGGAGCCTCGACCATCACCACCGACACGACGCCCTTCGCCGAGCGGCAGAACTATTATGACGTCGGGGGCCAGCAGCGCCTGCTCAACCGCAGGCTCACGCTCGGGGTGGACGTGTTCTACCGCAAGTCAAACGAGCTGATTGACGAAGGGCAGTTCGGGGCGCCGATCATCCTGACGCCCTTCAACTACCAGAATGGCCTGATCTTTGGCCAGGAGTTCACCGCCAGCTATACCCAGGGTCCGCTCAGCGCCTACGCTAACTTCACCCATGAGCGCGCCCAGGGCAAGTCCATAAATTCCAGCCAGTTCAGCTTCGATCCGGCCGATCTCGTCTATATCTCACACAACTACATCTACCTGGACCACGACCAGACCTATACCGGCTCGGCCGGCGCCTCCTATCTGTTCCGGGAGGGGGTGATTGGGGGCACGCGAGCGGGTTTCGACCTTCTCTACGGTTCAGGCCTGCGCCGTGACCAGGTCCTGCCGGACGGCTCCACCGTGCCCAACGGCGCGCACGTCCCGGACTATGTAACGGTCAACCTGACCTTGGCCCATCACTTCACCCTGCCTTACGCGGGCCATGTGGACGTTCGCTTCGACGTCGTTAATGTCGCGGACAAGGAGTACGAAATCCGCGACGGCACCGGTGTCGGCGTCGGCGCCCCGCAGTTCGGGGCACGACGGGGCTTCTTCGGGGGCATCACCAAGTCGTTCTGAGCAGAGCTGGCAAACCTCCCCGCCCCCCGTTTGGGAGGTGGGGGGCAGAACTAGATGAGTCGAAGCCGTCCTCGGCGACGAAGCCGCCGTAATCGCCCGACTTAATCAGCTCGGCGCGAGCTTTCCCGACTTCAGGTCGAGCCTGTAGACGTCATGCCATTTCGGATCGCGATTGTTCAAGCCGATCAGGATGATGCCTGACGTGGTCGCTGACGCCGACCACCTCCACCCGCGTCTTGTCAACAGGCTTCAGCGACCCCTGGATTCTAGCGGCGAGGTCAATGTCCAACAGCTTGGAGTTTTCGTCATCGCCTGTGTCGTTGACGAACAGGATCAAGCTCGAATCCGGAGCTCAGACGTACTTGCTGATAGAACGGGCCTGTTCTGGGTGAGCGGACGGCCGTGGCTTGGGTCGCCGATCGGCGCCACCCAGATGTTCAAGACCCGTCGCGTGGGGCGATCCACGCCGGACTGCGACCACCGCGGCTCAGGCGGGCGGCAACGCGGGCCGGGTCGCCGAAGAAACTCGATCGCGCGATCACGCTGCCGCGGTCGGCTCAGCTGAAGCCGCGGCTGCGAACACCAGCGAAGGCGCGGTGGCGGCTAGGAGACGTTTGAGCATGGTGTGTCCCCGTCTTCCTGATAGTCGAAGCCTCCCAATTAGAGTTACCCCACGAGGCGGACGACACAGTAGATGCCGAGCATGCCCATGACGGTCGCCGTACTGGTCCAGGCGCTGGGGAGGCCGGCATAGCTGCGGGGCAGCAGTTCGGCCGCTCCGATGTAAAGGAACACGCCTGCGAACCCTGCCGTGAGCGGCGCGAAGGTGGCGGCGCTCACCGGGACGGTGCTGGCGACGGCGATGCCGGCCAAGGGCGCCGCCGCATTGACGCAGAGCCAGACCTGGGCGGACCGACGCGCCTGCCGCCCTGCACCTGTCAGGGCAACCGTGACAATATTGATGCCGTCGCATAGGTCGTGCGCCAGCACGGCGATGGCCACCGCTTGACCCACGACCGGCGACAGCTTGAACGCCAGTCCGATACCCAAGCCGTCGAAGAAGCTGTGCAAGGTCAGGCTCGCGGCGCCGAGATGGTTCAACGACACCGAACCCGATAGGCGCTCCAGCGCCCGATGAGCCACCATGTAGATGGCGAACCCCAGGGCCAGAGCGAGCATCAAGGCCTGGAGGCTGAGGCCTCCACCCCCAATCCTGAACGCCTCCGGCACAAGATCGAAGATCGCCAGGCCGACCACGGCGCCCGCGGACAGGCCTGTGATGAGGCGGATGCGCTCGCCAAGGCGCAGGGCGAGGACGCCGCCTGCCAGCGTGCACACGAAGGTCGCGACGCCGAGTAGCCAGATGTCGAGCTTCATAGGCGTGCGCTACGAGGAACGTGACCTCGCCCCTCCGACGGCTTGACCGCTTGAGCCCGACTATAGTTATAGAGTAACCCCTGGACAAGCTTTGCACACCCGCTTGTACATCTTTTGTCAAGAACCCGTTCGGTATGCTTCTGCGTCATCGCGTCAGCCAGCGGGTCGCTACGTTGTAACGCGTCCCCGCGCCTCCGGTGCGGCTGTGGCTATGGCCTTGAAGCCTCCCGCCGAACTCAGGATTGGCTTGCGGGCCGGGAACCTAGCCGGTGACCAGAGCGACGTGGCCGTCCAGGATGGCGCCGGGGTGCTGACCTCCTGGGGTGGGGCTCCGCCGAGGTTGCCGCTGGCGGTCGCGATAAATGCCGCGGTCTGCGCCCGCCATACCTGTCTGATCGGGCGTGACCGCCTGGCGGCCTGGACCAAGGCTTGTGGAGGCGCCCAGGCTCGCCGTTGAAGGTCTCGTCGCCGGCTAGGGAAGGCAAGCGCTCGCTTGGTGGGGGCAAAGGGCAGCCCGCTTCAGCTGATCATGTCCTCAGTCTTCCAGCGGCTTTCGGATCGTCAGCGTCACGCGGCAGCCCATAGCCGCTGCGAACAAGCGGCGCTCCGGCCTAGGTGAGCCGGCCAACGAAGAGGCCTTGGTTCACGTCTGAGCTGTCGATTGCCCTCTGATGTCTCGGGCCGGCTGGAACCCGGCGACGCCGGTGCGCCAGAGAAGAAAGGCGTAAGTATCTACCGCCTCGCGATCCTGCTGCTTCCTTGTCGAGCCAACGCCGTGGCCGGCGTCGTAGTCCACCCGCAGCAGCACCGGCTTGCCGGAAGAGCTTGCCGCCTGCAGCCGCGCGGTCATTTTGGCCACGTGGAAGGGCGCCACCCGCGGGTCAGTGACCCCCGTGGTCAGCAGCACGGCGGGATAGGCGACGCCATCGCGCACATGCTGGTAGCTGTCGATTTCCTTGAGCGCCCGGTAGCCGACGGGATCGGAGATGGCGCCCCACTCCGGTTCCTCGGTATAGCCTTCCTGCTCCACCACGTAGCGTAGCGGGTCGGACCAGCCCACGCCGTCGATGACGGCCGCGAACAGGTCCGGACGCTCGGTCATCGCACGGCCCATGGTGATGCCGCCGGCCGAGCGGCCGCCGATTGTCAGCCTTTGCTTGGCCGTCCAGCCGTCGGCGCAGAGGTGTTCGCAGACCGCGATCAGGTCGCGCCAGGTGTTGGGCTTGTTGGTCAGCTGGCCCGCCTTGTGCCATGGCCGCCCGTACTCGCCTCCACCGCGAACGTTGGCGTAGCCGATGATGAAGCCGGCGTCGACCAGCGCGAGGATACGACCCGCAAAGCTCGGCGTGTAGGCGGCCGCCCCGTAGGAGCCGTAGGCGGAAATCCAGGCGGGGGTCGTCCCGTCCCGTCTCAGTCCCTTGCGGTAGATCAGGCTGAAGGGAATCTGCGTTCCGTCTTTGGCCGCGGCGAAGCCGCGGAAGGTCTCGTAGGCGCTCACGTCGATGTCAGCCTTCGGCGTCAGCCCGGTTGGGCGCGCCGCTCCGTCTGGACCTACAGACCAGACGTCAGCGGGCGTGAGCCAGCCAGTGTAGTTCATCAGTACGCCCGGCTCGTCCGGCGTAGCCGCCAGGGCGCTGACCGTGCCGTCGAAGGGCAGCGCCACCTCGCTCAGCCGACCTTGCGCGTCCAGCCGCCGCAGCCGCCCGAGGCCGCCATCCATCAGGCGGAGATACAGGCCGTCCTTCGCCCGGGCGAGTTCCTCGATGACGAGCGACCCAGCCGGCGCCACGGTGACGGCGGTCGCGAGCGAGGGCGCGGCGATCGGCGTGCGCACCACCCGGCCGAGGGGAGCGTCCTTGTTGGCGAGCAAGTAGAGCTGGCCATCGGATAGATCGAGGTCGGTGACCTCATCCTCGAAGCCCGCCACCGACGTCCAGCGCGCGTGTCCCGCCAGCATGTCCATCATCGGCGCGACCAGGCACCTGAACTCAGGCCGTACATCTCGGAGAACGAGCACGACGTGATCGGCTCCGC
>NZ_CAHJWH010000085.1 GCF_903642205.1 Caulobacter sp. S45 | reverse complement strand
AACCAGGTCGCAGGCTGCGTGGCCGGCTTCGCTCGGGCCACAGGCGCGTCGCATGCGCCCCTGGCGGCGGTGATCCACTCCACCAGCGTCCAAGGCGCGGCGGGGTGGGTGCGTACGGCGCCCTTCTATGCGGCGGCGCGGCGCTGCGACGCCCTGGTCTATGTCAGCGAGCGGCAACGGGCGCACTGGGCGCGGCGGCGGCTGGGCGCGAAGCGGGTCGTGGTGATCCGCAACGGCGTGGACCTGGCGCGGCACGGTCCGGTGGACGCCTCCGCCCGGGTCGCCGCCAAGCTCGCCCTGGGGCTGGCGCCCGCGACCCTGATCCTCGGCAGCGTCGCCATGTTCCGGCCTGAGAAGAACCACCTGCAGCTGGTCCAGGCCCTGGCCGCCTTGAGGCGGGCCGGCGTCGAGGCCGAGCTGCTGCTGGTGGGCGACGGGCCGACCCGCGCCGCCGTGGAGGCCCTGGTGGGGCAGCTCGGCCTCAGCCAGGCGGTCAAGTTCTGCGGCGAGCAGGCGGACGTCCGGCCGTTCCTGGCTGCCATGGATGCGGGCGTGCTGTGCAGCACCTCGGTGGAGACCCTGCCGCTGTTCGGGTTGGAAGTCATGGCTGCGGGCGCGCCCCTTGTCGCCTCGCGGGTGGGCGGGCTTGAGGAGCTGGTGGAGGACGGCGTCGACGGCCTGCTGTTCCCGCCCTGCGACACGCCCGCCCTGGTGCGCCAGCTGAAGCGCTGTGCGGACCCGGTCACCCGCGGCCGCCTCTCCGCTGCCGCCAGGCGCAAGGCGCAGGGGTTCTCCGCGGAGGTCATGGCCGAACAGTATGCCGGGCTGTTCGGCCGCCTGGCCGGCTCAGCGCCGTGACCCCGTCGCCTCAGGATGGGCGGCTGACCATAGGCGTGTTCCGCCTGCAGTTGTTCAAGCCGTCGGAGACCTTCATCACCACCCAGGCGCAGGCTCTGCAGCGCCACCGGGTCGTCTATGTCGGGCGGCGGCTGTTCGGCCCGGCCCCGCCGGACGCGGAGGTCGTCAGCCTGGGCCGCGGATGGGCCGCCTCGCTCAGGCTGATGCTGCTGCGTGATCCGGCGCCCCTGCTCGCCGCCCTGGGGCAGCGACGCATCGACATCCTGCACGCCCATTTCGCCGTGGACGGCGTCTACGCCCAGGCTTTGGCGCGCCGCCTCAAGGTCCCGCTGGTCACCACCCTGCACGGCTTCGATGTCAGCCGCCGCCGTCGCTCCCTGCTGCTGTCGATGCGGCCCGCGCTCATCCACGCGGTGCTGGGCTGGCGGAGCCTGGCGCGCGAGGGCGCCCTGTTCCTGGGGGTGTCGCAGGCGGTCATGGAGGCGGCGCTGAGT
This sequence comes from Caulobacter sp. S45, assembly GCF_903642205.1. Classification (GTDB taxonomy): domain Bacteria; phylum Pseudomonadota; class Alphaproteobacteria; order Caulobacterales; family Caulobacteraceae; genus CAHJWH01. The sequence continues at coordinate 12,029 of NZ_CAHJWH010000085.1, read as the reverse complement.
CGGGGCGCTCCATCCGATCGCCTGCGCCGCCACGCCATAGGCGTCAACCTGGCCCGGCTGACGCCTCCAGGCGCCGGGGAGCCCGGCCTGATCGTGCATGTCGGTCGCCTGGTGGAGAAGAAGGGCGCGTCCGTCCTGCTCGACGCCCTGGCCGCCATCGCCGACCGGACGCCGCAGGCCCGGCTGGCGATCATCGGCGAGGGGCCGTTGCAGCGCAGGCTGGAGGCGCAGGTCGCACGGCTGGCGCTTGGCGGGCGCGTGGACCTGCTGGGCGCGCTGGACCACGAGGCCACGCTGGGCTGGCTTTCCCGCGCCTGCGTCGTGGCGGCGCCCAGCCTGACCGCCCGCAACGGCGACATGGAAGGCCTGCCCACCGTCGTGCTCGAAGCGGCGGCGCTCGGGCGCGCCATCGTGGCCAGCGATACGGGGGGAACGGCCGAGGCGGTGGAGGACGGCGTCAGCGCCCTGCTGGTCGCTCCCGGCGATGTCGAAGGACTGGCCGAAGCGCTGGCCCGCGCGCTCGGGGATGCCCGGCTCGCCGAGCGGCTGGGATCGGCGGCGAGGCGGCGGGTGGAGCGGGACTATTGTCTCGCGCGCCAGACGCAGCGGCTGGAGGGCCTCTATGACGAGGTCCAGCCGCGATCCGGGTCTTCGGAGACGCCGCAAGGCGAGCCATGACCCCGGCGCCCGGCATCCTCCTGGTCTCCACGGCGGACTGGGACAACCCGTTCTGGACCAACAAGCAGCATGTGGCGGTGGAGCTGGCGCGGCAGGGCCGGCGGGTCCTCTACGTGGAGTCGTCCGGGCTGCGCCGGCCCAGCTTCAGGCCCCGCGACGTGCGCCGTATCTTCCGGCGGCTGGCCCGCGCCCTGCGGGCGCCGCGGGAAGTCCGCCCCGGCCTGTGGGTCTGGTCGCCGGCGGTGCTGCCCTGGCACAGCGCGCGCACGGTGCGACGCCTGAACCGCCTGGGACTGCGCCTCGGACTGGCGCTGAGCGCGCGCCATGCCGGGCTGGCGCCTCGGGTGCTGTGGACCTACTCGCCTCTGACCCCCGAACTGTACGACCTGCACCGCTTTTCCCAGGTGATCTACCATTGCGTGGACGACATCGGCGCCCAGCCCGGCATGCCGCGCGAGGCGATCGCGCAGGCCGAGGCGGTCCTGGTCCGGCGGGCGGACATCGTCTTCACCACCGCGCCAGCACTGCGTGACCGTCACGCCGCTGCGGGCGCGCGCCGGTGCGTCTTCCTGCCCAACGTCGCCGATGCGGACCATTTCGGAGCAGCCCTGGCGAAGACCACCCTTGTCCCGGCCGACCTCGCCGCCCTGTCCGCACCGCGCATAGGCTTCGTCGGTGCGGTGAGCGGCTACAAGCTCGACTTCGCCTTGATTCGGGCGGTGGCCCTGGCGAGGCCGGCCTACAGCTTCGTGCTCATCGGGCAGGTGGGCGAAGGCGATCCGTGGACCGACGTCTCACCCCTTCGCGGCCTCGCCAACCTCCACCTGATGGGGCCGCGGCCCTATGCGGAGCTTCCAGCCTATCTGGCGGGGATGGATGCGGCCATGCTCCCTGGCGCGACGAACACCTATACCGCCGCCATGTTTCCGATGAAGCTGTTCGAATACCTCGCCGCGGGCCTGCCGGTGGTGGCCACGCCCCTGCCGGCCCTGGCCGAGGTCGCCGACCTGATGCTGGTCGCGCCGCCTGAGGCCGACGCCTTCGCCGCAGCGCTGGATCGGGCGCTGGCAGGGGAGGGAGCGTGCCTGGAGGCCCGGCTGGCCGCCGCCCGCGCCCACACCTACGCCCAGCGTACGCGCGACATGCTGGCCCGGATCGAGGCCCTGGATCAGCCGGAATAGCCGCTCGCCTGCAACCCGCGCAGCAGCGGCCTCAGGGCCTTGGCGGGGCTGGCTGGAGGGCCGAGCCCGAGCAGGGCGCGCCACTTCTCCGCAAACACTTCCGGCGCGAAGGCCTGGGCGGCCTGGATCGCGTCCTCGGGGCGGAAGGCGCCCTCCCAGCCCTCGAACTCGCGGATGCCACGGGTGAGGCTCTGGGCGTCCGTCCCGCGGTAGAGAACGCCGGAGACGCCGTGACGCACGGTGTCCAGCACGCCGCCGCGCGCCTGGGCGATGACCGGCCGGCCGCTCGCCAGCACCTCCACCGGCGTGATGCCGAAGTCCTCCACCCCCGGGAAGAGCAGGGCCCGGCAGCGGCCCATCAGCGTCAGCAGCTCCGCCCGGGGCAGGCGGCCCCTGTGCTCCACCCCCTGGCCGGCGAAGCGGCGCACATAGGCCAGGTCCGGCCCCTCACCCACCACCACCAGCCGCCGGCCGAGCGCCACGCAGGCGTGCACCGCCGTCCTCACCGCCTTGTAGGGCGCAAGGTGGCCGACGAAGAGGTAGAAGTCCTCCGGCGCCTGAGGCGCTGGCGCGTCGGACAGCTTGACCGGCGGATGGATCACCGAGCTGTCGCGGCGATAGACCTTCTCGATCCGCCTGGCCACGAAGCGCGAATTGGCCACGAAGTCGTCCACCCTGTACGCCGACATCACGTCGCGCAGACGCATCTCCTCGCCGAATGCGTCGTAGAAGGGATGGGCCAGCCTGGGCGTGCGGCGGCGGTAGGCGTGACGCTGGTCCCAGATGTAGCGCATGGGCGTGTGGGCGTAACAGATGTGGCGCCCGTCGATGGACGGCATGGCCCACTTGGCCGGCCCAGCCTCGCTGCTGACGACCACGTCGTAGTCATCCAGGTCCAGCCCGCTGAGGGCCGGCGCCATGAAGGGCAGGTACAATGGGTACAGCCGTCCGGCGAAGGGCAACCGGTTGACCCATGTCGTCTGGGGTCGTGCACGGCCCTCGAACAGGGGCTGCACGGCCTGCTCGACATAGACGTTGGTGTAGACGTCGGCCTGGGGGAAGACGGACATCAGGTTGTCCAGCACGGCCTCGCCGCCCCGCAGGCGTACGAGCCAGTAGTGGATCAGCGCTACGCGCACGATCCGCCCATGCCCCGACCCGCGTGCTGGGCGGATGATCCGACCCAGCTACTCCAGATCAGCGCCTTGTGTACACCTGAGGTTGTAACTCCTCTAGTGTTATCTTCTTCTAGATGTAGCCCTATCATCAGCATTGATCGCCCGCCCCGGCGGCTTAGCTTGCACTGTGCAAAGGCCTTGTACAGAGGGTTGCAACCGTTAAGATGCACGCGAGAGATGATTCGTCACGCTCGTCACCCGCAAGGTCGTCGCCAGCTGCTGGCCCTTAGCGGGTCAGCCGGAGGGTCACCGCCAACCTGTCGGCGGAATAGGATCGCCGCAGAGCGTCGGTGGACCGGTCGTCCGCATAGCTGTACTGCAGATCGAGCGACACCAGCCTGTTCATCAAGTAGCTGGCGGCGAGCGTTGCGCCGTAGCTGACGTCGGTACGGTTCCCGGGGGCGTTGTCGCCGGTGACGAAGTAACTTCGGTACTGGACCTGTCCCGCCGTGACGCCCGCACTTACGATCAGGTTGCGCAGCAGCTCGTGATCGACGGTGACGGACCCGCTCAGGCCGATGCCGCCGGGCGAACCCGCCACGCTCGACGGCGCCGCCTGGCGGGAGCCCGTCAGGCTGACGGTGGTGAGCTGGGTCGGGAAATACTCGACGCTGGCGCTGAAGGCGAAGCCGGAGTCCGCCGGCGTGTTCGGCGTGCTGTAGGACTGGCGCAGATAGCCTAAGGCCAGTTCGCCCCGCGCCAGGCGGGTCAGGTCGAAGTTCACCCCGCCGGCGAAATTGACGCCCTGGGAGTCCTGGTCCTCGTCGTTCTCGCGTGGCCGGAAACCCTGGCCGTAGAGGGCGCCGACGAACACGGCGACCGCGGGCGAGACGCCGTAACTCACCCGGCCGCTGTAGCTGAGATAGGTCCCGTTCCGGCCGGAGGCGTCGTAGACCGCGCCCTGGGGCAGCGGCGCCGTGTCGTAGTCTTCGTTGCGGAGGGCGAAGACCCCCTGCAGCTGGATCGTCGGCAGCGTCTGGATGATCGTGGCGCGGAAGTCCTGCCGCTCGAACTCGACCGGGGCGAGCGTGTCGACGGGCACGTCGGGATCGGCTCGGGAGAGCACCAGGTGCTGGTCGTCGACGCGCAGGTCGATGCTCAGGTCGTGGCGGACATCCAGGTGACCCGTCGCGGCACCTCCGTACTCGGTGGAGTTGTCCTCGCTCGATCGGACATACTCGGTCCGGGCGGCAAAGGCCTGCAGGCCGAAGCCGTCGCGGCTCCCATCGGCGTCCAGCGAGAGAGCGGGCTGGATGCGGAAGGACTCGTCGGACCGCGCGCCCGTGGTGGCGAACTTCTCGTTGTCGGTGAACAGGCTCGTGATGTTGAGCTGAGGCTTAAGTGTCAAGCCGTCCAGATCGATGTCGAAGGGCGCCCATTCGGGATGGGGGCGCTCGCGGACGGCGGTGTTGAAGCCGCGGCTGTACTGCGGCGCCTGGCCGATGCCGCCAAAGTCCTGGCCTGCGGCGCCGCGCGACGGCGCCGTGGCAAGCGCGAGACAGGCCAGGCTCACCGAACGGGCCGATCGGACTACTGGCATCTATTCCGGTCGTCCAAACTCCCCTCCCAGGCTCGCGTCCAGGCTGATCAGCGCGCGGCGGTCGCGCCTGCGCTCAGAAGAAGCGTTCCCTGATCAGGATGGTGTCGCCCGGGCCCACCTCGCTGGCGTCGGTCAGACGGACCGGCGCGGCCTTCAGGGCGCCGGCGTGGCGGATGGTGACGATCCTGGTGTTGGCGCGATAGGTGAATCCCCCGGCCGTCGCCACCGCGTTCAGCACCGTCAGGCCGTTGGTGAAGGGGTACTCACCGGGCTTCTGCACCTCGCCCAGGATGTAGAAGGGACGATGCATCTCCACCTCGACCGACACGTGGGGGTCGCGCAGCAGGCCATCGGCCAGCCTGCTGCGGAGCGCTTCCTGGACCTGCGCCACGGTGAGGCCGGCGGCGTGCACGTTCCCGATCAGCGGGAAGGCGATCTCGCCCGTGTCGGAGATGACGAACTCACCCGACAGGCCGGCCTCCTCGAAGACGATGACGCGCAGCTTGTCGGCGGCCCCCAGGTGGTAGTTCATGTCCTTGGGATCGGCGGGACCGGAAGAGGCCGAGGCGGAGACGGGCGCAACCGCGCCCGTCTGGGCGGTCGCGGTCAGGGGAGCCGAAGCGCCAGCGACCGACAGCGCGACAGCCAGCGTCAGGCGGGAAAGCCCCTTGCGCATCGCTCGCCCCCCTAGCTCAGCCCTGCGCCGGTCAACCGGGCGCGATGTCGATGTGGTCGACGAAGGTCCGGCCGCCGGAGACCTGCGCCTGGATCAGCCGCCGCTCCGGCCCCTCGAGCACGATGGCGCTGAGCCGGCCGGTGACGTAGGCGCCGGTGTCCACCCCGATCCGGCGGTCGCTGACGAAGGCGTCGGCCTCCGGCGTATGGCCGTGGACGATGGCCTTGGAGAAGACGGCCGAACCGCGCAGGAACTCGTCGCGGATCCACATCAGGTCCTGCGGATCCTGCTGGTCCAGCTCCACGCCCGGCCGCACGCCTGCGTGGGTGAAGAAGTAGTCTCCGTACTCGACGGCAGGCTCCAGCGCCTGGAGGAAGCGGACGTGGGTTGCGGGGATGGCGGCGGCGAACGCGGCACGCGCCGCCTCCCAGGCCTGCGGCGGATCGGCGGGCGAAGGCGCCGCCACACCGTAGGATGCGAGAGTCTCCACGCCGCCGAAGCTGCACCAGGTGGCCCCCACGGAGCGCTCCCTCAGGGGAGGCTCCTCCAGGAACCTCAGCATGGTCTCCTCATGATTGCCCCGAATGAAGCGGGTCTCCAGGGCGGCGTCGTCCTGTAGGGAGATCAGCAGGTCGATCACGCCGCGCGAGGCGGGGCCGCGGTCGACATAGTCGCCCAGCATGATCAGCACCGGTCGAAGCCCGTCGGCCGGCTCGCTGCGAATGGCGGCGACCAGCGGGTCCAGGGCGTCAAGGCGCCCGTGCACGTCGCCCACGGCGTAGAGGCGCACGCCATCGGGCGCCGAGCGCAGGACCGGCGCCTTCTTTCGCTGGAAGAAGTTAAGCATCCAGAGATGGTTAGCATGGCGCCACAGCGCGACAAACCCGAGATGGCGACCGGACTCCGCTCACGGGCAAGCTTCTTCCAACCGGCACGTCGCAACGGGAGCCTGATGGGATCCCCGGCGAAGCTGCGAGGCGTGAACGGGGCGCGCGAGGGAAGGGTGGGAGACTAGGTCACCCATGCGCCGATCCCATAGAAACCTCAGCGTCAGCGGCGGCCCTCGGGCGAGCACCTGGGAAACGAGGATCGCGCCCGAATGCATGCCCCACCTCCCCGCAGCTGGCCGATACAGCAAAGCACTCGCGTCTGGGTATAAACAAGAGCTCATCATCGTTGGCGGTGTGGATATTTCGCCGCAGTGGAACATGATGCGATCGCGCCGATGCCGCGGGCCGGGGCGGCGCTGGTTGATCCGGCAATGCCGCAGCCCTGCACCAGGCGCAGCGCGCTTTCCTGATCGCCACCGGCCACAGCGCGATGGACTTTCGGGCGCTGGTGGGGCCGGTCGCCGCTGAGGGTGGACACCGCGACGTCACGGCCAGCGTCGCGCACGGGCGCGAAAAGATCGGGCAGGCCTGAGTCGCTCCGCAAAAGACGTTATGGAGCACAGCGTGTGAGGGACAGGCGGGAACCGGCGCAATGATCATCGTCACCGGGGCCGCCGGCTTCATCGGCTACGCCCTCTGCGAACGCCTGCTGGCGCGCGGCGAGGAGGTGCTGGGCGTCGACATCTTCAACACCTACTACGACGTGGGGCTGAAGGAGGCCCGGGCCGAGCGGCTCGGTCGTCATCCGGGTTTCCGGCTGACGCGCACCGACGTGGCGGACGCGCCGGCCTTCCAGCAGGTGGTGCAGGGCAGCGGCGCCGACCGGGTCGCGCACCTGGCGGCCCAGGCCGGCGTGCGTCACAGCCTCGACAACCCCTTCGCTTACGAGCGCGCCAATGTGGCCGGCCACCTGTCGGCGATGGAGGCCTGCCGTCACACTCCGGCGGTCAAGCACCTGGTGTACGCGTCCTCAAGCTCCGTCTATGGCGACCGGCCAATCGAGCGGGGCTTCCGCGAGGACGACAACGTGGACGCGCCGGTGTCGCTCTACGCCGCCACTAAGCGGTCGTGCGAGCTGATGAGCGCCAGCTATTCCAAGCTGTTCGGCCTGGCCCAGACGGGCCTGCGCTTCTTCACCGTCTATGGCCCGTGGGGGCGACCGGACATGGCGGCCTTCCTGTTCACCCGGGCGATCCTGGAAGGCCGGCCGATCCAGGTGTTCAACGGCGGCCGCATGATGCGCGACTTCACCTATGTCGACGACATCGTTGACGGCGTGCTGGGGGTGCTCGACCATCCCGCCGCGCGGGGCGAGGCGCGCATCTTCAACATCGGCGACAACCGCCCGGTGGCGCTGATGGACATGATTGGAGCCATCGAGCGGGCGCTGGGGCGCGAAGCGAAGAAGGACTTCCTGCCCATGCAGGCCGGCGACGTGCCCGCCACCTTCGCTGACATCAGCCGGCTGCAGGCGCTGTGCGGCTACAAGCCCGAGGTGATGCTGGAGCAGGGCATCCCACGCTTCGTGGCTTGGTACAGGGACTATTACGGCGTCTGAGACCGTCTCAGCGCCGCGTCTGATCAGGCCGGGTTCAGGCCGCCTCGTGCGCGAGGATGAAGCTGCGCACGCGCGGATAGATTTCCTCGCGGAAGCGCCGGCCGTTGAACACGCCATAGTGGCCGACGCCCGGCTGGACGTAGAGCTCCTTCATCGTCTCGGGCAGGTTCTCGCACAGCGCATGCGCCACCTGGGTCTGGCCGACGCCGGAGATGTCGTCCTTCTCGCCCTCCACGGTCATCAGGGCGATGTCGGTGACCGCCTCCAGCTTCACCCGCCGGCCGTGGTGCTCCAGCAGGCCGCGGGGCAGGAGGTGGCTCTGGAACACCACGTCGATGGTCTGGAGGTAGAACTCCTCGGTCAGGTCCATCACCGACAGGTATTCGTCATAGAACTCCAGGTGCTTGGCGGCGTCCAGGTCGGCCCCGTGAACCAGATCGTCATAATACTGCTGGTGCGCCTCCTGGTGACGCTCGGCGTTCATGCTGATGAAGGCGGTGAGCTGGACCATGCCGGGATAGACCCGCCGCAGCGCGCCGGGCCAGGGCGGCGGCACGGTGTAGATCAGGTTGGACTCAAACCAGGCGAAGGGCTTCTCCGCCGCCATCCTGGTCGGCGCGGTGGGCGCCAGCCGCGCATCGATGGGCGAGCCCATGAAGGTCATGCTGGCCGGGCGGCAGGGATCGTTCTCCTCCGCCATCGTCGCGCAGGCGGCGAGCGTCGGCGGCCCGGGCTGGCAGACGGCGAGCACATGGGCACGTGGTCCGAGCGCCTGCAGCATGGAGCGGATATGGTCGATATAGTCGTAGAAGTCGAAGCGGCCGTCCAGGATCGGCACCTCACGCGCGTTCACCCAGTCGGTGACGTAGACCTCGTGGTCCTGCAGGAAGGTCTCCACCGTCCCCCTCAGCAGGGTGGCGTAGTGGCCGGACATCGGCGCCACGATCAGGATGGCGGGCTCCGGCTTCGTCCGCCCGGCGCGCTTCAGGTCGTCGGCGTCGCGCACGAAGTGGACCATCCTGCACCAGGGCGAGGACCAGGCGGTCTCCTCGCGCACCGCGACGAGCTCGCCCTCGATCTCGACGCTGTCGATGCGCCACTCCGGCTTGCCGTAGCGCCGCGTCAGGTTGGCGAACAGGTCGGCGGCCGCATACAGCGAGCGGCCCAAGGTGGTGTCGGCGGCGGGGTTGAAGGGCGAATGCCAGAAGTCCCGCGACGCCCGCGCGGCGAGCCGCATGGGCGTGACGGCGTTGTACGCCATGTCGCTGAGGCCGTAGAGCATCGCTGACCAATCCTGCCACACGGGCGTGAGGTTAACCGCGGGATGTTAACAGATGAACATACCGAAGGTTCAAGGTGAAGGGGCCACGCCTCAGACGCCCATGGCCTCCTTGATCTGCGTCGCCAACGCGCTTGGCGGCTGGGTCTCGTCCAGCGGCTTCACGAAGCGGCCCTGCGGGTCCATCAGATAGATGGCCGCGCTATGCTGGACCGCATAGCCCGGTCCCGTACCGGCCTTATAAAAGGCGTGGTACTCGCCCGCGACCGAGGCGACCTGGGACGGCGTTCCGGTCAGGCCTCGCAGCCCGCCCGCCGGATAGCCCTGGCTGGTGTCGTAGAGCCTCATCTGCGCGGGCGTGTCGCGCGCCGGGTCCACCGAGATGAACACCACCTGGAAGCGGCCGCGAGCGCCGCCGAGCTGCTGGGCCGCCGCGTTCAGGGCCTGGAGCGTGGCGGGGCAGGTGTCGGGGCAGTTGGTGTAGCCGAAGAAGACCGCGCTCCACCGGCCGTCCAGCACGTGCTGGTCGACCGGGCGGCCGGTGTCGTCGATGAGGTGGAAGGGGCCGCCGATCGCGGCCTCGCCGCTGCTCGCCACCGATGTGGAAACGCCGTTGGACGGGCGCAGCGCGGCCACGGCCACGAGGGCGGCGACAAGGCCCAGTGCGGCCAGCCCCGTGGCCCGCCAGAACCGTCGGCCGGAACGCCCGAGGAGCGAGGGCGCTTCCTTTTCAGGCCGGTCCGACCCACCTTGGCGAGCTTCGCTGGGGGATCGCTCCCCTGCCTGTTCGAGCATGATCTGAGCGATGGCCTCTACCGACGCCTCAAGCCCCCGCCGTCGCCGCCCCGATAGGCCGCGCCTGACCCTGTGGCAAGCCGCGGGCCCGCGGCCGGAGATCGGCGGCGCAGGCGACGGGCGGCTGTGGGACTGGGCCCAGGCGCGCCGGGGCCTGCGCCTGCGCACCCTGGTGATCCTGCGCTGGGCCGCCATCGTCGGCCAGACGGTGACGGTCCTGGGCGTCGCCTACGGGCTGCACTACCACGTGCCGGTAGCGTGGTGCCTGCTGGTGATCGCGGGCGCCGCTTGGCTGAACCTGTCGGTCACCCTGTCCTGGCCGGGCGTCAGGCTGGCCGGCGAGCGCGAGGCGGTGCTCCAGCTCGCCTTCGACGTGGTGGAGCTGGGCCTGCTGCTGGCGCTCACCGGCGGCCTGGACAATCCCTTCATCGTGCTGCTGATCGCGCCGGTGACCGTGGCGGCGGCCACCCTGCCGGGCCGCTACGCCGTGGCGCTCGGCGTGCTGGCCCTGGCCGCCATCACGGCCCTGGGATTTTGGGCCGCGCCCCTGCCCTGGATCGCGGGCGAGACCTTCGAGCTGCCGCACGTCTTCCAGATCGCCGTGGGGATCGCGGTGGCGAGCGGGGTGGTGTTCACCGCCGCCTATGCCTGGCAGGCCTCCGCCGAGGCCCAGCGCATGGAGCTGGCGCTCGCCGCCACCCAGGCCGTGCTGGCCCGCGAGCAGCGCCTCTCGGCGCTCGGCGGCCTGGCGGCGGCCGCCGCCCACGAACTCGGCACCCCGCTCGCCACCATCCAGGTGGTGACCAAGGAGATGGTGCGGGGGCTGGAGCCCGGCCCCCTGCTGGAGGACGTGCAGCTGCTGATCAGCCAGGCCGCCCGCTGCCGCGAAATCCTGAGGAAGCTCGGCCAGGCGCCCGACACCTCCGACGCTCACCACGCCCGCATGGGTCTGTCCCAGCTGCTGGACGAGATCGCCGAGCCCTACCGGGGCGACGTGATCCTGATCGATCCCCAGGTCAGCTGCGCGCCGGGCGCCTCGATCCTCGAGGTGCGCCGACTGCCGGAGGTGATGCACGGCCTGTCGGCCTTCGTGGAGAACGCCACCGACTTCGCCGAGTCGGTGGTCGAGCTCACCGCCTATTACGACGCCGACAGGCTCACGATCGACGTGCGCGACGACGGCCCGGGCTTCCCGCCGGAGGTGCTGAGCAGGCTCGGCCAGCCCTACGTCACCACCCGCAGCCACGGGGAGAACTCGCGCTCCTCCCACCAGGGCATGGGGCTGGGCTTCTTCATCGCCAAGACCCTGCTGGAGCGAACCGGCGCCCATGTGGAGTTCAGGAACGCCAAGCGCGGCGGGGCCATCATTTCCGCACGCTGGCCAAGGGTGCGGATAGAGGCGCCAGAGGTGTTATGAGGACAACAGGTCTCCTGCGCCTGATTTTCACCTCTTTTGTTGCGCGCACCCTAGCTGCGACATTATGACGGACGCGACGGCTGGTCCGCCGCCACCTTTGGGAGCCCTGGATGACCGACATCTCCGCCTCGATCGCCGCGCTCGCCGAGAAGACGGTGCTGGTGCTGGATGACGATGCGCCGCTGCGCACGCGCCTCGGCCGCGCCCTGGAGAGCCGCGGCTTCGAGGTGACGGCGGTGGGCGCGGTGGCCGAGGCGATCGCGGTGGTGAAGGACAAGTGTCCCGCATTCGCCGTGCTCGACATGCGGCTGGAGGACGGCAACGGGCTGCAGGTGGTCGAAGTCATCCAGACTGTGCGCCCGGACGCCCGGGTGGTCATGCTCACCGGCTACGGCAACATCGCCACCGCCGTCGCCGCGGTGAAGGCGGGCGCGGTGGACTACCTGCCCAAGCCCGCCGACGCCGACGACGTGGCCCGCGCCCTGCTCGCCGCCCGTGAAGGCGGCTCGCCCGCCCCGCCGGAGAACCCGATGTCGGCCGACCGGGTGCGCTGGGAGCACATCCAGCGCGTCTACGAACTCTGCGGCCACAACATCAGCGAGACCGCGCGCCGGCTGAACATGCACAGGCGCACCCTGCAGCGCATCCTGGCCAAGCGCGCGCCGCGCTAGGCCAGCCTCCCGCGGGAGGAGAGGGCGGTCCGCGCGGCCTCCAGCGCGATCGCGAGCGCGTCGGCCGTGTAGGGCGTCGCCGCGCCGCACCCCCAGACCGGCCCGGGCCAGGCCGCATCGTCCGGCCGCCGCCCGACCACGTGCACGTGGAGCGGCGCGACCACGT
>NZ_CAHJWH010000084.1 GCF_903642205.1 Caulobacter sp. S45 | reverse complement strand
CTATCCCGTCGAGGCAGGCGGTTTTTAGCTTGCATACCCGTCCCCGCCGCGCTTTCCCCCACCAGCCATGCTCGAGAAGACCTTCGACCCCAAGTCCGCCGAACCGCGTCTGTATGCCCGCTGGGAAGCGTCGGGCGCCTTCCGCCCCGAAGAGGCCCTGGCGCGCAACCCGGACGCCAAGCCCTTCTGCATGGTCATCCCGCCGCCCAACGTCACCGGTTCGCTGCACATCGGCCATGCGCTGAACACCACGCTACAGGACATCCTCGCCCGCTACCACCGCATGAAGGGCGAGGCCGTCCTGTGGCTTCCCGGGACCGACCACGCCGGTATCGCCACCCAGATGGTGGTGGAGCGCCAGCTCGCCGCCGAGGGGAACATCGGCCGCCGCGACATGAGCCGCGAGGACTTCGTCGACCGGGTGTGGGCCTGGAAGGCGCAGTCCGGCGGGACCATCACCCAGCAGCTGCGCCGGCTCGGGGCCTCCTGCGACTGGAGCCGCGAGCGCTTCACCCTCGACGAGGGCCTGTCGGCGGCGGTGCGCAAGGTGTTCGTGGAGCTGCACAGGAAGGGCCTGATCTATCGCGACAAGCGGCTGGTGAACTGGGACCCGCACTTCCAGACCGCCATCAGCGACCTCGAGGTCGAGACCCGCGAGGTGCAGGGCAAGATGTGGTGGTTCGCCTATCCGCTGGAGGGCGAGCCCATCGACGGAGTGTCCGAGATCGTCATCGCCACCACGCGGCCGGAGACCATGCTCGGCGACGGCGCGGTGGCCGTGCATCCGGACGATGAGCGCTACACGAAGTTCGTGGGCCGGATGGTGAAGCTGCCCATCGCCGACCGGCTGATCCCCATCATCGCCGACGAGTACCCGGACCCGGAGAAGGGCTCGGGCGCGGTGAAGATCACCGGTGCCCATGATTTCAACGACTTCCAGGTGGCCCAGCGGCACGGCCTGTCGATGATCTCGATCATGGACGAGCGCGCGCGCATGACCGGCCCGATCCCGGAGCGCTACCAGGGCGTGGAGCGTGAACACGCCCGGCGCATGGTGGTGCAGGAGATCGAGGCGCTCGGCCTGCTGCGCGAGATCGAGGACAAGCTGATCGCCCAGCCCCACGGCGACCGCTCCGGCGTGGTGATCGAGCCCTTCCTCACCGACCAGTGGTACGTGGACGCCAAGACCCTGGCGGCGCCCGCGATCGCGGCGGTGGAGGACGGCCGCACCGTCTTCGAGCCCAGGAACTGGGAGAAGACCTACTTCGAATGGATGCGCAACATCGAGCCCTGGTGCATCTCGCGCCAACTCTGGTGGGGGCACCGGATACCGGCTTGGTATGTACATGACTGGGTTGATGAAGATTTCAAACCAAAGCTACGGGACGTTATTGTCTTCGAAACGCCTGAAGAGGCGGAAGCTGAAATCTTTCGACGCTTTCCTAATGTCGTCTGGGCAGAGGATCTAAGCGACGCTCAGACAAAGATCGCCGAACTCGGGTTTACACCCTCGAATGGTCCTCCGAGCGTCTACCGGGATAATGACGTTCTCGACACCTGGTTCTCCTCCGCCCTGTGGCCCTTCTCCACCCTCGGCTGGCCGGAGGACACCGCGGACCTGCAGCGCTTCTACCCCACCGACACCCTGGTCACCGGCTTCGACATCATCTTCTTCTGGGTGGCGCGGATGATGATGATGGGGCTGGAGTTCCGAGGCGAGGTCCCGTTCCGCCGGGTGGTCATCAACGGGCTGGTGCGCGACGAGCGCGGGCAGAAGATGTCCAAGTCCAAGGGCAACGTCATCGACCCGCTCGACATCGTCGACGAGTTGGGCTGCGACGCGCTGCGCTTCACCATGGCCATGCTCTCGGGCACGCGCGACATCAAGCTGTCGAAGACCCGGATCGAGGGCTACCGCAACTTCGGCACCAAGCTCTGGAACGCCGCCCGCTTCTGCCAGATGAACGAGTGCGTGGCCGACCCCGCGTTCGACCCCGGTGCGGTGTGCGAGACGCTGAACCGCTGGATACGATCGGAAACCACCGCTGCGGCCCACGCGGTGACGGCCGCGCTGGACGGGGCCGACTTCGCGGAAGCGGCGAGCGTGCTCTACCGCTTCATCTGGAACGTGGTCTGCGACTGGTATCTGGAGCTGGCCAAGCCGATCCTGAACGGCGGCGAGGGCAGGGCCAAGGCCGAGACCCGCGCGACCATCGCCTGGGTGCTGGACCAGGCGCTGCGCCTGCTGCACCCTGTCTCCCCCTTCATCACCGAGGAGCTGTGGGAGCAGACCGCCGAGTTCGGCCCCGCCCGCCAGACCCTGCTGATCGAGACGCCCTGGCCCGACTTGCCCGCAGCGTGGATCGACCCGGCGGCCGAGGCAGAGATCGACTGGCTGATCGCCCTGGTCACCGAGGTGCGCTCCGTCCGCGCCGAGATGAACGTACCGCCGTCGGCCAAGCCGCCGCTCACCCTGATCGCGCCGGATGCGGAGACCCGCAGCCGGCTGGCCCGCAACCGCGACCGGCTGTGCAGCCTGGCGCGGCTGGACACCGTGCGCGAGGCCGATGCGGCCCCGCCCGGCGCGGTGCTGCTGGGCGGCGTCGGCGCGGCCCTGTCGGTGGCGGGCTTCATCGACCTCGCCGCCGAGCGCGCCCGCCTGGAGAAGGGCGTCGCGTCCGCCGAGCAGGACATCGCCCGCACTGCGAAGAAGCTAGCCAACCCCGACTTCATCGCCCGCGCCAAGCCCGAGGTGGTCGAGGCGGAGCGGGCGAAGCTGGCGGAGGCGGAAGCGACGCTGGCGCGGCTGAAGGCCGGTCTCGCGCGGCTGAGGGGGTTGGACTGAGACGGGCGCCGCCTCTTCTCTCCCCCTGCGAAGCGGGGGGAGGGGACCGCGCGAAGCGTGGTGAGGGGGGCGTCACCGCCGCTGCCGTATCAAGTAGGACAATGGAGCGGCGGCGACGCCCCCTCCGTCACGTCGCTTCGCGCCGCGCCACCTCCCCCGCTGCGCAGGGGAGGAGTGGGATTTGAGACAGCTTCGCAGACCGGCTCCTGTCTCCACGCCCTTGCAAACGGCGGACCTCACCATCGCCGCCCTCGGCGCCTCCGGCGATGGCGTCGCCGAGCTGGACGGCCACCCCGCCTACGTCCCCTTCACCCTCGTCGGCGAGCAGGTGCGCGCCCGCGTCTCCGGTGAACGCGGCGAGCTGGAGGCCGTGCTTCAGCCTTCGGCCCACCGCGTCGCCCCACCCTGTCCGCACTTCGGCCGCTGCGGCGGCTGCGCGCTGCAGCACTTCGACCCTGCGCCCTACCTGGCGTGGAAGGTGGAGCAGGTGCGCCTCGCGCTCGGCCGCGAACGGATCGAGACCGAGTTCGCCACGCCCTTCGCCGCCGCGCCGGGCTCCCGCCGCCGCTTGGCGCTCCACGCCCGCAAGTCCGGACGCCACGTGACGCTCGGCTACAAGGCGCGCGGGACCTGGGACCTGGTGGAGATCGCCGTCTGCGCCATCGCCGAGCCCCGCCTGGTCGCCGCCCTGCCGGCGCTCGCCGCCTGCGCCAGCCCGCTCTTCGAACACGCCAAGTCCGCCCCCATCCTGCACGTCACCTCCACCCTCACCGGCCTTGACGTGGACGTCAGCGGCGTGGAGGCCAGGAGAGGCGGCCTGTCCGCCGACTCGCGCCGCCGGGTGGCCGACGCGGCGCAGGCAGGCGGCTTGGCCCGGCTGACGCTCGCGGGCGAGGCCTTGTTCCAGGCGCGCCGGCCCATCGTCCGCTTCGGCGCGGCGAGCGTGGCGCCGCCGCCCGGCGGCTTCCTCCAGGCGGTGGAGGCGGCCGAGGTGGCCATGGCGGCGTTCGCGTGCGAGGCCATTCAAGGCGCCGATCGCGTCGCCGACCTCTACTGCGGCTCGGGCGCCTTCAGCTTCCGCCTAGCCGAGACCGCCTCGGTGCTGGCGATCGACGGGACGGCAAGCGCGGTCGAGGCGCTCCGACAGGCCATCGCCACCGCGCCCGGCCTGAAGCAGATCACGACAGAGGCTCGTGATCTCGCCCGCCGCCCGCTGCTCGCCATGGAGATGAAGCGGTTGGACGCGGTGCTGTTCGACCCGCCTCGGGCCGGGGCGCTGGAGCAGGTGCGCGAGATCGCTCCCTCCAAGGTCAGTCGGGCTGTGGGCGTCTCCTGCAATCCGGCGACCTTCGCCCGGGACGCCCGGGTGCTGGTCGACGCCGGATTCCACCTGACGCGCGTGCTGCCGGTGGACCAGTTCCTCTGGTCTCCCCATATCGAGCTGGTAGGCGTTTTCGAGCGGTGAGATGGACCAGACCGGCATAACCCCCCTTCCGGCGAACCCTGAGCCCCATCGCCCGGCGGCCTTCCGCCGCGATGCCCGCAGCCATCGTGCGCTGTCCACCGCCAAGGCCCTGTGGTGGACCACCAACCGCGCCGCAGGCCGCGCCATCGCCAAGCCCGCCGACGACGAGACGGCCCCACCGCCCGGCGTCGACACTCCGCCGCCCAGGGCCGGCCGTCTGCGCTCGGCGTGGCTGGAAGCCTTTGAGAAGGACGCGGCCGATGTCGCGGCGGGCCTCTACCCGGTCACCGAGACGCCTCCGCGCAACGTCGCCCAGCCGATCCGCCGCGCGGTGGACGTGATCGCCGACGCCCGCCAAGTCGAAGCCCGCCGCAAGCGCGGCGGCGCGGTTGAGGCGCGCGAGGAAGAGGGCTCCATCGGCCCAACCTACTACCGCCAGAACTTCCACTATCAGACCGGCGGCTGGTTCACCGCGGACAGCGCCAAGCGCTACGAGGCCCAGGTGGAGGCGCTGTTCTCCGGCGCTGCGGGAGCGATGCGCCGCCGCGCCCTGTCCCTGCTGGCCAAGGCTTGGCGCGACCAGGACCAGCGGGACCTGAAGATCGCGGACATCGCCTGCGGCTCAGGCGCCTTCCTCAAGGACCTGAAGGGCGCGTTCCCGCGCGCCGCCGTGGCGGGCGTGGACCTGAGCCACGCCTATGCCCAGGAGGCGGGGCTCCGCTCCGGTGCAGGCATGGCTCAGGCGGCGGCCGAACGGCTGCCCTTCGCCGATGTGAGCCTGGACGGCGTCAGCTGCATCTACCTGTTCCACGAGCTGCCGCCGAAGGTTCGGCCGGCGGTCGCGGCGGAGCTGGCGCGGGTGCTGAAGCCCGGGGGCGTGCTCGCCTTCGCCGACTCCATCCAGACTGTCGATGCACCGGACCTGGATCGGCTGCTCCAGGCCTTTCCCGCCTTCTTCCACGAGCCCTATTTCGCCAGTTACCAGGCCACCGACCTGTCCGCCCTGTTCGCCGGGGCCGGTCTCCTCCCTGAGGCGAGGGACAGCGCCTTCCTCACCAAAGCGCTCCTCTTCCGCAAGCCTGCGGCGACCGGCATCGCGGACGCTTAACCCTTCGCGCACCTTCGCCGATTAGCTTGAGGTCAGATCGGCGAGGGCTGGATGGCGCAAGGCGCGCGGCGGCGGTTCACGCAGGCCGAACTGGACGCGGTGCTCGATGGGCACGAGCGTTTCCTTCAAGGCCGCGCGGGCGGCCAAAGGCTGACCCATCGTTTCGCTGACCTGTCCGGGCTGCAGTTTGCAGGACGCAGGCTCTCCGAGGCAGATTTCACCGGCTGCAACTTGGCGGGCGCCAGGTTCACCCGAGCCGATCTCACCCGCGCCTCCCTGTTCGGCTGCGACCTCAGCACGGCCGACCTTCGGGGTGCGATCCTGTGCCGGGCGGATTTGCGTGGCGTGGTGCTCCGAGGCGCCAACCTGGCCTTCGCCGATCTGAGCGGCGCGGACTTCCGACAGGGCAAGATCGTGGTCCCCCATCCCAAGCTGGGGCTGGAGACGCTGCGCAGCGAGAACCGCTCCGCCGATCTGGCGGATGCGAACTTCTCCGGCGCGACCCTGGACGGATCCCAGCTGTCGGGCACCACCGCGTGCAACGCCGACTTCACCGACTGTTCGCTGCGAGGGGCCAAGCTCGCCAACGCGAACCTGAAGGACGCGAACCTGAGCGGGGCGAACCTGGAGGGGGCCCAGGTGGCGGGCGCGAACCTGGAAGGCGCCAACCTCTCCGGCGCCGTGCTGACGGGGGTGGACACCCGCGGCGCCAAGCTCTCACGGGCCGACTTGACCAACGTGCTACGCGACCTGCCGGGCGATCCCAAGATCCAGCTGCTGAGGTTGTTGCAGCGGGTGCAGTCGTCGGCGGTCTGGTGGCGAAGCGAGGGCGCGACCGGCGCCCTCGCCAGCTTCGATGGCGAGGACATGCGGCTGTTGAAGGGCGAGCTGAAGGGTGCGCGGCTGGCGGCGCTCTCGGCGAAGGGCGCCTGCCTGGTCGGCATGGACCTGTCCGGAGCCTTCCTGCAGGGGGCCAACTTCGAAGGCGCGGACCTGCGGAACGTGAACCTGCGCGGCGCCGACCTTCGTGCCGCCCGCTTCACAGGCGCCAACCTCACCAAGGCGGACTTGAGGGAGGTCGTCGCCACGGCGCTTCCCCTGGGCCAGGGGCGTACGGCGCCGGCCCAGTTCGCACGCACCCGAATGCGCTACGCGATGTTGCAGGGCGCCGACGTGAGCGGCGCGATCTTCGAAGAGAGCGATCTCGCCGGGGCTGATTTCACAGGCGCCAAGCTGGCCGGGGCACGCTGGCGGCAAGCCCAGCTATTCGCCGTAATAGGGCTCGACTTCAGCCGGGGCCAGGCGGCCTGATCCTGCACGAAAAAGGGCGGCGCTGACGCGCCGCCCTCATGATCCTTCAGCAGAGCCGGGATCAGGCGGCGTTGGCGTGTGCCTCGATCAGGCCCTTGTCGGCCTGAGGGGCAGCAGCCTGGGCACGCTGGCCGATCTCGATCCGCCGAGGCTTCATGCTTTCCGGCAGCTCGCGCTTCAGCGAGATGGAGAGCAGACCATCGGCCAGGTCGGCGCTGGTGACCACCACGTAGTCCGCCAGCTGGAAGCGGCGCTCGAAGTTGCGCTCGGCCAGGCCGCGATGCAGGTAGCGCTTGCCCTCATCCGTGTTGGCGGCTTTGCGGCCGGCCACCGTGAGGACGTTCTCCTTAACATCGACGTTCAGCTCGTCAGGTCGGAAGCCCGCGACGGCGACCTCGATGCGGTAGGTGTCATCGCCCGTGGTCTCGATGTTGTAGGGCGGATAGCCGGAAGGCGCTTCGGCCTTGGACGCGGCGTCCAGCAGGGCGGCCAGGCGGTCGAACCCGACGGCGGAGCGGTACAGGGGGGAGAGATCGATCGTGCGCATGTTCACATCCTTCTTCATCAAGCAAGGTGCGACGCCCACCACATGAGGTGACAGGCGCAGGTGCGGCCATGCGGACACAAAGCTCCGCACGACCCTGAAGACCCGAAACCGGCGTCGTTAGGGATTCAGATAGGCAGGGGTAAGCACCCTTCAAGCCGATTTCAGGACAAAAACGCTCTCGCTTCGTGTTGCGCAACCTGCATTCCCGGGCGAAACAGCCGGCTCAATGACACCAGGAGTCGCTGCTTAGATGGCAAGCTTGGAAGAAATCACCACCAAGTTCCGCAAGGCGGTGGGCGAGGATGCGGCGCTGGGCCGGTCGGTCAAGTTCGTCCTCAAGGGCGATGGCGTGGTCCGCGTGGACGGGAGCCTGGTGAGCAACGACGACCTTCCCGCCGATCTGACGCTGACCCTGTCCCGGGCCGATCTGGAGGCGCTCGGAGAAGGCCGGATCAACCCCATGACCGCGGTGCTCACCGGGCGGCTGAAGGTCTCCGACATGGCCATGGCGATGCAGATGCAGTCAAAGCTCCAGGCGCTGTTCGACCGCGTGCGCTGATTGCTGCTGTCGTCAGCTGTTAAACCGGCCTTGCGCCGTTGAGGGGCAGGCGGCTGGCCGAAGCGTTCCAGAGCAGATCAGTCGTCCCAGTCCTTGAGTGCTTCGAGACAGAGTTCAAGCCCGGTGACGTCGCCAAGAGGATCGGGCGTGACGATGACAAACAGCCGCCGCGCCTCCGCCCACAACAAGGGACTGTCGGGTAGATCGAGGTCATCAACCGCGCATCCATCGGGGTCTCGCCAGACTCCGGCCTCGTCCGGCATGGCGCCGAGCCAGCCTTCCACTCGGCTGCGGTAGTCGGCGTCGTCCTCGTCCTCGACGTTGAGGTAGGCCAGCACCGGTTTGCCGAGCGCGCTCGCAAAGCCGACTTCGAAAGCGGTGGCGGGATCGCAGGCCGGCCCACGCCAGGGCGTCAGATTGGCCACCACCGCGTCGCACGCCCGCAGGTTGGCCAACGTTCCGGCATAAATCTCGCGGGCCTGCAGCTCGCCGGCGGTGGTGCTCAGGCTCACCTCGTCGCCCGCCAGCCGGGCGGTGAGCTCCGCGGCCGTGCACAGCGCGCGCTTGCGGCCGATCAGCGCTTCCGCGTCAGGATAGGACCGGTCAGGGCCGGCGAGATAGAGGGTCTTCAGGCGGCGCATGGGCTGACCAAGCCGACGTGACTGGCATAGTCAAGCTGAGGCGGCCTGCTGCAGGTTCAGCAGGGCGGCCCATTGCTCCTCCGGCTGCACCTCCCTGACTCTCGGCCAGTCCGGGGTCTGGTTGCGGAACCAGGTGGACTGCCGCTTGGCGTAGCGCCGGGTCTGGAGCTGACCTTCGGCGAGCGCCGCGTCGAGGGGACGGCCTGCTTGCAGGTGACGGCCAAATTCACGGACGCCTAGCGCCTTCATCGCGGGCAGTTCGGGGGGCAGGCCTCGTGAGAGGAGCGATGCGACCTCCTCCAGGGCGCCCCGGGTGAGCATCGTCTGCAAGCGAAGATTGCATCGGGTATAGAGGGCGGCGCGGGGCGGATCCAAGACGACGGAGCGGTAATCGCCCGGCGCCAGCATGGGAAGCGTCCGCCCTCTCCAAGCCGACAGGCGCCGCCCGGTGGCCTCCAGCACGCTTGCCGCGCGGATCAGCCGCTGACGGTCGCCGGCCTGGATGCGGGCCGCCGATTGCGGATCGCCGATGGCGAGCGCGGCCCGGAACTCGGTCTCCCCTTGCGCCTCCAACCGCGCCGACGTTGCGTCTCGCACCTGCGCGGGCACTCCCGGGATGTCAGCGAGCCCGCTCGTGAGCGCTTGGAAATAGAGTCCGGTGCCGCCCACGATCAAGGCCGAGCGATCCCGGCTCGCGACGCCGTCGAGCACGTCGCGGGCGGCGCGCAGCCAACGGCCCACCGACCACGCCTCCGACGCATCAGCCACGCCGTAAAGGTGGTGGGGCGCACAGGCCAGGTCGGCGGGAGAGGGGCGGGCTGTCAGGACCGACAGATCGGCATAAAGCTGCATGGAATCGGCGTTGACGATCTCAGCGTCCATCGCTTGCGCCAGCCGGAGCGCGAGCCCGGACTTGCCGCTTGCGGTGGGTCCGGCGATCAGCCAGACGCTAGGCCTCATGCTGTTCGCCCTCACCCTCGCCGGGCCTGACGCCGAGGCCGTCCGAAACGCCGCTTATCGGGTACGAGCCCTGGCCGCCGCAGCGGGCGAGGTCAAGTCCACGGCTTGGCTTGGCCCCGGCGGCGCCGATGTGATGATGGAGTCGCAGGATCGGCTTGCAGTCGCGGCGGTCGCACAGGCCGCGGTCGAGGACGCCTCGGTCGATGTCTGTGTCCAGCCGTCGGAGGGGCGGCGCAAGCGACTTCTCCTGGCCGACATGGATTCCACCATCATCGGCTGCGAGTGCCTGGACGAACTGGCCGATTATGCGGGCGTGAAGGCTGAGGTGACTGAGGTCACCGAACGCGCCATGCGCGGCGAGATCGCCTTCGAGGGCGCGCTGCGCGAGCGGGTGAGCAAGCTCAAGGGGCTGCAGGCTGACGTCCTCACACGTTGCTACGCCGAACGCGTACGGCTGAACCCCGGCGCCCGTATCCTGGTGCAGACCCTGGTGGCGAACGGAGTGCGTTGCGTGCTGGTCTCGGGCGGTTTCGAGGCCTTCACCGGCCCGGTCGCTGAAGCGGCCGGCTTCACTACACACCACGCCAACCGACTGCTGGTCCAGGATGCGCGGCTGACTGGAACGGTCGGCGAGCCGATCCTGGGGCGCGCCGCTAAGCTGGAAGCGCTTCGCCACCACGCTGCGGAGCTGGGCGTCGGCCTTGGCGCCGCCCTGGCGGTAGGCGACGGCGCCAACGATCTGGCCATGATCGAGGCGGCGGGCCTCGGCGTCGCCTATCGCGCCAAGCCTGTGGTGGCCGAGCGCGCCGACGCCCGGCTCGACCACGCCGACCTGACCGCGCTGCTCTATTTCCAGGGCTACCGAGCCAGCGACTTCATCGACTAACCTTCTTTCCCCATCGAGGGGAGGGCGTCTGTAGGTCGTCTATATGGTGGGCGGCTCTGGACCACAGCATCAGGCGCGGCGCGTGCGCAGGCGTTCGCGCAGCACGAGCAGGATCACGATGATCGGCGTCGCAGTCCCTGCCAGCACCAGGGCCAGCTTGGACAGGCCGAGCCAGATAAGCACCGGCAGGCCCACCATGGCGTCGTCAGCGTCGGCCAGGGTCCGGCCGTCCAGCCCTGGTCCGCTGGTGCCCGCGACCTTCAAGACATTGATCTGGTAGAAAACGGCGACGACGGACGCGCCGGCTACCGCCCCCAGCGCGATCGCGACCGGCCCCAGCTCGCCGAGCAGGCCTATGCCCAGCCCGATGAAGGTCGCGACCGTGGCGATGCAATCGCAGGTCAGATCATAGCGGTAGCCGCCGGCGCTCATCTTGCCGCTCAGTCGGGCCAGCTCACCGTCCGCCCGGTCGAGCAGCAGGGAGACAAGAAACAGGCCGCTCCCCGCCACTCGCCAGCCCCCTCCGAAAGCAAAGCCCGTCGCCGCCGCAAGTCCTGTCAGCAGGCGCATGGTGGTGAGCTGGTTGGGGGTGATCGGCGTACGCGCCAGGGGCCGCATGGCCGGGCGCACCAGCCGGTGGAGAAGGGTGTCGTGACTCACGCGCCGTCTTTGCGCCGCAGCTTTGCATTGTCGAGCTTGTAATCGCGGGCTTGAACCTGATGCGGCTTAGCGGGCACAAGCTCGATGCGCGCTCCGGCCCTGGGCCTAAGGATCATCTTCGCCGTGAAGCCTTCCCTCATCGCCCGCGTCGTGGCCGCCAGCTGCCGCTCCGCCTGGCTGGTGGGCGCGCTGGGCCTCCTGCTGGCGTTGGGCGCGGGTTGGTACACGGCCGGCCACTTCGCCATGTCCACCGACACCGCGGCGCTGATCTCGCCCAAGCTGAAGTGGCGCCAGAACAGCGCGCGCATCGCCTCCGCCTTCCCGCAGAACGAGGACGTCACCGCCGTCGTGATCGACGGCCAGACGCCGGAGCTGGCCGAATCGGCCGCCGGACGGCTGACCCAGGCGCTGCAGGCCCAGTCTGGCCGATTCATCAGCGTGCGCCGTCCAAACGGCGGCCCCTTCTTCCATAAGGAGGGGCTGCTGCTGCTGCCTCTCTCGGAGGTGCAGTCCACCCTGAACCAGCTGATGGCCGCCCAGGGCTTCCTCGGCCCGCTGGCGGCGGACCCGAGCCTGCGCGGGGTCATGAACGCCATGGACACGGCCATGGTGGGCGTCCAGCACGGCCAGGCCAGCCTAGCCCAGATCGACAAGCCCATGGTCGGGCTGGCGAGCGCCCTGGACAAGGTGGCGGCGGGACAGCCGGCTTGGTTTTCCTGGGAGGCGCTGTTCTCCAGCGGGCCGCACGCCGCAGGGAGCCGACAGTTTGTCCTGGTGCGGCCGAAGCTCGACTACGGGGCGCTGGAGCCCGGCGCGGCCTCCAGCGCGCTGATCCGCCAGACCGCCGCCGGCCTGAAGCTCGACGCCGCCCATGGCGTGCGGGTCCGGCTCACCGGCTCGGTGCCGCTGGACGACGAGCAGTTCGCCTCGCTGAAGCAGCGGGCCTGGCTGATCCCTGTCGTGATGATCAGCGCCATGCTGGTGATGCTGTGGCTGGGGGTGCGCTCGGCCAAGCTGATCGGCGCCATCCTGCTTACCACCGTGGTGGGGCTGGTGATCACCGCGGGGTTGGGTCTGGCGGCGGTGCACCGGTTCAACCTGATCTCGGTGGCCTTCATCCCGCTCTTCGTGGGGCTGGGGGTGGACTTCGGCATCCAGTTCAGCGTTCGCTACCGCGCGGAGCGACTTACCCATCCGCGGCTTGAGGACGCCCTCGCTGCGGCGGGAGCGGGCGTCGGCGGCTCCTTGGCCCTGGCGGCCGCGGCCATCGCGCTCGCCTTCTTCGCCTTTCTGCCCACCAGCTATCTGGGCGTATCTGAACTGGGCGTCATCGCCGGCGTCGGCATGATCGTGGCCTTCGTGCTGGCGATCACCTTCCTGCCGGCGCTTCTCACCCTGCTGAAGCCACCGGGGGAGACGGCGGAGGTGGGGCTGGAGTCGCTGGGGCGGCTGGATGTCTACCTGATCGGGCGCCGCCGCCGTGTGCTGACCATCGCCGGGGCTGCGGCCCTGGTTTGCCTGATCCTGATGGCTTTCCTGCGCTTCGACTTCAATCCGCTCCACCTGCAGAACCCGCACGGGGAGGCGATCACCACCGTCGCCGACCTGATGAAGGACCCGCAGGAGACGCCCAACACCATCGACGTGCTGTCGCCGGACTTGGCCGCGGCCGACGCCCTCGCCGGCCGCCTGGAGAAGCTGCCGCAGGTGTCCCAGGCCCTGACGCTCAGCACCTTCATCCCGACCGACCAGACCGCGAAGCTGGCGGCGGTGAGTGACGCCCAGCTGCTGCTCGACCCCACCCTGAACCCGTTCGAGACCCAGCCGGCGCCCTCAGATGCGGAGGGGGTGGCCAGCCTCGCCCGTACGGCCGGCGACCTGCGCGCCGCCGCTCAGGTCTCCACCGGGCAGCCGGCCGCCGACGCCCGTCATCTGGCCGATGTGCTGCAGAAGCTGGTCGCAGCACCGCCAGCGGTACGCGCGCGGGCCTCGGACACCCTGGTAGCGCCGCTGACCATCTTGTTCGACCAGCTCCGCGGCCTGCTGCAGGCCCAGCCCGTCACCCGGGCCTCGCTGCCACCCGACCTGGTGAGCGACTGGGTCGACGCCGGGGGGGAGGCGAGGGTGTCGGTCTTCCCGAGCGGCGACTCCAATAACAACGCGGTGCTGGCGCGTTTCTCGAGAGCGGTGCGCCAGGTGGCGCCCGACGCCGCCGGCACGCCCATCTCCATCCAGGAGGCGGGCCGCAGCATCTACACGGCCTTCATCCAGGCGGGCGTGCTGTCCTTCATCGTCATCGTGGCGCTGCTGGGCCTGGTGCTGAGGAGCGTGCGCGACGTGGCGCTGACGCTCGCGCCCATCCTGCTGGCGGGCCTGCTGACCTTGGCCACCTGCGTGGTCATCGGCCAGCCGCTCAACTTCGCCAACATCATCGCCTTGCCTCTGCTGCTGGGCATAGGCGTAGCGTTCAACATCTATTTCGTCATCGCCTGGCGCAACGGCGAGACCAACCTCTTGAGCTCCAGCCTGGCGCGGGCGGTGCT
>NZ_CAHJWH010000083.1 GCF_903642205.1 Caulobacter sp. S45 | reverse complement strand
GCGCGGGGCAGGGAGGCGAGCGGCGCCCAGAGTTCGATGCTGCGTCCGCCGCCCGGCGCGACGCTGCGATGGGGGCGGCCTTCGCGGCGCTCGGTGGCGTAAGCCAGGACCTCCACGCCGGGAAAGCTCCGCCGGGCGAGGGCGTGGAGCCGCGGCTCCAGGGCCAGGCTGAGCCGGCCCCGCGGCCCCAGCGCGGCCACGAGGTCCGGGACCAGGCTGGCGAACATGACCTCGTCGCCCAGGCCCTGTTCGCCGATCGCCAGCAGGTGGGCGCCTTCGAGCGGCGTGTCGGGCGTCCAGGGCTCGCCCGGCGCCTCGAAGACGGGGGCTGACGGGTGGTCGGGGCTCAGCCGCGCCTCATAGGCGTCCCACCCGGCGCCGAGGTCGCCGCGGTGCAGGGCCAGTAGCGCGCGGGCGAAGGCGATGACCGCCGTCTGGCCGGGGTCGGCCGTGTGGCGGGCGGCGGCGTGGAAATCCGCCTCCGCATAGGCCAGCTCGCCGAGGTCGAAGCGGGCATCCCCCCGGTTGTACAGAGCGGCGGCGAACGTGGGCTCCAGCCGCACGGCCTCGTCGAAGAAGGCCAGCGCGGCGGGGCTGTCGCCCTGCTGGTTCAGGATCACGCCCAGCGTGTTCCAGAGCCTCGCCTCGTGCGGATGGGCCAGGATGGCGCGGCGCAGGACCTCCACCGCGTCGCCATAGCGGTGCAGGTCCGCGAGACTTCGCCCGCGGCCGTCCGCCGCCTCCAGGCTGGAGGGATCGAGCGCCAGCACCTGCTCCCACCAGGCCAGGGCCTGCCGGGGCATCTCCATAAGACCGGCCAGCCGCGCCAGTCCCGCCAGCACGTCCACCTCGCCGGGACGGCTGGCGAGGGCGGCTTCGTAGGCGCTGAGCGCCCCGGCGAGATCGCCGGCCGCCTCACGGGCCAGCGCCAAGGCCAGCGGCTCGTCTGGGGCGGGGGGCGCGATGAGCGGATCGGGTCGCCAGGGCTGGAACGGCGTCACCATGCGAGACTCGATCGCCTGAAGGACATTGGCGATCATGGGAGGTCTGAAACAGCTTTTGAAGCCCTGCTCGGTTTCCTGTGGTCTCGGCCCCGGCCTATAAGCGCGCCTCCGGGCCGCGGGCCTGCAGGACTCCGCCGTGAACGCTCCTTCGACCCCCATCGCCTTCATCGACCTACTGGCCCAGCGCCGCCGGCTCGGCGACCGCATCGACCGGGCGGTGATGGGCGCGGTGGACGCCGGCCAGTGGATCATGGGACCGCAGGTGGTGGAGTTCGAGCGCCGGCTGGCCGCCTTCGGGCGCGCGGAACACGCCCTCTCCTGCGCCAACGGCACCGACGCGCTGGCCCTGCCGCTGATGGCCTGGGAGATCGGGGCAGGGCAGGCGGTGTTCTGCCCCAGCTTCACCTTCACAGCGACGGCGGAGGCGGTTTGCTGGACCGGCGCCACGCCCGTCTTCGTGGACATCCTGCCCGAGACCTACAACCTCGACGCCGGCGCCCTGGAACGAGCGGTGCAGGCTATCCTGGCGGAAGGGCGGTTGAAGCCCGCTGCTGTGATCGCGGTGGACCTGTTCGGCCAGCCGGCCGACTACCCGGCCCTGGCGGAGACCTGCGCCCGCCACGGCCTGAAGCTGGTCGCCGATTCGGCCCAGGGCTTCGGCTGCACCCTGGGCGGTGAGCATCCGCTGCACTGGGCGGACGTGACCACCACCAGCTTCTTCCCCGCCAAGCCGCTCGGCTGCTACGGGGACGGCGGGGCGGTGCTGACCGACGATGCGAGGCTGGCGGAGCTGATCGACTCGATCCGCGTGCACGGCAAGGCTATAGCCAGCGACGCGGTGGCGGCGAGCTTCGCCCACGAGGCCAAGTACCTGAACACCCGGGTCGGGATGAACAGCCGGCTGGACACCTTGCAGGCCGCCATCCTCCTGGAGAAGCTGGACATCTTCCCCGACGACATGCTCAGCCGGAACGCCGCCGCTGACCGCTACGCCGCCGGCCTGGAGGGCGTCTCAAAACCCGCAGTGATCGCCGGCGGCGTCTCCACCTGGGCCCAGTACACCGTCGAGGTCGACGGCCGTGACGAGGCCGTCAGGAGGCTGAAGAGCCTCGGCGTCCCCACCGCCGTCTATTATCCCGTGCCGCTGCACCAGCAGGTCGCCTATGCTGATTGTCCAGTTCCGGGCGGCCTGCCGGTCACCGAGGCCAAGGCATCGCGCGTGCTGAGCCTGCCTATCTCCGCCGACTTGGAGCCTGACGTCCAGGACTACGTCATCCAGAGCGTGTGTCAGGTGACAGCCGATCTCAGGGGGTCTGCGCCATCGTCTTTGACCGCAGCGCGATCGGGCGCAGCCGTCGGGTGACCGCCTCGACCAGGGCGCCAGGTGCGGCCGCATAGCCTGTACGCAGGCCTGACCAGGCGTCGCGGTCGGCGGCCTCAGCAGCGGTAAGCGCACTGGCGTGGGCCGGATGGATAAGGTAGGCGTTCGCCGTCCCTCCCCAGTAGGTCGTCTGGACAGGTCGCGAGCGAAGCGGCCTGGACACGCTGGCGCCTGACCACGTGGCCTTCCAGCGTCCGACCAGCGCTTCCACCGCCTCGAAGGACAGATTGGCGGCGGCGGCGTGTACGGCGCTCTCCGCAGCCTTGAGGCGCTGCACCTCGCCCGCTGCGAGTTCGGTGCGGAGCGCCTCGACAGCGCCGTGCAGGACGGCGAACGGGCCCGTGAACAGGTGCGGAGCGCCTTCCAGGTGGGTGTGCGGCGGAGCTAGGTCCGGGCCGGCGCGGTCGGCCAGCCAGACGCCAAGCGCCTGTGAGACATGCGGGAAGCCGCGCACCGCCTCGAGCTCGACGATCCAGCCGATCGCGCCCGCCTGTGTCCCGCATAACCTGTAGAAGCTGTCGGTGCAGAGGTTCCGTGCGGCCCCGATCCTGCCGTCGCGCAGCTCTGCGATGACGGCGTAAAGGCGAAACCAGCCGTTCTCGGGCGAGGCGCGGACAGCGGCGCGCAACAGCGAGCGGGCGAAGGCCGGCGCCTGGTCGAGCGCCAGCAGCAGCCGGGCGGTGGTATAGTCCCACTCCGGTCCGCCCGACCCGCAACGCGCCCGCAGCGCCCGGCCCAGCCTTTCGCGCGAGGCGGTGGCTTCGAGTTCCTCGGCGATCTCCTGCAGCTCGGGCATGTCGCGTCTGAAGAGGGCGTCTTGGTGCGGGCTCGGCTCACCGACCGAGGGTGCAAGGGCGCCGTGACCGTTTTCCGCAAACAGGCCGACCAGCTCGGGCCCGAACCGGCGCAGCAGGCTCGGGTTCGCGCGCCAGATGCGGCGGTACAGGAAGGCCACGCCGTGGGCGTCAAAAGCTTTGGACATCGATCCCGGGCGCTTGCGGTAGCTGAACAGAGTGTCCGGAATGGCCACGCCACGCACGCCGGCTGCGAACATGGAGACGTGGCTGGCGTAATCCTCCATGCCCATCGACATGTCCGGATCATTCACGCCGTGGGCCAGCCAAGCCTCGGCGCGCACCAGGAAGGCGCAGATCTGCAGGTTGTGGAACCCGATGTAGGCCCCGTCGATGTCGAAGACGGTCCACTCGCCCTCGCTCTCGCCGAACTCCTTCAGGCATGCGCCGACGTAGCCGACGTTGCGCAAGCGCTTCAGCACCGCCAGCGAGCGGCTGAGGGTGCTTGGATGGATGATGTCGTCGGCGTCCAGAAAGTAGAGGTAGTCGCCCTGGGCAAGCCTGGCGCCGGCGTTGCGGGCGTCCGCCAGGCCGCCATTGGTCTTGCGCAGCACTCGGGTGGGGAACCGGCGAGGTGCGGCGAGGATGGCGTCCAGC
The DNA here is from genome assembly GCF_903642205.1 of Caulobacter sp. S45. Taxonomy (GTDB): domain Bacteria; phylum Pseudomonadota; class Alphaproteobacteria; order Caulobacterales; family Caulobacteraceae; genus CAHJWH01. The sequence goes on along the minus strand of NZ_CAHJWH010000083.1, from coordinate 9,720 downwards.
TTCTCGCGCGCGGCGGCAGAGGGCGAGCCGTCATCTACGATCAGCACTTCGATGCCGGCGTGGTCCTGCGCTTCGATGGCGGCGAGGGTCTCGTCGACATAGGCCTGCATGTCGAAATAGGGCACCACGACGGTGATCAGGTCAGGGGTCGGGCCGGCCTGCGGTCCTGCCGTCCTGACCTCGCGCGTGGCGCCGCGCTGGGGTACGGCGTCGGCCAGGGCGCGGCGTCGGCCGGGGACCGGAGCGCCGAACAGTTGAGCTTCCTGCTGAACAAAGGGGTAGTCGCGGCTGCGCCAGTTCGGTTGCACCTTGCGGAGCGCTTCCACCTTGGCGCCGAACACCAGGTTCGGCCCGACCTCCGCCCAGACGCCCGCCTGCAGGAGGGCGGAGAGCGTCGCCCGCTCGCTCGGACCGAGGTCCAGCAGGCGGCGCAGCTTGGCGAGCCAGATGTCCGGCCGCGTCACCTCGGCGGTGAGCCGCTCGCGCAGGTCGGCTGGGATAAGTTCGGCCTGCCCGCCGTTGGCGCTGGTGAGGGGCAGGGCGCCGCCAAGCACCGCTTCAATGAAGGCGTAAGGCAGACAGTCCTCACGATAGGGGAAGGCCACGATAGGGTGGACCGCGCAGAGCGCCCGCGTGTCTGCAGCCTGATGGGCGCCGAAATAACGTACGCGTCGCTCGGCGAACATCTGACGGTGACGGCGCTCCAGGGCGTCATAGGCGGTGGTGGGCGAGCCGCTCAGGAAGGCGTCGCGGCCGAACAGCCAGCAGGGCGGCGGCTCGCTCTCAGTGTGCAGGGCGCCCAGCGCGGCCAGCAGGTCCGGTGCGCCCTTCTGCGCCTGCAACTTGCCAAAGAACAGCACTGGCTCCGACGGCGTATGCACCGCGCGGGAGAGTTCCAGCGCCTCGGGCCCCAGGTCTGCTGCGGCGGGGGCGAGCAGGGCCGGATCGAACGGGTTACGCACCACCTGCGCCCGCGCCAACGGAAAGCCTAGCCTCTCAAGCGCACCTATGATGAACCGGCATGGCGCGAACACCGCGTCCGCAGCGGCGTAGCACCAACGCTCCACCTCGCCCAGAAAGGCGGTGCGGTGCTCGTACGGGCTGTCGCCATCGGTGATGACACAGTGCAGGTGCGGCCGGTGTGCTGTCAGCACCACCCGCGGCCACTCCACCTCGGGATGGAACAGGCGGTGCTTCAGGAACCCCCATGCGAGCGCTCCATAGTCCTGGAACTCGACCACGTCCGGGGCGCCTTCGGCTGCGACCAGGGCCCGCACCATCTCCCCGGCCTCGCGGGCGATACGCAGGGGTCCCTGCAGATTGGCGTGCGGTATAGCTCGTCGGTCCAAGCCGCGGCTGGAGAAGCGGATCAGCCGGTAGCCGTCGCGGAATCCGCAGAGGGGATCGTGCACCTTCGGGTCGTGGTGCAGGACGGTGACCGCCACACCGCGGGCGGCGAGCATGGCGGCGCTCTGATGGGTGTAGACGCCGATGCCGCCGCTGAAGCCCGGCGCCTCGGTGGTGACCAGCCAATAGCGCGAGAGTGCGCGAGCCTCGCTCGGCGGCTCTCCATCAAACATACCAACCCCCCGCTTTCCCAGCGGGCCAGCCTGTCGGATCAGGAAAAAGCTTCAATACCCCAGGTTGCGCCTAGATGCCGCGCAATTTCCACTTTCAGTCTGCTCAGGTCTCCAACGCACAAGCATGAATTGCGCCGGGCTCATCTCTTCCTTTGCGCCAGGCTGGAAAGCTGGCGCGCAGCGGCGGGTCGCCTTCGGGTTTCACCAGATCGAGCAATAGAGGGACCAGGGCTTCGGGCCGGGTCAGGTCTGCGGGGTCTTCGCCCGGGAAGGCCTGCATGCGCATGCGCGTGCGAAGGGGGCCGGGGCTCAGCAAGGTGCAGCGGATGGCGGTGGTGTCCACCTCGTCGGCATAGACCTGCACTAGGCTCTCCATGGCCGCCTTGGTGGCGGCATAGGCCCCCCAGAAGGCGCGGGGCGCTGTGGCCGCGCCGCTGGTCAGGAAGATGGCGCGGGCGGCCTGGGCCTGGCGGAGCAGGGGGTCCATGGCGCGGATCACCCGGAAGGTGGCGGTGGCGTTCACCGTCAGGGCGCGATCCCAGACCTTGGGGTCCAAGTGGGCCAGCGGCGTGAGCAGGCCCAGGTCGCCTGCGTTGGAGACCAGGATGTCGAGTCGGCCAAACCGCTCGTAGAGCGCCGCGCCCAGCCGATCGAGCCCGTCGCCGTCGGTGATGTCGAGTGGGACCAGGGTGGCATGGGCGCCGGTGGCGGCGAGGACGGCGTCGTCCAGCTCCTCCAGGCCAGCCTGGGTACGGGCGGTTGCGATCACGTGCGCCCCGGCCTCCGCAAGGCCCAACGCCAGCGCGTAGCCGATGCCGCGCGAGGCGCCGGTGACCAGGGCGATGCGGCCGGCGAGGAGGGGGGGGTCAGACATCGGATCGTCCGCTTGCAACATTAGTTCGTCATCCTCGGCCTCGCGCCGAGGATCAAGGCTGACCCCAGTTCAGACGCCTGCGGCGCGTGAGCGCCCGGCAGGTGGACAGTTCGATCCTCGGCACAGGGCCGAGGATGACGGTTCTGGGTGGTCCGGCGGCCTTGTCAAACCCTATGTCGCGATCTTCAAGCGGTGACGAGCAGCGACAACTGGCGTTCCACAGGGTCGTTCCTGCCCTCCGCGATCTCGCGGTCCAGCAGGCGGGTGGGGTACTCGCCGGTGAAGTAGTGGTCGGTGAACTGGGGGTGCACCGGATCACGCGGGCCGGCGTCCATCGCGTGGTAGAGGCCGTCCACCGACAGAAAGCCCAGGCTGTCGACCTCCAGTATCTCCTGCATCTCGGCCAGGGTCTTGCGGGCGGCCAGCAGCTTGTCGCGGTCGGGCATGTCGATGCCGTAGAAGTCCGGCCACTTGATTGGCGGGCTGGCGGAGCGGAAGTGGATTTCCCGGGCGCCGGCCTCGCGCACCATGCGCACGATCTTGCGGGAGGTGGTGCCGCGCACGATGGAGTCGTCGATCAGCACCACGCGCTTGCCCTCCAGCACCTGGCGGTTGGGGCTGTGCTTCATGCGCACGCCCAGTTCGCGCACGCCCTGGGTCGGCTGGATGAAGGTCCGACCCATGTAGTGGCTGCGGATGATGCCGAGCTCGTAGGGGATGCCGCTGGCCTGGGCGAAGCCCAGAGCGGCCGGGACGCCGGAGTCCGGCACGGGCACCACCACGTCGGCGTCCACGCCGGTCTCCTGCGCCAGGCAGGCGCCCATGCGCTTGCGCACGTCATAGACCGAGCGCCCGTTCACCACCGAGTCGGGACGGGAGAAGTAGACGTACTCGAACAGGCACGGCCGCGCCCGGGCCGCCGGGAAGGGGCGGGACGAGCGGAGGGTGCGCTTGCCGGAGATCACCACCACTTCGCCATGCTCGATGTCGCGCACGAACCGGGCGCCGATCATCTCCAAAGCGCAGGTCTCCGAGGCCAGGACATAGGCGTCGTCCAGCTCGCCCAGGACAAGGGGGCGGATGCCGAGCGGATCGCGCGCGCCGATCAGGCATTCGTTGGTAAGAGCGAGCAGCGCATAGCCGCCCTCGATCCGTGACAGCGCGTCGATGAAGCGCGCCTCCATCGAGCCCTTCCGCGAGCGCGCGACCAGGTGCAGGATCACCTCGCTGTCGGAGGTCGACTGGAAGATCGAGCCCTCGGCCACGAGCTGGGTGTGCAGGGCGCGGAAGTTGGTCAGGTTGCCGTTGTGGGCGATGGCGATGCCGCTGGCCTCCAGGTCGGCGAACATGGGCTGGACGTTGCGGATCACGCTGGCGCCTGAGGTGGCGTAGCGGGTGTGGCCGATGGCGTAGCGGCCGGGCAGGCGGTGGACCAGGTCGGTGCCGGAGAAGGCCTCGCCCACGTGGCCCATGTGCCGCTCGGTATGGAACAGCTGGCCGTCGAAGCTGGCGATGCCGCAGGCTTCCTGGCCGCGGTGCTGCAGGGCGTGCAGGCCGAGCGCGGTGATGGCGCTGGACTCCGCGACGTTCCAGGCGCCGAACACTCCGCATTCCAGGCGCATCTGGTCGTCGTCGGCGTCGCGGACGTGGCCGCCGGCGTCCTCGAGCAGGGTGGGTCGGCCGGGAACTGTCGAGGCGAGGGTCACGGGCTCACTCCACCTGGTCGGAGACGGGACGGCGACGATGTCGATGCGGCGCAGAGCCGTCGTCGATCCGCAGAGTGCGTTCGGATGGCGGCGCCGCGACCGCAGGTTCGGCGTAGTCCTGGCCAGCTTCCACAGGACCCGGAGGCGGCCCGGGGTCGCCCCCGCCCATGCGGGCCTTCAGCCCGGCGCCGAAGCCTTCCATCTCGCGCAAGCCTCCCGGCGCCACCGAGGCGAGGGTCAGGCCGGCGCCGCGGGCCAGCGGATAGAGCCTGGCGCTGGTGAGCAGCGGCGGCGGCTGGCCGAAGGGCGTGGCGTTGAAGACCAGATAGACGACGCCCATGACCACCAGCGCCCGCACGACGCCGAAAGCCAGGCCCACGCTGCGGTCCAGCGTGCCCAAGGTGCTCTGGCTGCGGATGGCGCGCGACAGGTTTGAGCCCAGCAGGCGCAGGCCGATGTAGGCGACCAGGAAGGAGACGGCGACCGCCACGGCGTTGGCCGCCCAGGGTGGATGCACGGTGTGGCGGGCGACGGGTGCTGTAAATGGAAGTAGATAGACCGACAGCGTCGCCGCCGCGGTGAAGGCGAACAGGGTGACGATTTCCAGAACCGCGCCGCGGCTGAAGCCGATCAGGGCGGACACGACCAGCACCAGCGCCGCGACGAGGTCGAACAGGTTCACCGAGGCCTCCCGCTGCGCGCTCCCTAGCGTGGCGGACCCTCATTTCCAATCACCGTCGCCAATCCGTCGCACGGCGTCGGCGAGGCGGGCCACGCCGGCCGTGGGGATGGCGCCGGGCGTGGAGCCGCCCTCCTTCGAGGAAGTGGGCGCGAGCGCGCTGGTGAAGCCCAGCTTGGCCGCCTCCTTGAGGCGCGAGTCGGTGCGGCCGACGGCCCGCACGTCCCCGGAAAGGCTGATCTCACCGAACACGACGCAATCCTGTGGCAGGGGCTGGTCAAGGGCGGAGGAGACGAGCGCCGCCGCCGCGGCGAGGTCGGCCGCGGGCTCCGTGACACGAAGCCCGCCCGCGACGTTCAGGTAGACATCCCGGTCTCCTAATCCAACCCCGCACCGGGCCTCCAGCACCGCCAGGACCATGGCCAGACGCCCCGTATCCCAGCCGACGACCGCACGGCGGGGCGTTCCGTAGGCGGACGGAGCCACCAGGGCCTGGAACTCCACCAGAACCGGGCGTGATCCCTCGATCCCGGCGAATACCGCCGCGCCGGCCGACCGCTCGCCGCCTTCGTTCAGGAACAGGGCGGATGGGTTCTTCACCTCGCGCAGCCCCGAATCGCCCATCTCGAACACGCCGATCTCGTCGGTGGCGCCGAAGCGGTTTTTGGCGGCGCGCAGGATCCGGAAGGGATAGCCGCGCTCGCCCTCGAAGGAGAGCACCGCATCGACCATGTGCTCCACCACCCGGGGGCCTGCGATCTGGCCGTCCTTGGTGACGTGGCCGACCAGGACGACGGCCGTGCGCCGCTTCTTGGCCAGGCGCACCAGCTCCCCTGCCGCCGCGCGCACCTGGGCCACCGAGCCGGGGCCGGCCTCCAGCTGGTCGCTCCACAGCGTCTGGATGGAGTCGATCACCACCAGGTCGAAGTGCTCGCGCTTCAGCCCCTCGGCGATCTCGCGCAGCGACGTCTCTGCGGCGAGCTTCACCGGGGCGTGCGCCAGGCCCATGCGCTGGGCCCGGGCGCGGACCTGCTCCACCGCCTCCTCGCCGGAGACATAGGCGACGCTGGCGCCGTTCAGCGACGCCGCGGCGGCGGCCTGCAGCAGCAGTGTCGACTTGCCGACCCCCGGGTCGCCGGCGATCAGGAGGGCCGAGCCGGGCACCACGCCGCCGCCGCAGACCCGATCGAACTCCTCCATGCCGGTGACGATGCGGGGAGGGGCGGGAGTCTCCACGTCCAGCGTCTCGAAGGCGAGGCCTGGACGGGCCTTGGTCCTGGTTGGCGCGAGCGCGCCGGGCGGCCGGCTCGCCTGCACCTCCTCCACCAGCGTGTTCCAGGCGGTGCAGGCCGAGCACTGGCCGCTCCACTTGGTGTGCACGGCGCCGCAGGCCTGGCAGGTGTAGATCGCACCGTCACGCGCCATGGAGTGTCCGGAGAAAGCTCAGGCTCCCCATATGGGCCGAGTCGGGGCGTTCATCTCCGCCGAGCGTGGACAAAGCGGGCGGGCTTTGGTATCCGACGCTCTCCTAAGCCCGCGGGAGCTCCGTTCGGGCTCGATGGCGTTTATGCCATCGCCTGCCATTCACCCGTTCGCGCAGGTCCAGAGGAGGGCCTAGTCATCGTCCAGATTTTCGTCCGCGACAATAATGTCGACCAGGCCCTAAAGGCGCTTAAGAAGAAGATGCAGCGCGAGGGCACCTTTCGCGAGATGAAGCGTCACGTGCACTACGAGAAGCCGTCGGAAAAGCGCGCCCGGCAGAAGGCTGAGGCCATCCGCCGCGCCCGCAAGCTGGCCAGGAAGCGCGCCCAGCGCGAAGGCCTTCTGCCCGCCACCCCCCGCCCGCCGCCTCGCACGCCTCGGTAAAGATGCTCTCCCCCGCTGGGGGAGCTGTCGGCGAAGCTGACTGAGGGGGCCGACGCGAAGCGGCGGCGCAGCCCCCTCCACCAGCTTCGCTGGTCCCCTCCTGCAGCGGGGAGGATCGGGTGCGTCTTACCCCGCCAGGGTCACCATCAGCGGCGTGTGGTCCGACGGCTTCTCCCAGCCCCTCGGCTCGCGCTGGACCTCGCTCCCCTCCAGCCGGTCGGCGGCCTGCGGAGAAAGCAGGGCGTGGTCGATGCGGATGCCGTGGTCGCGCTCGAACGAGCTGCGGAAATAATCCCAGAAGGTGTAGGCGTGGGGCTCCGCGCCCACCGCAAGATGGGCGTCGGTGTAGCCCAGGTTGGTGAGCGCCCGGTGGGCGGCGCGGCTCTGCGGCTGGTAGAGGGCGTCATCCTTCCAGCTCGCCGGCTTGTCGCAGTCCAGCGGCGTGGGAATGACGTTGAAGTCGCCTGCCAGCACCGTGGCCTCCTCCAGCTGCAGCAGGTCGGTGGCATGGGCGTGCAGGCGCGCCATCCAGCTTAGCTTGTAGTCGAACTTCTCCGTGCCGATGGGATTGCCGTTGGGTAGGTAGATGGAGGCGACGCGGACGGGCGTGGGGGCCTCGACGATCGCCTCGAGATAGCGTGAGTGGGTGTCCGCATCGCCACCGCCGGGCAGGCCACGCCGGGCCTCTTCCAGGGGGTGCTTCGACAGGATCGCCACCCCGTTGTAGCTCTTCTGGCCGTGCACCAGCACGTTGTAGCCGAGCGCCTCCACCGGCTCGCGCGGGAACTTCTCGTCCACGCACTTGAGCTCCTGCAGACAGGCGACGTCGGGCCGCTCCTCCTCCAGCCAGCGCAGCAGGAGCGGCAGCCGGGCGTTGACCGAGTTCACGTTCCAGGTGGCGATGCGCATCATTCATCCTCCCCTGCTGAGCGGGGGAGGTGGCGGCGCAGCCGATGGAGGACCCCCGGGCGCGACGCTGGGCTGGAGCCCCCTCCACCACGCTTCGCGTGGTCCCCCTCCCCCGCTGCGCAGGGGAGGATAGTCAGATCGAAAAGCTCACCCCGCAGCCGCAGCTGGACTTCGCGTTCGGGTTCCTGACGCGGAACTCTGCGGTCGCCAGCTCCTCGACGAAATCGATCTCCGAGCCGGCCAGGAAGGGGACGGACACATCGTCCACCAGCGCTGACGCGCCGTCGCGCTCCACGCGCAGGTCGTCGGCCTCGCCGGCCTCCACCAGGTCGAACAGGTACTGGAAGCCCGAGCAGCCGCCGCCCTCCACCGCCACGCGCAGCATCAGCGGCTTGCCCTCGGCGTGGCCGATCTCGCGGATGCGGTGGGCGGCGGAAGCGGACAGGGTGATGGGGGTGGCGGCCATGGCGGCTCATGGGGCTCAAGCTGGCGAAAGCGCCTCCACCCTTATATGAGCCTGCCGGAGCTCCGGGGAAAGACGCCGCGAGCGGGGAGGGCGCCGCCTTGCCGGCCGACGCTGCAGGATACGTCCCGCCCACCCGGGCGGCTTACGCCGAGGACCCTGCGCGGTCCTGCGGCCGCCGCCATCCCGAGCCCGAGAGCGCCACCCGCACCGCCTTCGCCCGCGACCGCGACCGGGTGATCCACTGCTCCGCCTTCCGCCGGCTGAAGGAGAAGACCCAGGTCTTCGTGGCGCACGAGGGCGACCACTTCCGCACGCGCCTGACCCACAGCCTGGAGGTGGCCCAGATCGCCCGCTCGCTGGCCAAGGCGCTGGGGCTGGACGACGACCTGGCGGAAGGGGTCGCCCTGGCGCACGACCTCGGCCACCCGCCCTTCGCCCATGCGGGCGAGGACCAGCTGCAGGCCTGCATGGCCCCCTATGGCGGCTTCGACCACAACGTGCAGACCTTCCGCGTGCTGGTGCGGCTGGAGCGGCGCTACCCGCAGTTCGAGGGGCTGAACCTGTGTTGGGAGACGCTGGAGGGCGTGGTCAAGCACAATGGCCCCGCCACGGGCCAGCTCGACAAGCCGGCCTTCGCGCCCATCCTTGCGCTGGACCGCGAGTTCCCGCTCCGCCTGGAGACCTTCGCCTCGGCCGAGGCCCAGGTGGCGGCCCTGGCCGACGACATCGCCTACAACAACCACGACGTGGACGACGGGCTGCAGGCCGGCCTGTTCGGGATCGAGGACCTGCTGGAGACGCCCCTGATCGGCCCGGTCATCCGCTCTGTCCAGGCCGATTGGCCGGGATTGGACCTGCGGCTGCTGCGCCTCGAATCGGTACGGCGGATGATCGGGGCGATGGTGGACGACGTGCTGGCGGAGACCCGCAGGCGCGCTGAGGAGGCGGGCGTCTCCACGCCCGAGGACGTGCGCGGCCTCGGCCGCCCGCTGGTCGCCTTCTCGCCCGCCATGTTCGAGGACCTGAACCGGCTGCGCGCCTTCCTCTTCGCGCGCATGTACCGCCATCACCGCCAGAACCGCACCCGCAGCGCCGCCAAGCGCATCCTGCGCGGCCTGTTCGCCCTCTACATGGAGGAGGGCGACGTCATGCCGCCGGCCTGGTTCCAGCGCACCTCGGACGTTGACGAGGCCAAGCGGGCGCGGGTGGTGTGCGACTACATCGCAGGCATGACCGACCGCTTCGCCATCGAGGAGCACCGGCGGCTCTTTGGCCTGGAGAGCTGGCGTTAGGGGTTCGTTAACCTCGATCCCATGTCTTGAGGGTGAGACGATCCGGCCGTCCGCCTCGCGCTCGGGCTGGGTTACAGTGCGAGCAGGTTTGCGATTCGGGTTCGCCCCGGGTCACCAACCGTCCGGAGCGGCCAGCCCATGACCGATTACGACCGTGGGGCCTACACCCCCCAGACCGACGCTCCCCTGGCCTTCGACCCCCGTCGCCCCAGCGAGCGGCGCCCCATGCCCATGGCCCTGATCGGAAGCGGGGTGGTGCTGGCGGTGCTGCTGGCGGGCGTGGCCATGGTCTATCGCGGCGGCGTACGCCATGCGGGCGAGAGCCCCCGCCCGGTCGGTGAGCCGGTG
>NZ_CAHJWH010000082.1 GCF_903642205.1 Caulobacter sp. S45 | reverse complement strand
GGGAGGGGGGGGTCATGGGCGCTTCCTCTTTGGCGCAAGCGCATACGGCGCCCTTCGCCGACCCGGCAAGCCTTGCCGGCGCCCGGCAAAGGGCGCCGACGTGTAACCGCTTTGTTAACCCTAACCGGCGAGCTTGCACCGTGGCGTCCGTGTGCTGGGCGGCCCAGGAGCGTGACGCGATGAACGGAACCGAGGTGCTGGACGTGGGCCGCCAGGCCATCTGGCTGGTTCTCCAGCTCGCAGGTCCGGTGCTGCTGGTCGGCCTGGTGGTCGGCGTCGCCATCGGGCTGCTGCAGGCGGTGACCCAGATCCAGGAGCAGACGCTCGTCTTCGGCCCCAAGATCATCGCGGTGTTCGCCACCCTGCTCATCGCCCTGCCTTTGATGGGCGCGCTGATGAGCGGCTTCATGCGCCAGATCGCCGCCCGCATCGCAGGGATGTGAAGGGGGCGCGCCGGGTCGTGGAGCACTTTGCGCTTGCGGCGCAGGTCTTCGGCATAGGCCTGGTGTTCACCCGGGTGGGCGCCCTGGTCATGCTGCTGCCCGGCATCGGCGAAGCCGCGATCCCCGCCCGCATCCGGCTGGCCTTCGCCCTTGTGCTGGCGCTCGTCATGTACCCGATCGTGCGCGCCGGCCTCCCGCCCGTGCCCGACAGCCTGGCGGCGCTCGTCGGACAGATGGGCATAGAGCTGGTTGTGGGCCTCGGGCTCGGCGCGCTGCTCCGGATGTTCCTGGGCGCCCTGGCGGTGGCGGGCGAGATCGTCTCGCTACAGACCACCCTGTCCTTCGCCCAGACCACCAATCCGCTGCAGGCCCAGCCGACCGCCAGCGTCAGCGCCTTCCTGGGACTCCTCGGCGTGACGCTGGTCTTCGTCACCGACCTGCACCAGCTGTTCATCGGCGCCATCGCCCATTCCTACGCCCTGTTCCCCGCCGGGCGGACGCCGCGCATCGGTGACCTCGCGGACCTGGCGATCAGGACGTTCGCGGAGACCTTCACGCTGGGGCTGCAGCTCTCCGCGCCGGTTCTGGTGTTCGCCCTGGTGTTCAACGTGGCGCTGGGCCTGGTCGCCCGGATCATGCCGCAGTTCCAGGTCTTCTTCGCCGCCCAGCCGCTCTCGCTCCTGCTGGGCCTGTCGGTCTTCGCGCTGAGCTTGGGCGCCATGGGGCTGGTCTGGCTGGACCGCTTCCGCGCCTTCGTCGAACGGCTGGCATGAACGGGCGCCCTGTTGTCCGTAGGGGTCTGACCCTCAAGGCTCAGCATGTCTGACGCCCAGGACAAGGACTCCAAGACAGAGGCCCCTTCAGCCCGCAGGCTGCAGCAGGCCCGCGAGAAGGGCGATGTCGCCAAGTCGCCGGAGGTGGCGCCCACCCTGGCTCTCGCCGCCGCAGCCGCCGTGGCGCTGGGCGGCGGGGGCGCCATGGCGCGAGGCCTCACCGAGCGGCTCCTGCCTTTCATCGCCCATCCAGAGGCCATCGACCTATCCCAGCACGGCGCGGTGGAGGTGCTGCACTCGGCCCTGCTGGCCTCGGCACCGGCCTTCATCGTGCTGGGCGCGGGCGCGGCGGCCGGGATCGCCGGCAACGTCCTGCAGCACGGGGTGCTGTTCGTTCCGGCCAAGCTCGCGCCGGACTATTCCAAGCTGAACCCGATGGAAGGCTTGAAGCGGTTGTTCGGCGTGGACAACCTGATCAGCTTCGGCAAGAGCCTGTTCAAGCTGGCCGCCATGGGGGCGGTGGTCTTCGCGGTGCTGAGGTCCCGCGTCGCGGCCCTGCCGTCCCTGTCCTGGATCGACCCCTCGGCCATCCTGCCCCTGTCTGTCGAGGTGCTGCGCGCCCTGCTGCTGGCCGGGGTTCTGGTGTTCGCCGTCTGCGCGGCCATGGACGTCTTCATCCAGCGCATGCGCTTCACCCAGAAGATGCGGATGAGCCGCGAGGACCTGAAGCATGAGGCCAAGGACAGCGAGGGCGACCCCCAGATCAAGGCCCGCCTGAAGCAGCAGCGCATGGCCAGGGCCAAGAAGCGCATGATCCAGAACGTCCCCAAGGCCACGCTGGTGATCATGAACCCCACCCATTTCGCCGTCGCGCTCCGCTACGTCCAGGGCGAGACGCCCGCGCCGATCTGCATCGCCAAGGGCGTTGACGCCGTGGCCTTGAAAATCCGCGAGGTCGCCGAAGAGCACCGCGTCGCCGTGGTGGAGGATCCTCCTCTGGCCCGCGCGCTGTACGCCGTGGTCGAGGTAGACGAAACCATTCCGCGTGAGCACTACCGGGCAGTGGCTAAGGTCGTCGGCTTCGTGCTCGGTGCGTCGAAGCGCCGGGCACGGCCGCTGCGCACCGCCTTGGGCGGTGCGGCGCGATGAGACTATGATCGACTCCGCTCCTTTTTCGCGCCCCGGGTCGGCGAAGGCCTCCCTTGGCAGGCTTCCGAAGGCGTGCACGCCATGGCCATGACCACCCCATCCCTGGAGGCTGTCCGAGTCGCCGGCCGCCGCCGTATCGATCCGCTGTCGATTGCGGCGGCGGTCTTCTTCCTGCTGGCCATAGGCGCCGCGGCCTATCCGGCGTTCCGAGCCGGTCCGACCACCGGGCCGGGCCTGCTGCTGCTCATGGGGCTGGCAGGCGTGGCTTTCGCGGGCATCTACGCCTTCGCCAGCAGCGAACCGCGGCGGGCTCTGGCCGCCGATGACGGCCTGCACGCCCTGGTGGACGCCCTGGCGGAACCCGCCGCGGTCACCGCCGCCGACGGACGGCTGGTCAGCTTCAACCTCGCCTGGCGCAACGAGGCCGGCGTCATGCGCCGCCTCGCGCGGGAAGGTGCGGCCGGCAAGGCGCTCTACGCCGCCCTGGCGCTGGCGCGCCGCACGGGCGCCGGGGAGGCGCGTTTCGGCTCCGGCGCGGGGCGGCCGGCGATGATCTCGCGGCTGGGCGACGACAAGCTGCTGCTGCGCCTGGTGCGCGACGAGCCGAAGTCGGAATGGCTTTCGGTCCAGCGTCTCGCCACCGGCCCGGCGCCGCTGGCCGCGAGCCCGGTGGCGGCGGCCACGACGCTCGACGCCTTCGCCGCCGCCGCCCCCTTCGGCGCCGCCCTGCTGGAGGGCGGCGACACCTTCGAGGCGGCGATCATCGAGGCCAACGAGGCCATGGAGGCCCTGACCGACGGCGCCGCCCAGCCGGGGATCTGCTTCAGCGACCTGATCGACCCGGCGTCGCGCAACGAGGCGCGCACCAGGCTCGCCTCCCGCCAGGGCGGACCTGTCGAGGTCCGCCTGGCGCAGGTGGCGGGCGCCGGTCCCGCCAAGGTCGCACACCTCTACGTCACTCAGGCCGCCGACCGGGTGGTGGCCTACCTGCTGGACGTGTCCGAGCAGAAGCAGCTCGAACTGCAGCTTGTGCAGTCCCAGAAGATGCAGGCCATCGGCCAGCTCGCCGGCGGCGTGGCGCACGACTTCAACAACCTGCTCACCGCCATCCAGCTGCGCCTGGACGAGCTGCTGCACCGCCATCCCGTGGGCGATCCCAGCTACGAGGGCCTGAACGAGATCCGCCAGACGGGGATTCGCGCCGCCGACCTGGTGAAGAAGCTTCTGGCCTTCTCCCGCAAGCAGACGGTGCAGCGCGAGACGCTGGACCTCGGCGAGCTGATCAGCGAGTTCGAGGTGCTGCTCCGCCGCCTGCTGCGCGAGGACGTGCTGCTCTCCACCGACTATGGCCGCGACCTGCCGCTGGTCCGCGCCGACAAGTCAGCGCTGGAGACCGCGGTGATGAACCTGGCGGTGAACGCCCGCGACGCGCTCCGCTCCCACGGCGCGCGCGCCGGCCAGATCGCCACCGTCCGCATCCATACCGCGCGCCTGGGCCAGGCCGCCGCCAAGACCCTGGGCTACCCCACCGCGCCGCTCGAGGGCTGCGCCCTGATCGAGGTGACCGACAACGGCCCCGGCATCCCGGCCGAGGCCATGTCCAAGATCTTCGAGCCCTTCTTCACCACCAAGGCGGTGGGCGAGGGCACCGGCCTGGGTCTCGCCACCGTCTATGGCATCGTCAAGCAGGCCGACGGCTGGATCCACGTGGAGAGCGGGCCCGAGACGGGCGCCGCCTTCCGCATCTTCCTGCCGATCTATACGCCGCCCGCCGGCCAGCCCCAGTTCGCGCCTGCCCCTCCGCCGAAGCCCGCCGCCCGCGACCTCTCCGGCGCCGGCCGCATCCTGTTCGTGGAGGACGAGGACGCGGTGCGCGGCGTCGCAGCGCGCCTGCTGCGCGCCCGCGGCTACGAGGTGATCGAGGCCTGCGACGGCGAGGAGGCGCTGGAACTGGCGGAGGCCCATGCGGGCGAGATCGACCTGATGATATCCGACGTCATCATGCCCGGCCTGGACGGACCGACCCTGCTCAAGAAGGCTCGGCCCCACCTCGGCTCGATCCCGGTGATGTTCATCTCCGGCTATGCGGAGGCCGAGTTCTCCGACCTGCTGGAGGGCGAGGCGGGCGTCACCTTCCTGCCCAAGCCCATCGACATCAAGATGCTGGCGGAGCGGGTGAAGCAGCAGCTGTCGGCGTGAACGGACGGGAGTTCATTCGGCGCGTTGAGGTCTGGGCCAAGACCCACGACGTGATCTGCCGAGTCACGAAAGGTCGCCGCAAGGGCGGCCACCAGATGCTGGATGTGGCGGATCGCCGGACCTTCGTGCAGACGGGCGAAATCCCGATTGGCACGCTTCACGCCATGCTGAAGCAGCTCCATATTTCGCGCGAGGATTTCTGACCATGCGGACCTACGCCTATGCCGCCCATCTCGCAGGGGCCGACGCCGACGGGGTGACGGTCACCTTCCGGGACCTGCCTGAGGCGATCACCGGCGCCGCCACGGCGGCGGCGGCGCGGACCCTGGCGGCGGACGCGCTCGACGCCGTCATCCTGCATCGTCTGGCGCTCGGTGAGGCAGTGCCCGCCCCATCGCCTCTCCAGCCTGGGGAGGAGTGGGTGATGCTGGATCCGGCGACGGCGGCCCGCGCCGCCCTTGCCGCTGTGATGGCGGAGCAGCAGGTGACTGACGCCGCTCTCGCCGAACGGCTTGGCCGCAGCCTACGATCCGTTCGCAGGCTCCTCGGCGGCGCAGGGACGGTCAGGACGGATGTCGTGCTTCAGGCGCTCGCCGCCCTTGGCCGCCCCGCCGCCCTGACCATCCAGGAAGGATGACGAAAAGCCGCTCGCGCGCCTCTAAAAAGTTCATCTGCGTCAACCAGTTACAATCTTTTCGCCGCACGGGCCGATAAGCGCTTTACACGGGGGTCCATCGACCCTATTTCGCGCTTCCCGGCGGACCCGATCAACGCTGTCCGCAGTGCTGCTAACGCCGGTCTAGGTTCAACAATCATAGGGGTTTACGTGAGGTGGGAAACTACCATACGCCCCTGGACCTGGTCCGTGAGCGGTCCGTCGAACGTCCAGTCGCACTCGTGCGTCCTGGCGTCGTTGCCGTAGCGGCCAACTGGTTCCAGGCACAGTTCAAAGGCGACATCTTCTACGCGGTGAAGGCGAACCCGAGCCCATGGGTCATCCAGACCCTGTGGGACAATGGGGTGCGGGCCTTCGACGTGGCGTCGATCCCGGAGATCGAGCTCGTGCGTTCAATCGCGCCCGACGCTCGCCTCGCCTACATGCACCCGGTGAAGAGCCGGGCGGCGATCCGGCGCGCCTACCATGAGTTCGGCGTGCGCACCTTCGCGCTCGACACTCATGAGGAGCTGGCCAAGATCCTGAAGGAGACGGGCGAGGCCCGCGACCTGAACCTGATCGTGCGCATGGCGGTGAACACCGAGGGCGCCCAGTACACCCTCGGCGGCAAGTTCGGGGTGTCCGCGGAGGACGCGCCGGCTTTGCTGCTCGCCGCCCGTCAGGCGACCGAGGAGCTGATGGGCGTGAGCTTCCACGTGGGCTCCCAGTGCATGAACCCCTACGCCTACAAGGCGGCCATGGCGCAGGTCTCGCGGGCTTTAGTGCGGGCCGGCGTGTTCGCCGACGTGGTGGACGTGGGCGGCGGATTTCCGTCCATCTATCCCGGCATGCAGCCGCCGGAACTCAAGCTCTACATGGACGCCATCCATACGGGCTTCGAGGAGATGATGGTCCATGAGACCACCGAGCTGTGGTGCGAACCTGGCCGGGCCCTGGTGGCCGAAGCCTCTTCGATCCTGACCAAGGTGGAGCTGCGCAAGGGATCGTCCCTGTATCTGAACGAGGGCTCCTACGGCTCGATGTTCGACGCGACCCACTCCAAATGGCCGTTCCCGGTGAAGCTGGTGCGCGACGGGGCGGCGTCTTCGGACGTGACGCCGTTCGGCTTCTTCGGCCCTACCTGCGACTCGATCGACCACATGCCCGGCCCCTTCTTCCTGCCGGACGACGTGGACGAGGGCGACTACATCGAGATCGGCATGCTCGGCGCCTATGGCGTGGCCATGGCCACCCGCTTCAACGGCTTCGGCGACGTGGAGACGGTGGTGGTGGACGATGCGCCCATGGCCAGCCTGTACGGCCTGGCGCCCGAGGAGCCGGAGGCCGCGCCCGCAGTCGCCGAGGCCAAGGTCGTCAAGCTCTCGTCACGTTCGCGGCGTAGGCGGCGACGGAAGTAGCGGTTATGCGGTTCGGCCTCGTCCTTCGACAAGCTCAGGATGAGGCCGAACTTGCAGGCCGCTCGGCCATTCACCGGGTGCAGCCGTCGCCGTCGGGTCATTAGGCCGCCTCATCCTGAGCTTGTCGAAGGACGAAGCGGCCGGTCCCTCAGATCACCCATACCGTCGCTCCGTCCGGTTCAACGACGGGCGCTCACCTCTTCAGACAAGGACACCGAAGACGATGAACGCTCCCGTCTCTCCCGACCAGACCAACCGCAAGGCCGAGCTGCTGGCCAAGACCGTCCAGCACGTGGACATCACCGCCTATGATGCGCGCCCGGTGATCGACTACATGCGCGCCATGAGCTTCACCTCGCGCGACACCGCGCGGGCGGCTGACATCCTGACGATGGCCTACGAGGACAAGCCCTGCTCGGTGTGGGTGACGCTGGCGGGCTCCACGTCCGCGGCGGGCTGCATGCACGTCTACCGCGACATGGCGGCCAACAAGATGCTGGACGTGGTGGTGGCCACCGGCGCCTCCATCGTCGACATGGATTTCTTCGAGGCGCTGGGCTTCAAGCACTACCAGGCCCAGGCCTCGGTGGACGACCGCGACCTGCGCGAGCTCTACATCGACCGCATCTACGACACCTATATCGACGAGGAGGAGCTGCAGAGCTGCGACCAGACGATCAAGGAGATCGTCGACGGCCTGGAGCCGCGCCCCTACTCCTCGCGTGAGTTCATCTGGGAGATGGGCCGCTGGCTGGCGAACGGCGGGGCCAGGAAGTCCGGCAGCCTGATCCAGACGGCCTACGAGCACGGCGTGCCGATCTTCTGCCCGGCTTTCAGTGACTCGTCCGCCGGTTTCGGTCTGGTCAAGCACCAGGTGGAGAAGATCAAGGCCCGTCAGCCCTACGTCTCCATCGACTCCGTCGCCGACTTCCGCGAGCTGACCGAAGTGAAGATGGCGGCTGGGACCACCGCCCTGTTCATGGTCGGGGGGGGTGTCCCTAAGAACTTCGCCCAGGACACCGTGGTCTGCGCCGAAATCCTCGGGCAGGAGGCGGAGATGCACAAGTACGCCGTGCAGATCACCGTGGCGGACGTGCGCGACGGTGCCTGCTCCTCCTCCACGCTGAAGGAGGCGTGCAGCTGGGGCAAGGTGGACGTGACCTTCGAGCAGATGGTGTTCGCCGAAGCGACCACCGTGGTCCCCCTGATCGCCTCGGACGCCTATCACCGGGGGGCGTGGAAGGATCGCGAGGAGCGCCGCTGGGCGGACCTGTTCAAGAAGGGGTGAGCGCGCCTTTGCCTGTCATCCCAGGGGCACGGTCGCGCCGTCGGCCCTTGGTCACGGCTCGCAGCTCATGCTTCGGCCGGGATGACCGGTGAGGAGGTCCGGCCGGTAAATGTCTGCGAGCGCCGGCGCCGCTCGAACGCCTGCGCCGCCATCATGGTCGCCGCCAGCGGCAGCACCCAGATGCAGCGCGCCTGATAGCGGCCGTACAGGTCCGACAGCACTCCGCAGGCCAGCGTGTTCGCCAGCACTCCGGACATCGCCAGAAGGGCGAAGCGGCTCAGTTCGGGTGAGCCGCCACGCCCGAGCAGGCTCCAGGCGATCACGCCCAGTGACAGCCAGATCACCACCGCCTGCTCGGCCCAGAGCGGGCCGATCGGCCAGCCGCGGCGGGCGGCCAGACTGGTCTCCAGCCGCGCCCGGTGCTCGGGCGGCAGGTCCGCGCGCAGCGAGGCGAGCACGTTGGGCTTGTAGTCGAAGTCGTCCAGGTCGGTCTGGACCAGCTGCAGCGCCACGTTCTTCGCCGAGGCCTGCGCCTGCAGCCATGGGTGCGCCAGGGTGGAGGCCAGCGCGAAACGGGCCTGCTCAGTGGCGAGCGCTTGGCGCTGGGCGGGCGAGGCGACGGCGAACACGCCGGTCTTCGGGTTCTCGTCCCATAGGAAGCCATCGGTGTCGACGCCCGCCAGCCTGTCGGCGAAGGCGCAGACGGCGAAGGGATGGTCGTGGCAGTGCTCGCGCACATACAGCCGGCCCGGTCCATCGGCCACGACCCGCGCGGTCAGGAAGGGCGGCGTGATCGGGGCTGCGCCCACCGAATGCTTCACCATGGCCGAGAACAGCATCGTCCCGGCCACCGCGCAGACGAGCGCCGCCATGCCGACGACGAGGGCCGAACGCGGGTCGGCGCCGGCGAGGCCGAGCCTTGATCCAAGCCCCCAGAGCGCCAGGCCCGCGACCAGCACGCCCGCGATGATGAGCACGTGCGAGCTGTGCGCCATGGCCGCGAACACCGTCATCGCCGCGAGCGTCGCCAGATCGAGGCGCGTCAGCCGGTGCGGCAGCGCGAACAACAGCGCCATCGCCCCGACCGCCACGCCCGACCAGATGTCCGGCATCAGGTCGGCGACGAAGAAGGGCGCGGGCGTGGCCAAGGCCAGCAGCGCCACGGCGACGGCGTAGGCCAGCAGGCTCCGCTGATCCGCTGCGCGCAGGACGATCTCCGCCAGCCACGCCACCGCCAGTCCCTGGACGAACACCGTCAGCCAGAACCCGCCGGTGATCTGACCAAGATAGGCCAGGGCGCCATAGTAGATCGAGCGGCCCGCCAGCACCTCGTTGTCATCGTAGGAATGCTTGGGGGCTGATCCGGCTTCCAAGACCGTGGACGCGACATGGGCGCCCGGCGGCTCCTGCCGCGCCCAGGGCGAGGCGAAGCGGGCGCCGAGCAGCTTCACCACAGCCACGTCGGGGCCGCGCACATAGGCCTGGGTGTCTGGCGTGAAGAAGGGCTGGCCGTTCACCAGCGCCGCCCACATCATCGCCACCGCCGCCGCCAGAACGGCGCAGACCCGCGGCCAAGCGGGCGGAGTATGGATCATGGATGCGCGCGCGGGCATGGCCGGCCTCCTGCTCGGAGCGGGTCATAGCGTCGGGTCGGCTAAGAAACGGTTGGCGGGGTTGACTCAGCCTCCCTCCCCCGCAAAACCGCAGGCCACATAAAGGCCCTGGCGATTGAGGCCGGCCGCACAGCCTTCGGAGCATTCCTGACCCATGGCCATCCGCGTCGCCATTAACGGCTTCGGCCGCATCGGTCGTCTGGTCCTGCGTTCGCTGGCCGAGCACAAGGCCACTGACATCGAGGTGGTGGCGATCAACGACCTCGGCCCCGTGGCCACCAACGCCCACCTGCTGAAGTACGACAGCACCCACAGGCGGTTTCCCGGGACCGTCACCCACGGCGACGACTGGATGGACGTGGGCTTCGGTCGGATCAAGGCCACCGCCGTCCGCAACCCGGCGGAACTCCCCCACAAGGCGCTGGGCGTCGACATCGCGTTCGAGTGCACGGGCATCTTCACCGCCCGGGACAAGGCGGCCGCCCACCTGGAGGCCGGCGCCAGGCGGGTGTTGATCTCCGCGCCCGGCGATCACGCCGACAAGACCATCGTCATGGGGGTCAACGACCATGAGCTGACCGCCGAGGACACCGTCGTCTCCAACGGCTCCTGCACCACCAACGCGCTGGCGCCGGTGGCAAAGGTGCTGCTCGACCTCTGCGGGATCGAGCGCGGCTACATGACCACCATCCACAGCTACACCAACGATCAGCCGTCCTTGGACCAGATGCACAAGGACCTGTACCGGGCGCGCACCGCCGCCCAGAACATGATCCCCACCTCCACCGGCGCGGCCAAGGCGCTGGGCCTGGTGCTGCCGCAGCTGAAGGGCAAGCTGGACGGCGCTTCGGTGCGGGTGCCGACGCCGGACGTCAGCGTGATCGACTTCAAGATCGTGCCGTCCCGAGAAGTGACCAGGGAGGAGATCAACGCGGCCATGCGCGCCGCCGCCGACGGCCCGCTGAAGGGCGTCCTCGGCGTCACCGACGAGCCGCTGGTCTCCAGCGACTTCATCCACGATCCCCACTCCTCCACCTTCGCCTGTCCGGAGACCCAGGTGATCGAGGGCAAGCTGGCGCGGGTGTTCAGCTGGTACGACAACGAGTGGGGCTTCTCCACCCGCATGGCCGACACCGCGAGGGCGATGGCTAGGTTCCTGTAGGCTATCGCCTGGTGGTGGATGAGGCGACGGCGGGCAAGCCGAAGAAGCACTCAGCCTTTGCTCAAGTCGTTTTTCGCAAGCCTGGGGAGACGCTCGACCTCGGCGGCAAGGCTATTGTGGGTCTCGGCGGCTTGGGATCGGTCATCAAGGCGGGTGGTCTATCCAGCGTGGACTGGCCTCGTTCGCTTGCGGGCTTGGTCGTCGGTGGCGCGGTCGTCGCACTCGGAATATACTTACAGGCCAAGGCCGAGGAGACCTGACCATGTCCGACTCGATTTTTGCCTTTATCATGTCGCTTGGAGCGCTGTGCTTTGTGCTCGGAGGCGGAGCCCTGGTGATTGTTCCGCGCATCGAGGCGCGGGAGCGTCGACGGTCGGCCGCCTCGCACCCGGCTGAGTAGATTCAGGCAGTCATAGGACCCGAATGCCCTTCCGCACCCTCGACCAAGCCGGCGACCTCAAAGGCAAGCGCGTCCTGGTCCGCGTGGACCTGAACGTGCCCATGAGCGAGGGGGCGGTGTCCGACGACACACGCCTGCGCGCCATCGTCCCCACGGTGGAGGCCCTGCGGGAGAAGGGCGCGCGAGTGGTGCTGCTGGCCCATTTCGACCGGCCCAAGGGCCAGGTCGTGCCGTCCATGAGCCTCAAGCCGGTGGTCGAGCCCCTGGCCCAGGTGTTGAACGCGCCCGTCGCCTTCGCGCCCGACTGCGTGGGCGAGGCGGCGGAGCAGGCGGTGGCCAACCTGCATGACGGCGGCGTGCTGCTGCTGGAGAACCTGCGCTTCCATGCGGGGGAGGAGAGGAACGAGTCGGGTTTCGCCGACCAGCTGGCCAGGCTCGGCGACGTCTATGCGAACGACGCCTTCTCCGCCGCCCACCGCGCTCACGCCTCCACCGAGGCGCTGGCCCACCGGCTGCCGGCCTATGCCGGCCTGTCCATGCAGCGCGAGCTGGAGGCGCTGGAGACGGCGCTGGGCAGCCCGGAGCGGCCGGTGCTGGGGATCGTGGGCGGCTCCAAGGTCTCCACCAAGCTCGACCTCTTGAAGAACCTGGTCACCAGGCTGGACCGGCTGGCCATCGGCGGCGGCATGGCCAACACCTTCCTCTACGCCCAGGACTTCGAGGTCGGCGCCTCCTACTGCGAGAAGGACCTCAAGGGAACCGCCCTGGAGATCATGCAGCTTGCGACCGACAGCGGCTGCGAGCTGCTGCTGCCCATGGACGTGGTGGTGAGCGAGCGGCTGGAGCCGAACGCGCCGCATTTCACCCGCGCCCGCGACGGGGTGGACGGCGACGAGCGCATCCTGGACGCCGGGCCGCAGACGGTGCACCGCCTGTGCGCGGCGATGGACAGCTCAGCCACCCTGATCTGGAACGGGCCGCTCGGCGTGTTCGAGGTGCCGCCCTTCGACAGAGCGACCGTGGCGGCCGCCAAACACGCCGCTGAGCGCGCCAAGGCCGGCCGGCTGGTGGCGGTGGCCGGGGGCGGCGACACGGTGGCGGCGCTGAACCATGCGGGCGTCGCGGGTGACTTCACCTTCGTCTCCACCGCCGGCGGCGCCTTTTTGGAGTGGATGGAGGGCAGGACCCTGCCAGGTGTGAAGGCGCTGGAGGTCTGACGGCGGGCACAAAGGCCACCGCGCGCGCACTTGTGTGCTAAGCCGTAGACGCTAACCTCAACTCGTTGCTGGAGGGCCCGATGCCGGACGACGGTTCGAACCTGATCTCGATGCGGCCGGCGAACTCGCCCAACGCCTTCGACCTGCGCCGGGTCGGCGCCCATCCGGACTACTGGTATCCGCTGGCCTGGTCCGATGAGCTGAAGCCCGGCAAGGCGCTCGGCAAGCGCTTCGCCGGCCAGCCCATCGCCCTGATCCGCGGCAAGAACGGCGTGGTCTTCGCGCTGGAGGACCGCTGCGCCCACCGCCAGGTGCCGCTGCACCTCGGCGTGGTGGAGGGCGAGCAGGTCAAGTGCCACTATCACGGCTGGGCCTACGACAAGACCGGCAGTTGCGTCGACGTCCCCTACCTCGGCAAGGACCGCCTGCCCAATGGGGTCCGCAGCTATCCCGCCAGAGAGGTGGACGGGCTGGTGTTCGTGTTCCCGGGCGACCCGGCCCTGGCGGAGAGCCGCCTACCCGCCACCCTCGGCTCGTCCCAGCGCAAGGACTACAAGACCCGGCGGCTGAACCGTGAGGTCGCCTGCCACTACACCTTCATGCACGAGAACCTGTTCGACATGAACCACCAGTTCATGCACCGCGCCCAGATGGGCTCGATCAAGGCCCGCTGCATCGGCCGCCAGCATGGGGATACCTGGGCGGAGGTCGAATACACCTTCAGCCGCACTGCGGGCCGGCCCTCCATCGGCGAGCGGGTGATCGTGGACATGGTGAGGAAGCGCGGGGAGAAGAAAGCCGACTTCTCCGATCACATGCGTATCCGTACCGACTATCCCAACCAGTCGCTCAAGGTCTGGGTCGGCCGCGACATCCACCTGACGGACGATCCGGTACTGGACGTGTGGCTGGCCTACACCCCGCTCGACCACGAGCAGCGCACCAACCGCACCTATGGCTACCTGTCGGTGAAGCGGCCGCCGGTGCCGGGATTGATCGACGCCGCCTGGCCCTTCGTCACCTGGTTCACCGAGAACATCTTCCGCGAGGACAAGGAGATCGTCGAGTACGAGCAGCAGGCCTACGACGCCCAAGGCTCGGACTGGAACAACGAGGTGTTCCCGGCGATCCGTGACCTGCGCGCCGTGCTGGCGCGTACCGGGGCGCCCGTGGACGAGGCGCCCGCGCCGCTGTCCCAGACCTTCGCGGCGGAGTAGCGATGGCGGCTCGCCTCCTCGCCGTGGCGCTGATGGCGGGCCTGGCGAGCCCTGCCCT
>NZ_CAHJWH010000081.1 GCF_903642205.1 Caulobacter sp. S45 | reverse complement strand
TCGCCCGCATCTCTCAGTCATGCTGGACGAGGTGGTGGCCGCAGCCGCCCCCTCGCCCGGCGCGCGGGTCGTCGATGCGACCTTTGGCGCCGGCGGCTACAGCCGCGCCTTCCTCGCCGCCGGGGCCGAGGTGCTGGGGCTCGACCGCGACCCTGCCGCCGGCCGGTTCGCGCCCGCCACCGACGATCCTGGCGCAGATCGCTTCCACCTGATCCATTTCCCCTTCTCCGAACTCGAAGCCGCGCTGGCGCAGAGCGGCGATGAGCGCTGCGACGCGGTGGTGTTCGACATCGGCGTCTCCTCCATGCAGCTGGACGAGGCGGAGCGCGGCTTCTCCTTCATGCGCGACGGCCCACTGGACATGCGCATGGGCGGCGACGGTCCCACCGCCGCGGACCTCGTGAACACGTCGCAACCGGGCGATCTGGTCCGCATCCTCAGGCTCTACGGCGAGGAGAGCCAGGCGCGCCGGATCGTGGCGACCCTGATGCGGCGGCGCGAGACCCGGCCCTTCACCCGCACTCTCGATCTTGCTGAAACCGTGGAGAAGGCCTTGGGCGGCCGGCGCGGCGCGCCCGTTCACCCCGCCACCCGCACCTTCCAGGCGCTGCGGATCGCGGTGAACGACGAGTTGGACGAGCTGGAGGCCGGGCTCGCGGCCGCGGAACGCGCGCTCTCCCCCGGCGGCCGGCTGGTCGTGGTCAGCTTCCACTCCCTGGAGGACCGCATCGTGAAGGCCTTCCTGACGCTGCGCGCCGGCCGCACGCCCGCCGGCTCCCGCCACGCCCCGCCGGCGCCGGAGACGGCCGCCCCAAGCTTCGAGCTTCTGATCGACGGCGCTCAGACCCCCAACTCCGCCGAGACCGCCGCAAATCCGCGCGCCCGCTCCGCCAAGCTGCGCGCAGCCGTGCGCACCCAGGCGCCGCCCTGGCCCACCGAGAGGAGGCGCGCCTGATGCCCTTGGCCTTCCTGTTCGAGAAGCGCATCCGCGGCTTCCGCGTCATCGAGATCGCCGCCTTCCTGTGTCTGACGGCGCTGGTGCTGGTGGTCTACTTCTCCAAGGCGCACGCCGGCCACGAGACCGCCGAGATCGGCGATGTCGACCAGCAGATCGCCGAAACCCAGCACCGCGTCCGCCTGCTCGACGCCGAACTCGCCCACCTGGAGGCGCCGGCCAGGATCGAGCAGCTGTCCCAGCAGTATCTCGGCCTGGCGCCGATCCCCGCCAAGCACGAGACGCCGGACACCGGCCTGATGGAGATCGCGCGCCAGGCCGCCGAGCCGCCGCCGAAGGACTCCGCCAAGTCCAAGGCCGCCACTGGGGCCGCGCCACCCGCCAAGGCGCCGACCGCTGCGCCCATCGCCACCGCGAAGACCGACGCCAAGCCCGCCGGAGCCCCGCTGTGAGCCCCATCGACCCCGTCAGCGCCGACTTCCCCAACTATCGCGAGCCCTACGGTCCGGCCCAGCTCTGGCGCTGGGCCGTGGAGATGGTCTGGAACGTGGAGCGCGCCTTCGAGCGCTCCAAGGCGTCGGGCCGGGCGGTCGACGACACGCGGCTGCGCATCTTCTTCGTGCTGTCGATCTTCTCCCTGGCCTTCGTGACGCTGGGCCTGCGCGCCACCCGCGCCGCCCTGTTCGCGCCGGAGGAGGCGGCCGGACACAGCGCCCCGCCGCTCGCCGGCGCCCGCGCCGATCTCACCGACCGCAATGGCGAGCTGCTGGCGGTCGACCTCACCCACTACGGCCTCTACCTCGACCCGCGCGAGATCTGGGACACCGACGAGATCCGCCGCAAGCTGCCGGCCGCCTTCCCCAAGCTGTCGCCTGAGCGGCTGGACAAGGCGCTGCACGGCGGCCGGCGCGAGTACCTGGCCGGAGGGCTGACGCCCCAGGAGATGCGCGGCGTCCACGACCTGGGCCTCCCCGGCGTCAGCTTCGAGGAGGAGCCCCGCCGGGTCTATCCGCTGGGGCCGACCGCCGAGCACCTGATCGGCTTCTCCGACGCCGGCGGCCGAGGCATCGCCGGCGCGGAGAAGGCGCTGGACGGCGAACTGCACGCGGGCGCCGCCACCGGCGAGCCGGTCCAGCTCGCCATGGACATCCGCGTCCAGGCCGCGCTCCAGGACGAGCTGCAGAAGGCGCAGGCCAAGTTCGGCACCCTGACCGCCCAGGGCATGGTGGTCGACATTCAAACCGGCGAAATCCTGGCCATGTCCAGCGTCCCGGACTTCGACCCCAACGCGCCGGGTCACTCCCCCATCCCCAACCTGACCAACCACGAAGCGGCCTCGGTCTATGAACTCGGTTCGGTGTTCAAGGCCTTCACCATCGCCATGGGCCTGGACACCGGCGTAGTGACCCTGGACTCCACCTTCGACGTGCACGCGCCGATCATGGTGGGCGGCCACCTGATCCACGACTTCGACAAGGGCGACAGCCAGCTGGCGCTTTGGCAGGTCTTCACCCACTCCTCCAACATCGGCGCGGCGACGCTCGCCATGCGCGCCGGGCCGGACCGGATGAAGACCTATTTCCAGCGCTACGGCCTGTTCAAGACGGCGCCGAGCGAGCTGCTGGAATCCGCCCGCCCCATCCTGCCCCGCCAGTTCACCGACCAGACCCTGGCCCAGATCGCCTTCGGCCAGGGCATCTCGGTCAGCCCCCTGGCGCTGGCCACCGGCTATACGGCGCTGATGAACGGCGGCCTGTACCGCCCGCTGACCATCAGGAAGGTCGATCCCGCGCACATCCCCGACGGGCGGCGGGTGATCTCCGAACAGACCAGCTACCAGATGCTGCAGCTTATGCGCATGAACGTGCACACCGATCCCAAAGGCTCGGGCCACAAGGCGGACGCGGTCGGCTTGCGGGTTGGCGGCAAGACCGGATCAGCCCAGAAGCCGGAGCATGGCCACTATTCCAAGGACAACGTGTCCTCCTTCGTCGCCGTCTTCCCCACCGACGGTCCGATCAATGCGGACCGCTATCTGGTGATGATCACCCTGGACGCCCCTCACGTGACGCCGGACAGCTTCGGCTTCATCACCGCCGGCTGGAACGCCGCGCCCACCGCCGGCGCCGTGATCGACCGCATCGCGCCCTTCCTGGGCGTCAAGCGCATCATCACCGCCGACGCGCCGCTCCCCGGCCAGGTCGCCAAGCCCTCGGACATGGCCGAATGAGGGGGGTGGCTATCCTTGTCCTCCCCCGCAAAGCGGGGGAGGTGGCGCGGCGCGCTTGCGCCGTGACGGAGGGGGCTCGTGGAGCGCGCCGCTCGCCGCAGCTTCGATCGCAGCGCCTGGGGAGCCCCCTCCACCATGCGGCGCATGGTCCCCCTCCCCCGCTTCGCAGGGGAGGAAAAGCCGCATGAGCGTGCGCCTCTCCGCCCTGGTGGCCCGCAGCCTGCCGGCCGACGCCGACCCCCTCATTGAGGGCGTCACCGCCGACAGCCGCGCCGTGCGCCCCGGCTTCCTCTTCGCCGCCCTCCCCGGCTCAGCCAGCGACGGCCGCGCCTTCATCCCGCAGGCGCTGGCCGCCGGCGCCGCCGCCGTGCTCGCGCCCCAGGACACCCCGAACACCGGCGCGCCCCTGGTCCGCGCCTGCGACGCGCGACGCCTCTACGCCCTGGCCGCCCGTAGGCTGCAGCCGGCGGAGCCGGAGACGATCGTGGCGGTCACCGGCACCAACGGCAAGACCTCGGTCGCCACCTTCTGCCGCCAGATCTTCGCCCGGCTCGGCCGCCACGCCGCCAGCATGGGCACGCTGGGCGTCCAGGCGGAGGACGGCGACCGCCTCGACGCCCTTACGCCCCCCGGCCTCACCACGCCCGACGCCGCCGAGGTCGCGCGCCTGGCGGCCGAGCTGGCGCGCCGCGGCGTCAGTCACCTCGCTTTGGAAGCCTCCTCCCACGGCCTGGACCAGCGCCGGCTCGACGGGCTGACGATCAAGGCGGCGGGATTCACCAACCTCAGCCAGGACCACCTGGACTACCACGGCGGCATGGACGCCTACCGCGCCTGCAAGCTGCGCCTGTTCGAGCAGCTGACGCCCCGCGGCGGTAGCGCGGTGCTCAACGCCGACGCCGCCGACTTCCCCGCCTTCGCCGCCGCCGCGGTGATCCATGGGCTGAGCGTCATGTCGGTGGGCGAAACCGGCTCGGCCATCCGCCTCACCGCCCGCCGGCCCGAGCCCTTCGGTCAGCGCCTTTCCGGCTATGTGCTGAGTCGGCCATTCGACCTGCGCCTGCCGCTCGCCGGCGGCTTCCAGGCCTCCAACGCCCTGGTGGCGGCGGGGCTGTGCATCGCGGCCGGCGAGGACCCGCTGGCGGTGATGGCCGCGCTCGAACACCTGACCGGCGCGCCGGGCCGGCTGCAGCGGGTGGGCTCCGGCCCGAACGGCGGCGAAGCCTATGTGGACTACGCCCACACGCCGGACGGCCTGCACACCGTGCTGGAGGCGCTGCGCCCCCACGTGAAGCGGCGCCTGCTGGTGGTGTTCGGCGCGGGCGGCGACCGGGATCGCGCCAAGCGCCCCCTGATGGGTCGCGCGGCCCATGAGCTGGCCGACATCTGCATCGTCACCGACGACAACCCCCGCTCCGAGGACCCCGCCGCCATCCGCGCCGCCGTAATGACCGGCGCTCCCGGCGCCCTGGAGGTCGGCGACCGCCGCGCCGCCATCCGCGCCGCGGTCGAGCAGCTGGGCGAAGGCGACGTGCTCGTCGTCGCCGGCAAGGGCCACGAGCAGGGGCAGACGGTGGCGGGCGTCACCCACCCGTTCGACGACGTGGTCGAGACCCAGGCCGCGCTGCAGGCGGTCCATGCCTGAGGTGCTCTGGACGTCGGACGAGATCGCGGCCGCCACGGGCGGCGAAGCGACAGGCGCGCCGTTCGCGGTGTCCGGCCTCGGCATCGACACCCGCACGCTGAAGGCTGGCGAGCTGTTCGTCGCCCTGGTCGGCGAGCGTGATGGGCACGACTACCTGGACGCAGCCGCGGACGCCGGAGCCGCGGGAGCGCTCGTCTTTTCTCCCCCGCTGCGCGGTAGAAGACACCATCCGCTACCTTGCGTTAGGGTTGATGAGACCTTGCAAGGCTTGCAGAGCCTCGCCGCCGCCGCCCGCGACCGCTCGCCGGCACAGCGCTGTGCGGTGACCGGCTCGGTCGGCAAGACCAGCGTCACCCAGGCGATCGCCGCCGCCCTGAAGCTGGCGGGACCCAGCCACGCCCCGGTCAAGTCCTTCAACAACCACATCGGCGTGCCGCTCACCCTGGCCGCCCTGCCCTGCGACGCGCGGTTCGCCGTGTTCGAGCTCGGCATGAACCACGCCGGCGAGATCGGACCCCTCTCGCGGCTGGTCCGCCCCCACGTGGCGGTGGTCACCACTGTCGGC
The DNA here is from genome assembly GCF_903642205.1 of Caulobacter sp. S45. Taxonomy (GTDB): domain Bacteria; phylum Pseudomonadota; class Alphaproteobacteria; order Caulobacterales; family Caulobacteraceae; genus CAHJWH01. The sequence goes on along the minus strand of NZ_CAHJWH010000081.1, from coordinate 8,213 downwards.
CCCGTCCACGTGGAGAACTTCCCCAACGGCGAGATCGGCGTGGCCCGCGCCAAGGCTGAGGTGTTCGAGGGCCTGGCCCCCGGCGGCGTTGCGGTGCTCAACGCCGACGACACATGGTTCGAGCTGCTGGCCGACACCGCGCGTGCAGCGGGCGCGAAAGTGCTTAGCTTTGGGCGGGGCGCGAGCTGCGATGCGCAGCTGATCAGCTTCGACCGGGAAGCCCCCTCCACCGTTTCGCGGTCCCCCTCCCCCAGGGAGGGAGGATCAGGCGCAACAGATGCTCCCCCCCTGGAGGAGCGGGCGGCGAACCCGACCGAGGGGGCCTACATTCACGCCCGTCTCCACGGCCGCGACCTAAGCTTCCCCATCGCCCAGGCCGGCGCCCACTGGGGGCCGAACAGCCTCGCAGTTCTCCTGGCGGTTGAGGCTCTCGGCGCGCCCGTCGCTTGTGCGCTCCAAGCGCTTGCGACCTTCACTCCCCTCGCCGGCCGCGGCGCCGCCCGGCACGTGTCCGTTCCCGGCGGCGAGATCACCCTGGTGGACGAGAGCTACAACGCCAACCCCGTCTCCATGCGCGCCGCGCTCGACACCCTGGCCAAGGCCCCGCCCCGCCGTCTGGCGGTGCTCACCGACATGCTGGAGCTCGGCCCCGAGGCCGCCCGCCACCATGCCGAGCTGGCCGAGCCCATCCGCTTAGCCGACATTACGGCGACCTATCTCGCCGGCCCCTCCATGCGCCACCTGCACGACGCCCTGCCGCAGGGGCGCCGCGGCGTGTGGGCGTACGACGCCGCCGAACTCGCCCCCGCCGTCCTCGCCGCCGTCCGTCCAGGCGACACGGTGATGGTCAAGGGCTCCAACGGCTCCAACGCCGCGCTTATCGTCAAGGCCCTGGTCGAGGCCGCACCCGCCCGAGGCGGCCTCACCCCGGCCGGAGCCCAGCGCTAGATGCTCTATCTGATCTACCAGTCGCTGGACGCCCACCACCACTACTTGCCCGTGGCGAACCTGCTGCGCTACCTGACCTTCCGCACCGGGCTGGCCTTCGTCACCGGCTACATCGTGGCGGTGGCCATGGGCTCGCGCTTCATCCGCTGGATGCGCACCAAGCAGGGCAAGGGCCAGCCCATCCGCACCGACGGCATCGAGCGCCACGTGCTGGAGAAAAAGGGCACGCCCACCATGGGCGGCTTCATGATCCTGGCCGGCGTCCTGGTGGGCGCCCTGCTCTGGGCCGACCTGAAGAACATCTACGTCTGGGTCGTGCTGATGGTCACCGCGGCCTACGGCGGCCTGGGGTTCATGGACGACTACGAGAAGGTCACCAAGCAGACCGTCGCCGGCGTCTCCTCCCGCATGAAGCTGCTGGTCCAGTTCCTGGTGGCCGGGATCGCGGTGCTCTTGATCGTGCAGTTTGGGCAGAAGATGCCTGAGGCGGCGGTCCGCACCTCGGTCACCTTCCCGATCTTCAAGGACCTGCTGCTCAGGCTCGGCTGGTTCTACGTGGTGTTCGGCATGGTGTTCATCGGCGGGTTCTCCAATGCCGTGAACCTCACCGACGGGCTGGACGGGCTGGCCATCGTGCCGGTGATGATCACCGCCGCCGCCTTCGGCTTCATCGCCTATCTGGTCGGCAACCTGAAGTTCGCCGACTACCTGCAGGTCCACCCGATCCCCGGCGCCGGCGAGATGGCCATCATCTGCGGGGCGCTGATGGGCGCCGGCATGGGCTTCCTCTGGTACAATGCGCCGCCGGCCAAGATCTTCATGGGCGACACGGGATCGCTGGCGCTCGGCGGCGCGCTCGGGACCATCGCGGTCGTCGCCAAGCACGAGATCGTCATGGTGATTGTGGGCGGCCTGTTCGTGGCCGAGACGCTGAGCGTCATGATCCAGGTCGGCTACTTCAAGCGGACCGGCAAGCGCGTCTTCCTAATGGCGCCTGTCCACCACCACTTCGAGAAGCTCGGCTGGGCGGAGTCGACCGTGGTGATCCGCTTCTGGATCGTCTCCATCCTGCTGGCGCTCGCCGGCCTCGCCACCTTGAAGCTGAGGTGAGCGCGATGGCCATGCCCCTTGATCCGCTCATCCCGGCGAATGCCGGGACCCAGATCACAGGATTCCGCCGGGCGGGGGTTGGCGCACGTGCGCCCGTCTCCGCAAGCGTCGCGCTCTGCAATCTGGGTCCCGGCATTCGCCGGGATGAGCGGGTTATAGGGGTGGGGGTCCGATGATCCCGGTCACAGGCTTCAGCGGCAAGACCGTCGCGGTCTTCGGCCTGGCGCGCACGGGCCTCACCGCCGCTCGCGCGCTGGTCGCCGGCGGGGCCAAGCTCGCGGTCTGGGACGAGAACGCCGACGCCCGCGCCAGGGCTGCAGCCGAAGGCCTGCCGCTGGTGGACCTCAGTCAGGCGGACTTCTCCCGCTTCGCCGCCCTTATGGTCTCGCCGGGCGTGCCCTTAACCCACCCGGAACCCCACTGGGTGGTGAACAAGGCCCAGGCCGCAGGGGTCGAAATCCTTGGCGATATCGAGCTGTTCGCCCGCACGGTGAACGCCGCGGAGCCCTGGAAGCGGCCGAAGATAGCCGCCATTACCGGCACCAACGGCAAGTCGACCACTACAGCCCTGCTGGGCCACATCCTGAACGCGGCGGGCAAGGACGCCCTGATCGGCGGCAACATCGGGGCGGGCGTGCTGGGCCTGGAGGGCATGCACGGCGGCGCGGTCTACGTGCTGGAGCTGTCGTCCTACCAGCTCGACCTCACCTCCAGCCTTAGGGCCGACGCGGCGGTGCTGCTGAACGTCTCGCCCGACCATCTGGATCGGCACGGCGGCATGGAGGGCTACCTCGCCGCCAAGCGGCGGGTGTTCCTGAACCAGGACAAGGGCGACACCGCCATCGTCGGCGTGGACGACGCCATCGGCCAGAACCTCTGCACCGAGCTTCTGGCCCTGAACCGGCGCACCATCCGCCCCATCTCCGCCGGCCGCGCCATGGGGCGGGGCTACTACGCCCTGCAGGGCCTGCTCTACGACGCCACCGGCGAGCGGACGGTGGAGGTGTGCGATCTCAGCCGCGCGCCGGGCCTGCCCGGCCGCCACAACTGGCAGAACGCGGCGGCCGCCTACGCTGCGGCCCTGGCGCTGGGCGTCTCGCCAGGCGACGCGGCCGACGCGCTGATGAGCTTCCCAGGGCTCGCGCATCGGATGGAGGACGTGGGCGCGATCGGGCGGGTGCGCTTCGTAAACGACAGCAAGGCCACCAACGCCGACGCCGCCCGCCAGGCCATGTGCGCCATCCCGAAGTTCTACTGGATCGCCGGTGGACGGGAGAAGGCCGGCGGGATCGCCCCGCTGGCGGATCTCTACGACCGGGTGGAGAAGGCCTACCTGATCGGCGAGGCTGCGGAAGACTTCGCCCGCACCCTCCAAGGCGCGGCCCCGGTGGAGGCCTGCGGGACCCTGGAGCGCGCGGTGGAGCACGCCTGGCGCGACGCCGCAGCGAGCGGGCGGGACGCTGTGGTCCTCCTCTCTCCGGCCTGCGCGTCCTTCGACCAGTTTCCGGACTTCGAGGTCCGCGGCGACGCCTTCCGCAGCTTGGTGCAGGCCCTGCGCGACCCGCCGGCGCGCCAGGCGGCGGGCTAGGCCGCAGCCTCCCGTCTTCCCGCCTAGCGCGCGAGCGCGAAGGCGGGCATGTTGCGGTGATGAAACGCCTGATCCTGCTTCGTCACGCCAAGGCGGAGCGCCGTTCGGCAAGCGGCGCGGACATCGACCGCGCCCTGACCGAGGAGGGCCGCGGCGCCGCGGCCTCCGTCGGCCACGCACTGGCTGCCGCAGGGCTGATCCCGGACCTGGCGCTGATCTCGCCCACGCTGCGCACCCGCCAGACCTTCGAGGCGCTCGGCGTCAACCTACCGGACGTGACGCTGCAGATCACGCCCGCCCTCTACGACGCCCCGGCGGCGGTCCTCCGGGGCGCAGCGGAGAGTGCTGAAGGCGACACGATCCTGGTCGTCGCGCACAACCCAGGCGTCGGCGCCCTGGCGCTGGCCCTGGTCCAGGCCTGCATCGCCGCCGGCGTCGAGGAACGCTCCGCCCTGGAGCAGGGCTTCCCTACCGCAACAGCAGCGGCCTTCGAGTTCGTCCACGGACGCACCGCCTGCCTCGGCGTCTTCCGGCCGGCGGCGGTGTGAGCCACGTTTACAAGATCATGCCGCGCGCCGAGTGGATCGCCGCCCAGGACGCCAGGTGCTTCAAAGGTTCGGCCGCCGACCTGCGTGACGGCTACATCCACCTGTCCACCGCCGAGCAGGCGGCCGAGACGGCGCGGCTGCACTTCGCGGGACAGGACGGCCTGATTCTGCTCAGGATTTCCGTGGAGCCGCTCGGCGAGCGGCTGAGGTGGGAGCCGTCCCGCGGCGGTCGGCTCTTCCCCCATCTCTACGGTCCGCTCGATCCGGCGGAGGTCGCCGCCGCCCAGCCGCTGGAGCTGAATGTGGAGGGGTGGCCCGATCCCGGTCCGCTCGAGGCGTGAGCATGCTGCACGACCTCGCTGCCCGCACCCTGCGCCTGATGGAGCCCGAAGCCGCCCACCACCTGTCGCTCCGCGCGCTGAAGGCGGGGCTGGGTCCGCGCGATCGGGGGCTCGGCGATCCGGCGCTTTCGGTGCGACTGGCCGGCATGGACCTGCCCAACTGCATCGGTCTGGCGGCTGGCTATGACAAGGATGCGGAAGTCTTCAATCCGATGCTGGCCGCGGGTTTCGGCTTTGTGGAGTGCGGTACGGTCACGCCCCTGTCCCAGGCCGGCAACCCGGGGCCGCGCCTGTTCCGCCTGCCCCGGGACAGGGCGGTGATCAACCGGATGGGCTTCAACAACGGCGGGCTGGAGGACTTCGCCCGACGGCTGGAGACCCCGCGCGAAGGGATCGTCGGCGCCAACCTCGGCGCCAACAAGGACGCCACCGATCGGATCGGCGACTATGTCACCGGGCTTCAGCGCCTGTGGGGCCGCTGCGACTACTTCGCCATCAACGTCTCCTCCCCCAACACGCCGGGCCTGCGCAACCTGCAGGCGCGCGCCGCCCTGGAGGAGCTGGCGGGGCGGTTGCGGGAGGCGCGGGAGGCGCTGAACCGCACCCGCGACTACCCGCTGATGCTCAAGGTCGCCCCGGACCTGAAGGACCAGGAGGTCGCCGACATCGTCAGCGTGGCGGCCGGCTATGGGCTGAACGGGATCATCGTGTCAAACACCACCGTGGAGCGGCCGCAAGACCTGCGATCCTCCAAGCGGACCGAGACCGGCGGCCTTTCGGGTGCGCCGCTGATGTCGCTCAGCACCCGAACGCTCCGCCGCTTCCACGACGCCAACGCCAACGCCCACCTGGCGCTGATCGGGGCGGGCGGGATCGCCAGCGCGGAGGACATCTACGCGAAGGTGCGCGCCGGCGCCTGCGCGGTGCAGCTCTACACCGCCCTGGTCTATAGCGGCCCGGGCCTGGTCCGCCGCCTCAAGCGCGACTTGGCCCGCCGGCTGCGGTCTGACGGGTTCGCCTCGATCTTCGAGGCGAAGGGGGCGGTCTGAGGGCTGGCGGGCCGCCGCCGCGACTGCGAGCGATCTAGGCCAGCCTGCCGGGTAAATCAGCCAAAGGCCTCCTCACGCCAGCCACACCATCATCCGCGTCGCCACGTCCTGGCCCCGCCCGAAGCTGAAGCGCTGCCGCACCTCGCCCGTGTAGAGGAAGCCCGCCTTCTCCAGCACGCGCCCCGAAGCCGGATTGTCTGCGAAATGCCCCGCAAGCGTGGCGCGGCAACGCCAGTCATCTGCCGCCCAGCCAAGTAGTCCGCAGACCGCCTCGGTTGCGAGCCCTCTCTCTCGGAAGGGCCTGCCCAGCCAGAAGCCGAGTTCCGCACAGATGGTCTTGCCGCGGTACAAGCCCGCCATCCCGACGGGTCCGACTTCGCAGTGCTCGATCAGGAAAGCGCGCGTCTGGGACAACCCGCCCTTGGCTAGAGCGCTGAGATAAAGCTCCGCATCTGATAACCGGTAAGGATAGCGGACGCCTGTCGTCATCCGCGCCACTTCGGGATCGTTGGCCAGCTCGGCGATGTATACGGCGTCCGAGAGGCGCGGCGGCCGCAGCGCCAGCCTCTCCGTCTCGATCCTCGGTTCCAGCAGATCAGCGGACATGCTTCCCCCTCGCGGGCTGGGCCCGCTGCGCCCGGGGAGGAAACGAAAACGGGGGAGCCCGGTGATCCGGACTCCCCCGCGGGACTGAGTCTTGCGGTCCGGATCGCTGGTGGCGACCCGGACGGCGGATCGCGTGCTCTACTCGGCGGCCATTACCGTGTCGGTCGAGGTGTTCTCGTTGGCCGGCACGATGGAGACGTAGGTGCGGTCGTTGCGCTTGGTGGTGTACTTCACAGCCCCCGTCTCGGTGGCGAACAGGGTGTGGTCGCGACCCAGGCCGACATTGGTGCCCGGCCAGAACTTGGTGCCGCGCTGGCGGACCAGGATGTTGCCGGCCAGGGCATGCTCGCCGCCGAACTTCTTCACGCCGAGGCGCTGTCCGGCCGAATCGCGGCCGTTGCGGGAGGAGCCGCCGGACTTCTTGTGAGCCATATCGCTGTCCTTTCCTGCTTACGCTTCGACCAGCGCGTGATCAGCTGCGATCGGCGCATTGGCGCGGGGCGCCAGGTTGCGGGCGCGCTCGCGGAGCGTCGCGCGGGTGGTGAGGTCGACCTCGCCGTCCCACGTCTCGTCCACGCCCGAGGCCGACAGGCCGACGACCCGCAGCACCGACTCTTGTTGGCGGTGGTTCTTGTGGCGGCGGTGGCCCTGGCGGGGGATCTTCTTGACCGTGTAGACCTTCTCGCCCTTGCGGGTCTCGATGAAGGTCGCGGTGACCACCGCGCCCTCCACCATCGGCGCGCCGACGGTCACGCCGGCCGCGCCGCCGACCATCAGCACCTGGTCGAAGGACACTTCCGAGCCGGGCTCGCCCGCCTCCAGCTTCTCGACGACCAGCAGGTCGCCCGGCTGCACCCGGTACTGCTTACCGCCGGTCTTGATCACCGCGTACATGGGAGAGGAACCTTGTCAGTCGGCAGGCCACACGCGTGTGGCCGCAAAAACGAAGCGCCCGCGAGTGACCCCGCGGGCGATGAGCGGCGCAATATACGGATAGCACGTCCTACGTCAACGCCGCTTCACGGGCTTGCCAGCATCGCGGAGCAATGTGAGCGTCGTCCTATGAGACCCCGCCTCACCCACGCAGCGATACTCTTCCTGGCCTTGGCCTCCTGCGAACGACTACCGCCGCTCGCCAGAGGGTTACCCGAAGGAGAGGAAGATGCCTTCAATCAACGTCTTTCGACGCGATTTCCTATTGGATCGCCTAGCCAAAGTTTGGTTCAAGAACTAAAGCGTGAGCACTTCATTATCAGAACGCATCAAGGTGAGCTTCAAGACGAGGCAAACCACATATTTGATATACGGGGCCACGTCATCGATCCCCACACACTTAAGCTGCTAGACAACTATGACTTCTATGCACAGAAGTATGTTATGCGAGCAATCTGCGCCGATACCTACAACATCAAGTATTCTGTACAAATGCAGGCGCTCACGGCTATTCACGGTGAGATGCGACAGGGCTGCCTATAGAGGCACCGACATTCACTAGCCATCGCAGGCAGCAAAGAACGCCTGCTGCAGCGTCAGCCCTTCAAGCTCTCGTCGATCCCCTTGCAGGCTTCCACCAGGCCCTTCACCGAGTCCACCGACTTGGCGAACATGGCCTTCTCCGCCTCGTCCATCGGAAATATTCTTTTCTCTCTGCCGGTCAGCGGGCCGCTCGCCATCAAGGTCGCCTTCCGCCGTGGCGTACACCGACAATGACCACGCCCTCGCGCTGCACTCTGTAGCGGATGAGGTAGGGCGGCACCGTGGTGAGCACCCGTGTAACGCCCTCCAGTCGTCCCACGTCCGGGAAGTCAGAAAGCCGCCGACCGGCTTGGAAAAGTCGGTTCGCGAGACGGTCAGCGGCTGTAGGACTCTCTGTAGCTACGTAGTCGCGGATGCCCGCAAGATCGCGTTCGGCGCGAAGCGTCCAGATGACCCTGAAAGGTGCGGGCATGGCGATGACAGCCGGCGACCGCCGACGGTGTCAATCCCCAGCGTTCGGCGGAGGCAACTCGCCTTCCTTCCCCCA
>NZ_CAHJWH010000080.1 GCF_903642205.1 Caulobacter sp. S45 | reverse complement strand
GCCCCTGACGGATCGAAGCTCTGGGACGGGCTGCTGCAGCTGAAGGAGAGGGGGGTGGTGGGTGCGCTAGGCATCACCGCCTGTGTCTGCGACGATCCGGTGGGGCTTGCCCGACGCTTCCGGCCGGACCTCATGCAGCTGCCGCTGAGCCTGCTCGACCAGCGGCTGCTGGCCTCCGGGGCCTTGGACGAGATCGCCGGGCGCGGCGTGGAGCTGCACCTGCGCTCGATCTTCCTGCACGGCCTGCTGTTCTTCGAGGGCGGCCCGACGGCCGCGCCGGCGCCCCTGTCGCCGGACATCTCGCGCGTGCGACGCGTGCTGGCCGAGGCGGGTGCGGACCCGATGCAGGCGGCGCTGGCCTTCGCCCTGTCCCGACCACAGGCCTCAGCCGTGGTGGTGGGCGTCGGCTCGCCCGCCGAGCTGCGCGCCGTGGTCAAGGCCGCCTCCAAGCCCGGGCCGGACCTGGACTGGAACGCCTTGCGGATGGATGTCGCCTGCGGGCTCGATCCGCAGCTCTGCCGGGCGGCCTGAAGCCCGACTACGATCCTTGAGTGGCGATAGCGGCGCGCAAAAGATGCCGCGGCCATGGCCGGCGGTGCTCCCCAGATGCATCAGCGAGTGGCGTTCGACGGCGAGCCCGCGAAGACGCGGGCCTTCCTGCCTTCGCAAGATTGAGGCATGCAGTGGCCCATGCCCGCCTCTGCCGCCGAGCTGATCGTGGACGGCCTGGCGCATCATCGCGCCCATCGCCTGGAGGAGGCCGCAACCCGCTTCCAGGCCGCAACCGACCGCGATCCGCGTGCGGCCCAGGCCTGGCGCATGCTCGGCCTGATCTCCCAGCAGCAGGGCCGCTTCGCCGACAGCCTGGAGCCCACGCGCCGGGCGCTGGCCCTGGAGCGCAGCGCCAGCGACCTGTCCAACCTGGCCAACGCCTTGACCTGCCTGGGCCGGGTGGAGGAGGCGCTCGCGGCGGCGACGGAGGCGGCCGATCTCGATCCCGCCCTGCCCGCGGCCCAGGCGAACCTCGGCGTCGCTCTGCGAGCGCTCGGACACAGAGAGGCGGCGGTGGACCGCTTCCGCAGAGCCGCGGAGCTCGAGCCCCGCAGCGCCGAGGCTCACGCCAACTTGGGCGTCGCGCTCACCGAACTGGGGCATCTCCAGGCGGCGGAGGCGGCGCTGGAGACCGCGCTCACCCTCGCCCCAAGCTGGGCTGACGGCTGGTACAACCTCGGCAACGCCCGCCTGCGCCAGCTTCATCTTCCCCAGGCCGAAGCCGCCTACCGTCGTGCGATCGCCCTGGCTCCCGGCCATGCCGACGCCCACGCCAACCTGGCCGCCACCCACAAGGCGCTGGGCCGCCAGGATCTGGCGCTCGCCCACTCCGCCGACGCCGCGCGACTTAGGCCCGGTGATCCGCAGGTGCTGCAGAACCATGCCCTGACCCTGGCTGAATTCGGCCGCCACGCCGACGCAGCCCCCGTCTACGAGGCTGCGATCGCCCTCGATCCTACGATCGCGAGCCTGCACACGAATCTTGGAAGCGCGCTGCAGGAATGGGCGCGCACCCGCAACGACACCGGCGTCTTGCCGCTGCTCGACCGCGCGATCCTGGGCCACCTCGCCGCCATCGCCCTCGATCCCGGCCTGCTCGCCGCCCGCTCCAACCTTGGCCTGGCCCTGCTCGCCCGCGGGCGCTTCGCCGAGGCCACGCAGGCCTTCGAGGACGCCATCGCCAGGTGGCCGCAGGTGGCCTCGCTGTACAGCAACCTCGGCCAGTGCCTGTGCGACCTGAAGCGCTACCCGGAAGCGGAAGCGGCATGCCTTCGGGCGCTTGAGCTGGACGCCGGGATGGCGGAGGCCTGGTCCACCCTGGGCAACGTTCTGGTGGGCCGGCGCGAGCATACGCAGGCGGAAATCGCCTACCGCCGCGCGGTGGAGCTGCGCCCCGACATGGCAGGAGGCTGGTGCAACCTCGGCGTCGCGCTGTTTCGCGAGAACCGCGCGGCGGAGGCGGAGGCCGCCTACGAGCAGGCGCTGGCCCTCGATCCCAATCTCGCCGACGCCCACTGGAACCAGGCGCTCGTGCGGCTGCAGCGGGGCGACTACGCCAAGGGCTTCGACCAGTACGAGTGGCGGCTGAAGCGCCCCGGGCGCCTGCGGGACGAGGCGCAGTTCCGCCAGCCCTTGTGGGACGGCTCGGACCTGGGCGGCGCCGCCATCCTGGTCCATGCCGAGCAGGGGTTCGGCGACGCCCTGCAGTGCGTACGCTTCCTGCCCCAGGTGGCGGCCCGCGGAGGCCGTGTGGTGCTGCAGGCGCGCGCTCCGCTCAAGCGCCTGCTTGAGCGTGCGTCGGGGGTCGACACCTTCGTCACGGATGGCGAGGCGCCGCCTGAGGTCGCCTGCCGCCTCCCGCTGTTCAGCCTGCCTCGCCTGTTCGCCCGAGATCTCGCCGCCCTGCCTGGACAGAGCCCCTATCTCTCAGCCGATCCGGAGCTGGCGGCGGTATGGCGGATGCGGATGGAGGGTCTGTCACGCGCCGTCCCGCAGGGTCTGGCAGATACCGCACCCTCTGGCGAAGACGGCAGGCGCGCATGGCGCGCGTCGCCCCTGCGTGTCGGCATCGTGTGGAGCGGCAATGTCAGCTCCGAGGTGGAGCAGGGTCGCTCAATCCCGCTGATCGCCTTCTCGCCGCTGGCTCGCCCGGGCGTGCGGCTGGTCAGCCTGCAGAAGGGGGACGGGCTGGAGCAGCTCGCGACCGCCCCGTTCGAGGTGCTCGACCTCGGCTCCGACTATCTTGACGGCGACTTCGCCGACACCGCCGCGGTGCTGGCCAACCTGGACCTGCTGGTCACCTGCGACACCGCGGCCGTCCATCTGGCGGGCGCGCTCGGCCTTCCCACTTGGCTGGCCATCAGCACCGTTCCCGACTGGCGCTGGCTTGAGGCCCGCGCCGACAGCCCCTGGTATCCGAGCGTCCGCATCTTTCGCCAGCAGGTCCGGGGCGAGTGGGGCGGCGTGTTCGCCGCCATGGCCGAAGCTCTCCTATCCTCGACGACGGAGAACGCTGATGGGTGACGGGGGCAAGCCAGCCATGGGGGGGCTCGCAGGCGCCGCGGCCATCCTCCTCCTGAGCGGAAGCGCGGCCGGCGCCCAGCCGATGCCGGGCATGGCCATGCCCTCGTCAAGCGCCGCGCCCGACGCTCCGCCGACGCCGTCCGCGCCTGCCGCGAACACGTCCGACGTCTTGGCGGGGATGGGCAGGTCCGGCATGGGCGGTATGAACATGAGCTCCATGCAGGGCGACCTCGCCGCCTATCCCGCCCTGCGGGACGCCTCCGGGACCTCGTGGCAGCCGGACTCCTCGCCGATGGAAGGGGTGATGGGGGAGGCCTACGGCTGGTCGCTCATGGCGCACGGCTACGCCACGCTCGACTATGACGATCAGGGCGGCCCGCGTGGCGACCAGAAGACGTTCGTGGAGACCATGTTCATGGGCATGGCCCAGCGGCCGCTCGGCGGGGGGACCTTCACGCTGCGCGCCATGGGCAGCCTCGACCCGCTGATGGGCGCACGGGGCTACCCGCTGCTCCTGGGAACCGGCGAGACCCCCGATGGAAAGACGGAGCTGGTCGACCGCCAGCACCCCCACGACCTCGCCATGGAGCTGGCTGGCGTCTATAGCCACCCGATCCAGCGCGATCTCAGTGGTTTCCTTTACGTCGGCTGGCCGGGCGAGCCGGCGATCGGGCCGGTGACCTACATGCACCGCTTCTCAGGCATCGCGAACCCGGAGGCGCCCATAGACCACCACTGGCTGGACTCCACCCATATCACCTTCGGCGTGGTCACCGGTGGACTGGTCTGGCGCGACTGGAAGCTCGAATCCTCATGGTTCAAGGGCCGCGAGCCAAACCAGTTCCGCTACGACTTCGACCACCCACGCCTGGACAGCTGGTCGCTCCGCCTAAGCTGGAATCCATCGCCCGACTGGTCGCTGCAGGTCAGCCGCGCCCACCTGAAGAGCCCTGAACAGCTCGATCCCGCCCAGGACCAGGACCGCACCACCGCCTCGGCCACCTACAACAAGGCGTATCGGATCAAGGGCGTCGTCGGGGACTGGCAGACCACTTTCGCCTGGGGCCGCGACGCCGACAGCCCGGGGATCACCAGCGACGCCTACCTGCTGGAGTCCGCGGCTGCGCTCGGCCGCCACACCCTGTTCGCCCGCGCCGAGAACGTCAGCAAGAACGAGCTGTTCGCCGACGATCCGGACAGTCCGCTGTACGGGCGGGTGTTCAACGTCAGCAAGTACAGCGTCGGGTACTTCTACACCCTGCCCTTCGCCCGGGTGTACGGAGTGGATGTGGGCGGACTGGCCAGCCGCTACTCGCTGCCCTCTGCGCTGAACGTGACCTACGGGTCGAACCCTGCCTCGTTCATGCTGTTCACCCGCGTCAAACTGCGCTGAGCCCGGTCAGTCGATCTCGGCGGCGATCGCCCGGGCCAGGACGGCGAGTTCGTCTGCATCTGCGGCGGTCCCCTGCGCATGACCGCGTAGGGGTTCGTGCGCATAGCGGGGGATGACGTGGAAGTGCAGGTGAAAGACGGTCTGGCCCGCTGGAGCGCCATTGAACTGGCTGACCGCCAGTCCGTCCGGCTTCAGTGCCGCCCGCGTCGCCCGCGCGAGGCGCTGGACGCCGGCGATCAGCTTCGCCAGGTCGCCCGGCTCCACGTCCAGCAGGTTGCGGGCACGGGAGGCCTTGCCGATCACCAGCAGATGGCCGCGCGACTGCGGGAAGATGTCCATGAAGGCGAAGACGTCCGCGTCCTCATAGACCTTGGCGCAGGGTAGTTCGCCGCGCAGGATGCGGGCGAACAGGTTGTCGGGGTCGTAGGCGCCGTCCAGGCTCATCAGCGGGTCTCCTCGGCTCCGGCGCCGACGCGAGCGGGCGCCGGCGTTCGGACGATTAGGCCCGGGACGATCTTCAGGGAAGCGCAAGGAGCGCGACATGCCGCACTGGGACCCCGCCACCCTCACCGAACCGCAGCGCAAGTGGTTCGCCTCCGTGCGCCAGGGCCTGGAGCGCGACACCGGCCGCACGCTGGAGGCCTGGGTCGAGATCGCCCGCACCTGTCCCGAGACCCGTCACCGCGCCCGGCTGACCTGGATGAAGGAGGTGCACGGCCTGGGCCAGAATCGCGCCTCCACCGTGCTCGCCGAGGCCTTCCCGGAGCCGACCGCGCCAGCGCCGTCCGGCGACGATCCCCTTTGGGCCGACCCGGCGAGGCAGGTTCTCTTCAAGGCGCTGGCTAGGATGGCGACCGGACTGGGCGGCGTGGTGGTAGGGCGACGCAAGACCTACACCGCCTTCTCGCGCCGCTATCAGTTCGCCGCGGCGCGCCCGCTGGGAGGTGGCGCCGTGCGCCTTGGCCTGGCCGTCGAGCCGGAGCTCGATGGGCGGCTGTGTCCAAGAGAACGAGAGAGCTGGTCCGAGCGGCTGACGGCGCAGATCGACCTCGCCGACCCGGGACCGCTGGATGCCGGGTTCGCGCAGCATCTGCGTCGCGCGTGGGCGAGGTCGTGAGGGGCGAGGCGAAGCCATGGCCTGGACGCGGGTCTATACGGAGGCCGAGCCCCAGCGGATCAACCGCTGGCTGGCCCAGGCGGGCGTGTGCTCCCGGCGCGAAGCCGAGGCGCTGATCGCCGCCGGCCGGCTCAGCATCGATGGCGCGCGCGTAGGCGACCCCGGCCGCAAGATCGCCCCCGGCGAGACCCTGACCCTGGAAGACGCCGCCTCGGGCCCCGACGCCGCGCCGATCAGCGTGGTCGTGAACAAGCCGGTCGGGATCGTCTCCGCCCAGCCGGAGGGGCGCCAGGTTCCCGCCGCCCGCCTGCTCACCCGCGGGACCCTGTGGGGAGCCGATGGCGTGGGCGTGCCGGCTGGCGAACGGCTTGCGCCGCTGGGTCGGCTGGACATGGACTCTCGCGGCCTGCTGCTGCTGTCCCAGGACGGCGTGCTCGCCAAGGCGGTCATCGGGCCGGACTCGCGGGTCGACAAGCAGTACGTGGTGCAGGTGTCCGGCCCCCTGGACGACCGCAGGATCGCGCGGCTGCGCCACGGCCTGCGGCTGGACGGGCGTGCGCTGAAGCCGGCCCGGGTTGTCCGGATCGCCGGCCAGAGGCTGGACGTCACCTTGTGGGAAGGACGCAACCGCCAGATCCGGCGCATGTGCGAGGCGGTGGGACTGGACGTCGTCGACCTGCTGCGCGTGCGCATAGGCCCGCTGCAGCTGGCGGACCTGCCGGAGGGGCGCTGGCGGCCTCTCGACCCCGACGAACGGAGTGCGCTCGTACGCGCCGCGACACCCGGACGTTAAGGCTTGGCCAGCTCACGCCGCAGCCGCGCGACGAGAACGACGCCGACGACGGCCAGCACGGCCACGGTGTCGGCCACCCAGTCCTTCACGTCCATGTCGCGATGCACGAAAGGCAGGCCCTGGATCAGCTCCACCAGGGCGCCGCACGCGCTGAGAGCCGCCGCAATCCATTCGATCCTCACCTTTGGGAAGGCCGCCAGGGCGCAGGCGGTCAGCGCGAAGAAGGCGCTGAAATGCTCAGCCTTGTCCCAGGGGAACAGGTGGGGACGCATGGCGGTAGCGGGCGAGAACGCACCCCAGGCGGTGAGCAGGACGCAGACGACCAGCGCCGCCCGCGCGGCGATCAGGAAAGGGCGTTTCAAGGTCTGCAGTCTCTCTGGGCCGGAAGGGCGCCCGGCAAGTGCACCCTCTTATACCCGCCGCCTGGCCACCCTCCAGACTACAGACAGCCCTCAGCAGGCAAGCCGACGATGCGCCGCGCCCAGCCTGAGCGCCCGATGACCGGATGGCCCAGGAGGCGATCCGCTCGTCAGGGCTGGAGCCGCCGCGCCATGTCGAGGTGGTGCTGGACGATCGGAACAGCTGACGCTGCAGTCCTTCGCAGGTTCGGATCGGAGCCGTCCGCAGCGTAGCCCTGCTCGACGACCAGCGCTTCCTGATGAGACAGCACCTGCTGTCTGACATAGGCCCTGTCGAAGTCCGGCGCTCTCAGGCTTTGCAGCTGGCTCAGCAGTTTCTGGCCATCATCGTTCATGCCGTCGGGCGGCGGGGGCATGCCGGACGCCAGGCTCGCCTGCTGCAGGGCTTGGCGGGTGCGGGTGTGATCCTGGATCATCTTGCGGGCGAAGGCGCGCACGCTCCCGTCCCGGCTTTCGACCTCCGCCACGCGGGCGGCCTGGATCTCGTACTGATCCGACGCCGACGCCGCCTTGACGAAGTCACGGGCAGACATGGGCGCAGGAGGCTGGGCTCCGGATGGCTGGACGCCGGTCATGACGGCGAGCAGACCGGCTGCAACGAAGACCTGAGCGTTCGGCATGGATGGATTGTCCCTGGTCCGACGGGTTACGGCGGCGCAGCGGCTAGGGCTGTCCCTGACCGCCGCCCGCCCCATAGATGTTACCCGTGGTGTAGCTCCCGTCGTCTTCGGCCAGCCTGACATAGATGCCGGCCAGCTCCGCCGGCTGTCCCGGGCGACCCAGGGGCGCTGTGGCCCCGAAGGTCACGACCTTGCCTTCGGTCGCGCCGCCGGAGACCTGCAGGGGCGTCCAGATCGGGCCCGGCGCGACCCCGTTCACTCGGATGCCCTTGGGCCCGAGCTGCTTGGCCAGCGACTTGACGTAGTTCATCGTCGCCGCCTTCGTCTGCGCATAGTCGTAGAGATCGGAGGCCGGGTCGTAGGCCTGCTCCGAAGTGGTGCCGATGATGACGGAGCCGGGCTGCAGGTGCGGCAGGGCCGCCTTGATTATCCAGAACGGCGCGTAAATGTTCGTCTTCATCGTCCAGTCGAAATCCTCGTCCGATATGTCCAGGATCGAGGCGTTGGACTTCTGGCGCCCGGCGTTGCTGACCACGATGTCGAGTCCACCCAGCCCGCGCACCGCCTGATCGACCAGGCTGCGGCAGAAGGGCGCCGACCGGAGGTCCCCCGGGATCGGCACCGCCGTCCGCCCGGCCCTGCGGATCAGGTCGACGACCTCCCGCGCATCCGGCTCCTCGACGGGAAGGTAGTTGATGGCGACATCCGCGCCTTCGCGGGCGAAGGCGATCGCAGCCGCACGCCCCATGCCCGAGTCGCCGCCGGTGATCAGCGCCTTGCGGCCCCGCAGCCGTCCGGAGCCGACATAGCTCGCCTCGCCATGGTCGGGGCGCGGGCTCATCTGGCCCGCCAGTCCCGGGAAGGGCTGCGACTGCGGCGGGAAGGGGGGCTTGGGGTACTTGTCGCGCGGGTTCTGCTTGCCGCCAAGGGGCTGCTGCTGGGGCTGGGCCCCGGCCGGAGCCGCGACGCTGGCGGCGACGCCTGCCGTGGCGATGGTCATGAGCTGGCGGCGGGTCGTCTCTTCCATGGCGTCCTCGGATCCGTGCCGCCTCCCAACCTGGAGGCGCCGCGGAAAGTTTCATGCCGGCCTTTGGTCGCTCACCGCTTGCCGATACTGGAACAGGCCGCCTTGTCCCTGTGATGCACCTTCGGAGATCGCCGTGTCCATCATCCAGAAGGTCCTGCCCTTCTTCCTGGTCATGCTCGCCGGCGCCGCCCTCGCGCGAGGGCGCGTGCTGGACGCGGGCGGCGTGACGGGCCTGTCGCGCTACGTCTACTGGCTCGGTTTCCCGGCGCTGCTGATCCACAGTCTGGGCGCGGCCACGCCGCCCTCGCCCTCTATCGCCCTCGGGCTGGTCGGCTATGCGGCCGGCGCGCTCTGTCCGCTGCTCCTGGCCGCAGGCCTGGGACGCGCCATGCGGTGGCCGCCCGGTGTCCGGGCGGCGCTGCCCATGTGTGCGGGCCTCGGCAACACCGGCTTCCTCGGCCTGCCGCTGGTGGTGTCGCTGCTCGGCGCGCGTGCGCAGGGCTGGGCCGGGGCGCTGGTGGCCATCGACTGGGTGGTGCTGGCCTCGGTGTCGGGCGCGTCGCTGCACCGGGGGTCGGGCGAGGACCGCAGCACGCTCCGGGCGCTGGGACGCGGGCTGTTCACGCCCATCGTTGCGGGGGCGGTGATCGGAACGGCGCAGATGCTGGGAGGCTGGCGCTGGCCGGTTCCGGTGGAGGCGGCGATCTCGACCTTGTCCGCCAGCGCCACGGCGGCGGGGCTGGTGGCCCTGGGCGCAGTGCTGGCAGCCAGACGGGTGGCCGGCCAGCCGCGCGAGGCGGCGGCGCCGGTCTGGTCGGCGGTCGCGATCAAGCTGCTCGCAGGGCCGGCCTGCGTCGGGTTGACGGTGACGCTGTCTGGCGCCCCCGCAGCCTTTCGCGCGGCTGCGGTGGTCATGGCCGCCTGTCCCACCGCCGTGACGGTCTTCATACAGGCGCGCACGGCGGGAGTGTTCGGCGAGGGGTCGGCCCGGGTGGTGGCGCTCTCCACCCTGCTCTCGGCCTTGACCCTGACGCTGATCGCGGCCCTCGTGGCAGGCTGACCGCCTGCCAGTCAGCCCCAGCCGAGGTCGGCCTCACCCCGCAGGACGAGATCGGCCTCGGGACGACCGGCGTCGCCTTCCCTAAGGACGAGCGGCGGCAAGAGCGCCAGCGGTCCCCGCCCGGCCTTGGTCGCCTGCACCAGCACCCGCTTCGCCGGCCGGCCGGCGAAGGCGTGCACAGGGCGGATGCGGAAAGCCCCTCCGCCCTGGCCGAGCCCCGCCAGCAGGTCCGCCAGCCGGTCGGCGCGGTGCACGACCACGACCCGGCCGCCCTCGCGCACCGCCTTCAGCAGGAAGGCGGTCCAGGCCGCCAGGCCGTCCTCGGCCATCCAGGCCCCCATCCGCTCCGGCGAGGGAGCGCGAAGTGCGCCGGGATCATCGAAGAAGGGCGGATTGGCGAAGGCGACGTCGAACGGCGCCAGGCCCAGCGCCGGGAAGCGCCGCCCCACCTCTCCCTCGACGGCGCGGACGCGATCCTGCAGGGCGTTCATGGCTATGTTCGCCTCAGCCAGCGCCAGGGAGGCCGGATCGCGTTCCATGCCGACGAGCTGGGCGTGCGGACTCCGCGCCGCCGCCTGCAGCAGGACCGCGCCCACGCCGCAGCCGGCCTCGAAACCCCGCTCCCCCGCCTGCAGGCCCAGGCTGGCGGCAAGCAGCGCCGCGTCCAGCCCCGCACGATAGCCGGTCTTCGGCTGGCGCAGCCGCACGGCTCCACCCATCAGCGCATCACAAGTAAACGCCTCGCCGGGAAGGGCGTCGCCGCTCTCACATTCCGGCCTCGCCTCGCCCATATCCTTGACCATGCAGGGCGGTGTAACCATTGTGCCGCCCGTCGGCGATGGGCCCTTACGGGGCCTCTCGCGGGCGCAGGAGCAAGTCTTGGAAGTCGCAACCGCGCCCGTCCTGGCGCCGCCCGCCTCCGTGGAGCGGCTGTTCGAGCTGTCGGCCGTGGACATGGCCGGCGTCGACGCCCTGATCCGGGCTCGGCTGGCCAGCGACGTGCCCCTCATCCCTGCGCTGGGCGAACACCTGGTCGAGGCCGGCGGCAAGCGGCTGCGCCCGCTGCTGACTGTGGCGGCGGCGCGGCTGTGCGGCGGCGGCGGGGAGGGCGCCTGCAAGCTCGCGGCGGCGGTGGAGTTCATCCACACCGCGACCCTGCTCCACGACGACGTGGTGGACGGCTCCAAGCTCAGGCGGGGCAAGGTCGCGGCCCACCTGATCTGGGGCGGGGCGGCCAGCGTCCTGGTCGGCGACTTCCTGTTCGCCCGCGCCTTCGAGCTGATGGTGGAGACGGGCCGGCTGCAGGCGCTGAACATCCTGGCCCGCGCCTCGCGCATCATCGCCGAAGGCGAGGTCCTTCAGCTCACCCGCGCCCACGACCTGGAGCTGGACCAGGGCACCTACCTGGAGATCATCCGCGGCAAGACCGCCGAGCTGTTCGCCGCCGCGGCCGAAGCCGGCGCGGTGGTAGCGGGCGGTTCTGCGGCCCAGGTGAAGGCGCTGGCGGCCTACGGGCTGCAGCTGGGGTTGGCCTTCCAGCTCACCGACGACGCCCTGGACTATGGCGGGGCGTCCGAGACGCTCGGCAAGAACGCCGGCGACGACTTCCGCGAGGGCAAGGTCACCCTGCCCCTGCTGCTGGCCATCCGCCGCTGCGGCGCGCGCGAGACGGAGTTCTGGCGCCGCGCGGTGGGCGCCCCCCCCGCGGACGGCGAACAGTCCGACGCGGACTTCCGCCGCGCCCGCGACCTTATCGCCGGCACGGGCGCCCTTTCCGACACCCTGGCGCTGGCCCAGGACTATGCCGACGCCGCCAAGGCGGAACTGCGCATCTTCGCGTCCGGCGAGTGGCGGGCCTCGCTGGAGGCGCTGGCCGACTTCGCGGTTGAGCGGACGGCGTAGCGGCTAGCCCCTCTCCACCTCCGTCAACCTCATCCTGGGCTTGTCGAAGGACGATGTCGCCCACCGCGGCGCGACGCCTCGTCCTTCGACGGGCTCAGGATGAAGCGGATGTAGGGGCGTGCCACGTCGAACGGGTCAGACCCGAAGCGATCAATCTTCCAGGGTCTCCCGCGCCCGCCCCGCCACCACATCCGCCAGCGCCAGCGATGCGGTCAGCCCCGGCGACTCGATGCCGAACAGGTTGATCAGGCCTGCGATCCCGTGCCGGTCCGCGCCGTCGATGCGGAAGTCGGCGGGCGGCTCTCCCGGTCCTGACAGCTTGGGTCTGACGCCGGCGTAGTCGGGCGCGAGCCGGCCGTCCTCCAGCCTGGGCCAGTAGGCGCGCACGGCTTCATAGAACGCCAGAGCCCGCGCCGGGTCGACGCGATAGTCGATCGCTTCCACCCACTCCACGTCCGGGCCGAAGCGCGCCTGGCCGGCCAGGTCCAAGGTCAGGTGGACGCCCAGCCCGCCGACCTGCGGGACGGGATAGATCAGCCTGGAGAAGGGGGAGCGGCCCCTCAGGCTGAAATAGCTGCCCTTGGCGAGGTGCAGGCGCGGCACGTGCTCAGCCCCAAGGCCCGACACCCGCGCCGCCAGGGTCGTGGCCCCCAGGCCGGCTGCGTTCACGACGACGCGGGCGAGAAGCTGCGTCGCCCCGCCGAACGCCACCGCCAGACCGTTTCGCATCGGCGTGACGGAGGTCGCCTCGGTCCCAAGGGCGAAGACGGCGCCGTTCGCCTCTGCTTCGCCCTGCAGCGACAGCATGTAGGCGTGTACGTCCAGGATGCCGGTGGAGGGCGACAGCAGGGCGCCCGTCGCCTGGAGACCGGGCTCCAGCGACATGGCCTCCGCGCCGTCCAGGCGACGCAGGTCCTCCACGCCGGCGTTCGCCGCCGTAAGCGCGATCGCGTCGAGCTGCGCGAGCTGGCCTTCGGAGGTCGCCACGATGAGCTTGCCGCAGCGGCGGTGCTCCACCCCGCGCGCGCGGCAGTAGGCGTAGAGGCGTTCGCGTCCCTCCACGCACAGGCGCGCCTTCAGCGAGCCCGGCGGGTAGTAGAGGCCGGCGTGGATGACGCCGCTGTTGCGCGCGCTGGTCTGCGATCCGACGAGGCGCCCCGCCTCGGCCACCACCACCTCGCGGCCCTGGAGCGCGAGCGCTCTCGCCACGGCGAGGCCCACCACGCCTGCGCCCACGACAAGGACCTCGGCGGTGTCCATCGCGGCGTCAGCCGCGCGGCGCGCCGGGCGCGGTCCGGCCGACGCTCACCTGGAGCCCCGCAGGAACAGCCCCACGGTCAAGCAAAGCCCCAGCACCACCACGAAGCCGCGGATCAGCCGCTCGTCCACGCGGCGCAGCAGCTGGGCGCCGCCATAGCCGCCGATCACCGCGCCGGCGCCGAGCACCGCCACCCGGGTCCAGGGTATGCCTGGCGTGAACAGGAAGATCAGCACGGCGGCGGCGTTGATCACGCTGGCCAGCACGTTCTTGCTCGCCGCCGCGATCCGCACCGTCAGCCCCGCCGCCGTCAGCGCCGCCAGCATGAGGAAGCCGATCCCGCCGCCGAAGTAACCTCCATAGACCGCGATCAGGAACTGCAGCGCCGCGGCCACTTTGGGATCGATCCCCCGAGCCACCGCGTCGGCCTTCCTGAAGAAGCTGCCATAGGCGAACAGGCCGGTGGCGAACAGCACCAGCCACGGCACCATGTGGGCGAAGAAGCTGGGAGGGGTGGAGAGCAGCAGCACCGCCCCCACCGCGCCGCCCCCAAGACTGATCAGCATGAGGGTGCGGAAGCTCAGGCCCGCGGCCCCGCTCGCGGCCTTGCGGCCCACCCAGCCGGTGGTCACCTGGCCCGGGAACAGCGCCAGGGTGGAGGCGATGTTGGCGGCCCGCGCGTCCAGCCCGCTCAGGATCAGGGTCGGCAGGGTGACGAACGAGCCGCCGCCCGCGAGCGCGTTCTGCACGCCGGCCCACAGCCCTGCGGCGAAGAGCACGAACAGCATGATCTACACGCCTCCTGACGGCGCCCGGAGGCTGGACGGCGCCTAACAGCGATCAGGAGCGGTGCAAAGGAAAGCCGCACCGGGCGCCGGCTGTTTCGGCGCGAAACGATGCCGCGAAGCTACGCCGCCGGACCGTTTGCCGCGCCAGCTTTGAGCCCGCTACAGCTGACACGAACATGCCTCATTCGTGCAGCACCGCTCCCGCTCCCTCCCGGAGTCCGCCCCCTTTGACCTCCACTCCTCCCGCCACGCGGCGCAGGCCGCGCTGGCCTGTCGCCGTGCAGGGGGCGGTGGTCGCCGCGGTGGGCGTGGTCCTGCTGCTGGTGCTGGTCGCAGCGCCCGCCGCCCTGCGCGCCGCCGGATCGAAGCCTGAGGCCGCCCCGCCTGCGCCGCCG
>NZ_CAHJWH010000079.1 GCF_903642205.1 Caulobacter sp. S45 | reverse complement strand
GTCACGCCTTCTGAGGTATGCGGGCGACGAGGCGCAGCGAGGCGGTCAGCTCCTCCATCTGCAGCCAGGGCCGCAGATAGGCCACTGCGTTGTAGCTGCCGGGCGAGCCGACCACCGGCGTCACCTCGATGCGCGCGTCACGCAGGGGGTACTTGGCCCGGATCTCCTGCCCGCCGCCTTCGGCCGCGTTCACGTAGTTCATGATCCAGCGGTTCAGCCAGTTGGCGCAGTCCTCGACCTCCATGAAGGAGCCGATCTTGTCGCGCGCCATCACCTTCAGGTAGTGGGCGAAGCGCGAGGTGGCCATGATGTAGGGCAGGCGGGCGGAGATGGCGGCGTTCTCCGTCGCCTCCGGCCGGTCGTACTTCTTGGGCTTCTGCGTGGTCTGGGCGCCGAAGAAGACCGCATAGTCGGTGTTTTTGTAGTGGCAGAGCGGCAGGAAACCGAGGTCCGACAGCTCCTTTTCCCGCCGGGACGTGATGGCGATCTCGGTAGGGCACTGCTCGGCCATGTCGCCATCGTCGGACATGAACAGGTGGGTCGGCAGGTCTGTGACCTTGCCGCCGCCCTCGGCCCCGCGGATGGCGGTGCACCACCCGCTGTCGGCGAAGGCCTCGGTCATGCGCGAGCCTAGCGCGTAAGCCGCGTTCATCCAGCAGTAGTCGTCGTGGGCGAGCGGGCTGTTGTTGCCGGCCGCGTCCTTGGCCGACTCCTCGTAGTTGAAGTCGTCCACCGCCCGCGAGCCTGCGCCGTAGGGCTGGCGCGCCAGCACCCGCGGCATGGTCAGGGTTACGAAGCGGCTGTCCTCGGTGTCGCGGAAGCTGCGCCACTTGGTGTACTCGGCGCTCTGGAACCGGTCGGAGAGGTCCCGCGGCTTGGACAGCTCCTCGAAGCTCTCGAAGCCGAACATGGTGGGCGCCGCGGCCGCCACGAACGGGGCGAAGGCGCCGGCGGCGACGCCGGAGACGTCGCGCAACAGCTCCATGTCCTCCTGGCCAGCGCCGAAATAGTAGTCGCCGATCAGCGCGCCGTAGGGTTCGCCGCCCGGGGTGCCGAACTCGCCCTCGTAGATCTTCTTGAACAGGGTGCTCTGGTCGAATTCCACGGCCTTGGAGAGGTCGCGGGCCAGCTCCTTCTTGCTGGCGTTCAGCACCCGCACCTTAAGGTCGCGGCCGGTCTCGGCGTTCATCACCAGGTAGTTCAGCCCGCGCCAGCTGCCTTCCAGCGCCTTGAACTTCTCGTTGTGCATGACGGCGGCGAGCTGGGCCGACAGCTGCTGGTCGATGGCCTCGATGGCCTTCTTGATGGTGATGGTGAAGTTGCGCGAGAAGCTGACCGTGCCGCGGGTGGCCTCCTCGGTCAGAGCGCGCAGGAGTTCCTGCACCTCCGACGGTTCGGTCGCGCGGGTGACGCTGATGGCCTGGTCGAGCAGGCTGGCGCCGCCGGTCTCGACGGTGGTGGTCTTGGCGCCTGAGGTCTGGCTGGCGGGCGATCTGGCCATGGCGCTTACTCCTTCTCAGGGCCGCTGGAGGCGTCCAGTTCGCGGCTCAGCTCGTCGAGCTGGCCAGGATTCTGCAGCACCTGTTCCAGCAGGCTTTCCAGCTTCTCGGAATTGTCGGCCTTGGTGAGCAGGTCGCGCAGCTTGTTCCTGGTCTGCATGAGCTTGCGGAGCGGCTCCACCTGCTCGACCACACGGCCGGGCTCGAAGTCCTCCATGGATTCGAACTTCAGCTGCACGGCCATCTCGCTGCCGTCGCCCTTCAGCGTGTTCTCGACCCGCATGTTCAGGCCTGGCGACATGCGGCGCAACACCTGGTCGAAGTTGTCGCGGTCGATCTGGATGAACTTGCGCTCCTTGAGCGGCTTCAGCGCCTCGGTGGGGTCGCCGGAGAAATCGCCCATCACGCCGACGACGAAGGGCAGCTCCTTCACCTCCTGGGCGCCTTCGGTCTCCACGTCGTAGGTGATGTGGACGCGAGGCTTGCGCACCCGCTTCAGCTTGTCGTGCACACTCTTCATCAACTCGCCCTCGCTGACGTGCCCCCCGGGCGTGCCGGTCTGGCGCATGAACGCCCGAAGATAGCCTACCGCTGCAAGCCTACAGCCACGCTGTGAAGAATCTTAGCCGTAAACGTCTCGCGCGCGCACTGCTGGTCAATAATTGTTCTGGTTGTCGGCAGCCGTTTCGTCCTTCACGCCGGCGCGCTGCAGGAACAGCGTCCGCTCGGCGGCGTCGGGGATCAGTTCGCCGAGCAGGTCTTCCAGCGGCAGGCGGCCGCGCCGCACCACCTCGCGCAGGCTGCGAGCCACCAGCGACTGCGGCTCGGTCTCGGCGAAGAAGTCGGCGATGCGCAGGATGGCGTCGTAGGCCTCCGCCCGGCTGGCGACCCGGCCCCGGGCCACGCCGGATGAAGGCGCGGCGCCCTCCATCCCGTCCGCGCCGCCGGCTTGGTCGTCACCGACGGGCTCGGCATCGGCAAGGCGGCCTCCCGCCTGGTCTTCAATCAGGGTGACGATGGACCGCAGCGGCTGGATGAGCTGGGAGCCGAACCGCCCCATGCCGGTGCGTGCATCGAGCATGGCCGAGAGCGCCTCCACCCGGTCCGCCGCCGCCCCGGCCTGGCCGTGCACGCTGCGCAGGAAGGCGTCGGAGGCGCGCAGGACGGCCTGGCGCACCTGTTCCACCTGCTCGGTGCGGCGCGCCTGCATGCGCTCGCGCGCCACCGCATCCTCACCGCCCTGCAGGGGGGCGAAGGCAGTCTCCACGGTCCACAGCGCCACCTCAGGGGCGTGGTCCGACAGCGGCAGCAGACGGATGGGCTGCAGCAGGGCGGCGATACCCTCAAACCCCAACAGGGCGCCGACCGGCGCGGCGCGCGCGACGGGGCCGTCTTCGTCCTCCACCGGTTGCAGGCCGGCGTCCCAGTAGAGCTCCACCAGCTTCAGCACGAGCTCCAGCCCGCGGTTCAGGCCGGCGAACCCCTCCAGCCGGACCCAGGCCTCGCAGAGCCAGCAGGCGATCTCCAGGTCCTTGGCGTGGGCCTGCAGGGCGCCCTCGGCCAGTTCGGCCAGCTCCGTCCATTGGCGCAGGCCGGCCTGGATCACCGGGGTTTCGCTGTCCGGAGCGGAGACGGCGTCGCGCTCCGCTGCCCGAGCTTCCGAGCGCAGGTCCTTCAGCCGGAAGAAAACGCCCCCGCCGCCGCCGGAACGCAGGTCGGCCTCCGCTACGTCGCCGGCCTGCGGCGCCAACAGCGGCTCGAGATCGAAAGCATGTTCGTCCAAGCGGTATGCTCCCCTTCAGCCGAGGATTGGCGAGATGCAGCTCCCGGTCAATGCGCCTCGCGTTCCGGATGATCGCTTCCGGCGGCGACCGTCTTCCCTCCCCTACGCAGCGGGGGGACGGAGCGGATCACTGGCCCGCGCTTCCCGCCTCTGCTACTCGGATGCGAGTTGGCGTGGGGAGGCGGGGTTTTGCTCGATCGGGTGGGCCGGTATCGCGTCGAGGCGCTGATCGGCGAAGGCGCCATGGCCGACGTCTACAAGGCGTTCGATCCGGGCATCCACCGCACCCTGGCCATCAAGGTGCTGAAGCCCGAGTTCCGGCAGAACCGCGAGTACGCGTCGCGCTTCCTGCGCGAGGCCAAGGCCGCCGGCGCGCTGAACCATCCCAGCATCGTCACGATCTACGATGTCGGCCAGGTGGACGGCTATCCCTACATCGCCATGGAGCTGATCGACGGCCGCCCGCTGAACGAGGTGGTGCGCGAGCGCGGCAAGCTGCCGCCCGAGGAGGTCACCGCCATCGGCCTGCAGCTGGCCGACGGCCTGCGCTACGCCCATGGGCTGGGCGTGGTGCACCGCGACATCAAGCCCTCCAACATCATGCTGCTCGGCGACGGGCGCACCCTGAAGATCCTCGACTTCGGCATCGCCCGCATGGCCGAGGGCGACACCGCCTTCGACGACGGGGAGGGCCTGAGGACCCAGATCGGCCAGGTGCTGGGCAGCCCCCGCTACATGAGCCCCGAACAGGCGCTGGGCCGCGATCTCGACGGGCGCTCCGACCTCTTCTCCGTCGGCGTAGTCCTGTACGAGCTGATCACCGGCCAGAAGGCCTTCTCCGGCGTCAGCCCCGCCTCGCTGGCCATCCAGATCACCCAGCAGGACCCCCCTGCCCTCTCCGAGGCGGCGTCGGATGCGCCCAGGGGCCTGCAGTTCATCATCAACAAGCTGCTGGCCAAGCGGCCCGAGCGGCGCTTCCGCGACGGCGCCCAACTCGCCGAGGCGCTGCGCCGGGAGCAGGCCGCCTACGCCGCAGTGCAGGCTGAGGCCGAGACCCGGCGCCGCTATCTCCCCCTGCAGCTCCGGACCACCCTGATGGTGGTCTCCATCACCGCCGCGGTTCTGCTGGCCAGCATCGCCACCGTGCTGAACCGCCAGGACGCGGCCATGCAGCACGTGGCCCTCAGCTCAGGCTCGGCCGTGGCGGCGTTCGTGGCCAACAACGCGGCGCTCCGAGCGGTGGACAACGCGACCCTGCCCCCCGAGCAGCGCGACTGGCTGCCCACCCAGGCCTTCGTCCAGGCCGCCGCCAGTAATCCGAACATCCGCCAGCTCACCGTGGTCGACGCCGACGGGATCGTGCGCGGGTCCAAGTCCACGGGCCAGGTCGGCCGTCCCTACCAGCCGGCGGAGCGCGAGCGGCTAATCGAGCGCGCAGGCCAGGACACGGTGACCATCACCTCCGACGGCAAGGGCTTCCGCTTCGTGCGGGCTATCACCTATGCGGCGCGCCCCTTCGGGGTTGTGGACGTGGTGCTCGACCGGGCGGAGCTACGATCGGCGGCGGATCTGTCGCGCCTGCTCATGCTGTTGCTCGGCGTGGTGACGCTGGGGAGTGTGGGAGCCGCGAGCTACGTGGTGGCGCGCTCGCTGGCGGCGCCGATCCGGCGGCTGAAGGCGGCGCTCACCGACGCGGCCAAGGGCGATCTGAACTTCCACATCTCCCATCACCGCAAGGACGAGTTCGGCGAGCTGTTCGACGCCTACAACCTGATGACCAGCAACCTGGAGGAGCGCCTGGCGGCGGCGGAAGGCTATGCGCTGGAAGAGGCGGGCGAGGGCTCCGTTCTCTCGGCGCCCCGCCCGGCAGCGCCACCCGATCGCGCGGCCGATCCCTGGCGGGACGAGGAGCCGGCGCCGGTGGACTTCGCCCTGCCGCCCCGCCCGAGCGTCAGGCCCGCCGAGCCGGCCCGCCGGACCTCGCCCTTCGATCCCCCGCTAGCGGCGAGGCCGCCGCCGCCCGTCCCCGCTCCGTCAGAAGACGGCGACCGCACCGTCATCAGCCCGCGCGACGAGGATTACCCCTGAGGGCGGGGCTGCTGCAGGGCTCGGGGGTTGATGTCGCCTGATCCTGAGCCTGTCGAAGGACGAGCCGGACCACGGCGGTGCGCGGCCTCACGGCTCTCGACATGTTCAGGATGAGGCCGAAGGAGACCGCCGCGCGACCAAGGTCCTACCTGTGCGTGGCGCCCTGGATGCGCAGGGCGCGGGCGAGATCGGCGTTGATCGGGCCGCTATCGGGATCCAGGTGCGAGGCCTCGCGCAGCAGCGACACCGCCCGGTCGATGGCGCCCTTGTTCATCTCCACGAGGGCCTGGCTGCGCAGCGCGTTGGCGCGAGCCGGATCGTGGGCGGGCGTGGCCGGCTGAGCCTCCGCCGGGGCGCTCGAAGCCTTCTTCGGCTCGGGCGGCGGCTCCTCGCGCCGCCTGAGCACCGGTGGGGCCGGTTCCCTGTGTTCGGCGTGCACGGGCCGGTCCCCATGCTCGGGATGGTCGTCACGGTCGGCATGGTCCGCGCGCGCTCCATGGGAGGCGCTCGGGATGAGTATGGTCTGGCCGGGAGCGACATCGTTGGGCGTGTCGATGTTGTTGTAGCGCGCCAGAGCGTAGAAGAGGTTGGAATCCCCCAGGAAGCGGTCGGCCAGGGTAACCAGCGTCTCGCCCGGCTGGACCGTGTAGGGCGTGTTCTGCCCCCCCAGCAGCACCTGGGGATCGGCGTCGATCTCGTTCAGCAGGGTGGTGGCCTCGGTGTTGGTCGGCTGTTCCTCGACCAGCTTCTGGGCCTCCACCCGCGCCTGGTCGCGCTTGCCGGCCCCCAGCAGCTCCATGATGTAGTGCTGCCGCTCAGGTGGGGTGGTGTTGGCAGGCGTCAGGGCCGCCGGCTTGTCCGGTGGGGCCTTGCGGCCGGGAATGTGGGCGCATCCCGCGACCAGCAAGGCGCTCAATCCAACATAGGCGCACGCACGCCGCCCGGTCGACAAACTCATGAATACCCCCGCAACGCGACCAATATAACGCTGTTTTGGAGCTTGCGTGAAGGGCCTGGATCAAGCCGCCCGACCGGCCTGCGCCGTCTGTCGTTCAGGCCGGCCCACGCGTCGCGGCCATGCCCGAGGGCCGCTTGTCCAACGCACCGCTCGGGCGGTACTGCAGAGGAAAGGAAGTCCGCCCCATGCCTGACGAGACGGAGTCGACGGCGACTTACCGGTTGAACGAGGGCGACCTCGCCCTCGACGTGCCTGCGACCTGGCGGGACGAGACACTGCACGTCTTGCGCCTGGCCGCGGAAGGCCAGGCGACCGCAAGCCTGGTCATCACACGTGAAGTCCTTCCGCTCGGCATGGAGGTCACCGACTACGTATCAGCTGAGCTTGCAAGGCTGCACACCACCTTGCCGGACTTCGTCCAGATCGGCAGGGTTCCGGTGAGATGGCCGGACGTCGTGGCGGACGCCGTGTTGACGCGGTGGCGCTCCAGCGAAGGGCTGATGGACCAGATCACAGCCTGCCGTCTGGCGGAGGGGCGTAACCTGCTGATCTTCACCGCCACGCACCCGGCTCCAATGGCCGCCGCCGCCTACGAGGCCTTGTTGTCGGCGATCAGCAGCTTCGTCCCTCGATCGAAGCCGGATGGCGCCCCCCCGGCAGCCTGAGGGATGGCGGCCTCTTGGAGGGGGCCGGCTCGTAGCTCGAGCTCGGAATATCGCTGCAGCCGCGGCGTCGGCGGAGCCCAGAGGAGGGGCAGGTTGGAGCATGGCCGTCGCTCAGGGGCGTGACCTAACGCGCGTCCAGTCGCCGCCGTATGCGCTGCAGGGTCCGCTGTGCGAGCCCTGCCCGCTCACGCGGTTCGGGCTCTGTCCCGCCCTCTTGCACCTCCATTGCGGCTGCGGGAGCCAACCGCTTGACCCAGGCGCCGTCCTCCCGCTGGAAACCTGCCTTGGCGTAGAGGTCGCGCGAGAGCAGGTTCTTCGCCGTGTCCTCGGCTAGGGCGCTCACCATGGCCGATCCCCCCTGGGCAAGGTCGTCGCAGATGATCTCGAGCGCTCGGCGCTCCACCTCCAGCCCGATCACGCGACAGCTCATCACGAACTGCAGGATGGTCGCGCCCTCCATCACCGCCACGCAGGTAAGCCCGTATTGTGAGAAGCGGTCCTGCACCTCGAAGGCGTAGACCAGGCCTTGCGCGGCGAAATGGCGAGCCCACTCCGCCTCGGTCCAGCGGCGCCCGGTGGTGTTGAACTGGTTGGTCTTGCTGAGCAGTTCGAACGCGCGGGGCGCCCGGAGGTCGGTCTCCGAACTGATGCGTATCGGCTGGACCTTGAGGTCGAGCGAAGCCAGGAACGACTCGCGCGACATGCGGCCGGCCTCGTCCTGCCGCTCAGCCTGAGCCCGGATCATCTCCGTGCGCCGTCCGGACTCGGTCGTGAGGGTGGGCGTCTGGAGCTGCGCGGACCACAGCAGCACCCGGCGAAGGTAATAGGGATCAGCGCCAAGTACACGCACCTGTGGGAAGGCGGCGGCGACGGCGGCCCGCTCCACCGGGTTATCGTCGATGAAAACGACACTCTCGGGCAGCACGTTCACTGCGGCGATCACCTCAGCGACGTTCTCGGACTTCGGGCGCCAGTTGATCCGATGCACCGCAAAGCTCTCGAACGGCAGGAGACCCCAAGTCAACAAGCCCCACTGCTCGCGGATGGTGGCTTCGTCGTTCTTGCTGACGATCGCCAGGACGATCCCGCGGCGCTTCAAGAACACCAGGGCCTCGGTAAAGCCCAACGGCCAGCCTTCCTGGGTGCCTGTCCCCCCCTCGGCGGCGACACCGCGCCACAAGGTGTCGTCCAGGTCGATGATCACCAGCTTGATCCCGTCGATCCCACGCAGGGTCCGAAACATGGCCTCGATCTCGTAGATCAGGGCTTGAACAGCCTCGGCGGACCGGATGTCATAATACTCGTGCGTGAAGCCCGGAGGTTCAATACGGTCGCGGTCGTGCTCATAGTCAAAGCCACCGATCAGCCCAGAATGGTTGGAAGCATTGAGAGAGTCATCCTGGATATACATGCGACCCTGCGTCGCGACTACAGCATCGTAATCGACAAGATGCACGTTTTGATATTCGGCTATGTACTTTACCAATCGTCTGTTGAGTTCTTCTACAAAGTAGACAGGATTGGACATTTCATATCGAGGCATGAACCTGCCAAGGAGGTTTTGCTGAGGCATGGGATAATTAGCCACGAACGTCAGCATTCCGGTCTGACGATTGTATGCGAGGGCCGAATCGAGCATCAGCCGGAGCCGCTCACTAGTCTGCTCGAAATACTCGTTCGCGACAGACGGGTCGTCCATGTTGGTATTGAGAAACCACTGCTCAGGCGTAGCGGCGCGCAAGGCAAGCTGTACGTACTGGAAGCTGTAGGCGGCTAGCTCCTCATCCGACTTGGCCGGCAGTTCGGCGACGGAGTTGAACAGCACATGGTCCGCCTCCCAGCCGAAATCGCGGGTCATGTGCCAGGCGGCGGCTTCCGAGGTGCAGGAGCCGATGACCATGGCCCGTATCGAGATCGGCGTGCGGGTGAGTTCAACGGGCGTACGGAATCTTGGGCCCCGATGCGTCGTCCTGTCCGCGCGTATGCCGTCGCCCGAATGAACCTCGTCCGCCACTAGGTCTTCCTTCACATACGCCAGGAGCGGCTGCACACGCCGCCATTTAACGGCTCGGCCGCGATCGCACCAGCGATCCAAATGCGGCCACTCAGATGGGCTCGATCTGCATGGAGATCATCCCCAGGCCGAGAAGGCGGACGTCGTCGTTGTGACCCTGCTGAGCGGGGCTGAGCAGGCGCGGGAACTCAAAGCGGATCCAGAATACGTCACGGCCGAGAGAAAGAGCCTCAGGGATGTCCACGATCAAGTGTTTAGGCCCATCACCAAGCTTGAACACCTGCGTGGTGACCGGTGCGCCATTGACCACTACGCGCACGCTCACTTCCGGATTGGTGTCGCCGACCACGACCCCGCAACGCACCGTGACGCGAAGACCGCCTTGCGCGGGCTGTATGAGCGCGAGCTTCAGCAAAGAGCGCAGGCCGCGCGTCCAGATGCCGAAGGACTCGGGTTCATACCAGCCGTCCAGGAGCTGAAGCCCTTTCAACGACAAAGGGCCGCCAGTGCTGGTCTGCTCAATGCGCGGGCTGGACCGAATCAAGTCGGCCATTTCGGCCCGATACGGAAGCGCCACGCGCTCAAGCCGGAGCACCCGGGAGGCGAGACCAGACGGGAGCGAGCTCTCCAACGCAGGCCCGCGCACAGCCAACACCGTGTGGAAAGTGCGCGCTGCACGATAAAGGCCCATCTTCAGCCCGCGACGATCCACCTCCTCAAGGAAATCAAGATGGTCGACGTCGCGGCAGGCGTAGAAGCGCAGGCCGCTATCGCCGGGAAGCGCCGACACCCAAGCGGTCAGGGCTTCGCCGATAAACTCCGCCCAACGTGGATGGTCACGCGGCGGGATGTCCACGACCCGCGCGATGGGGACGGCCGAAGCTCCCGGACCGCGGGCCCGCGCGGCTGCAAACCGCCGCCATCCCCGTAACCCAGCCGGCTTGAGCTGCAGTGCGCGCGAAGCCGACCCGACATCAGCCTTCATCTGCAAGGGCTCCCACTGCCAATCAGGGAAGCGCGCCGTCTCGACTATCCATCCGGATGCAGCGCAGACCTCGTCAGAAAGGGTGCGCAGCGGGAGCCGCCCATCCAGGAACGGGCCGTTCAGCACCGCATCGGGGAAACTCTCAGGCTCCTGCGAAGCGAAGTTGAACACGACCTGCCGGGTGTCGCGGCCAAGGCCCATGGCGCCGAGGTCCCACAGGCGCACCATGTCCATATTGGGGTAGATGCTGGTCTTCAGCGCCCGAGCGCTGGACAGGATGTCGTCTATGCCGCTGCGGACCGAGATCGTGCGGCCGGCGAACTCGGCCACGTCAACCAGCAGTTGGAAGGGGATGAAGATGGGACGCGTGCCCGCAATGGGCTTCTCGGGTCCGGCCACGCTCGTCAGCACATCCAGTCCCTGCCTCTTCAGACGCTCGGCCAGCAGCGTCATGTGCGCGACGGAGTTGACCTGAAGGCTTCGCGAATAAGGGAAAAGGATCGCCGCGCGCCTGGGCTCGATCCCTTGCGCCTTGCAAAGGGCTGCGGCCTCTCGCACGTGCTCGGGGTTACGGGACGGGGCTGTGGGCTCGACGTCCCCCGGGAGCTGCAGCACCTGCTCGTAGAGCGCCATCCAGGTCAGATGGTTTTGGAAGACCAGGAAATCCATCCAGAACGCGTTCGGGCTCGCGCCTGGGTGGAGCACGATGGGCATGTCCGGTCCGAGCAGCGGCGCGTCGCGAAGCCTGCGGAACTCCCGCCAGTGGTCGTGGCCCGTAGCCAAGCGCGGCTCGACGACCACCCGGTCAAATCGATCAGCGAACAGCTCGGCCACCGGGCGCTGTATCTCGCTGCGAAGCACGAGTATGAGCGGCAGATCGCCGCCGTGCCTTTCGCGAAACGCCTTCGCCAGCACGCAGCCGTGGTACATGTCGCCAAATTGGTGGGTCAGTATCCAATACCAGCCCGGACCATGGGCGGTCTGCAGATCTTCCCAGGCGCTGACGAGCTGATCAAATGCGTCTGACATTTCCAAGTCCGGCTCTTCAGGATAGGGCGGGACCGCAGGCCGGGCCGCGGACACAGATCCGCACACACAGGCCGCTTAGCCGCCAGCCGGAGCTAGCCCGTCTTCTATCGGGATGGAAGCCTGACCAGCCGTCTGTGCATATGGATTTGGTGTGCGGATCGCGTCGTTGGTCAGCGCCAGCCCCGCCTGGATGGAACCGCGCAGGTTTCCACGTCGCCAAAGGCTGTCGCGTCGGCTGTGCAGAGCCCCGGCGCCTGAGGGACAGGTTCCCTGCATTCTCCGCAAAGTCCGGCTAGGCGCTGAGGCTCTTCTGGAGGCTGACTTCTTCACGGATCTCCGTCTTCCAGAGGATGGAGGCTGCGCCGCTGGTGTTCGTTCATGTCCTGGCCGGAGGCGCCGCCTCCTGGCCAGGACCAGCTTTGGCAGCCAAGTCTCTCGGCGATTCGCGTTCGCCGCACGCCTGTGATCGGGCGCCGCCGCTACATCGACCTCTGGAAGTGAAGCCGGCGGCCGCCAGCCTCCATCGCCGCCGACCAGCACTTTGACATTCGCGCCTAGTCCGTTTGGATGATGTGCACGTCCAGGAAATGCGCGAGACAACCGTGAGGTTGGAGCTGCAGTCGTACCCAAAATTCAGATCCACGCGCCCAGACAGATTGTCGGACCGCCGGGGACCGGTTTGATTTACCAGCAAGACGACACAGAAGAATACTCAGACATTCATTCCGCCGATAGCCTCTCAGGATGTTTGGCTGGCGCCTCACCCGCTGACGAAAGCTGATAATGACCGCCTATGTGATCACGTCCGGCATAACAACCGGCTACATCCTGAACGCTGGCGACACCCTGATGGTGCAGTCGGGCGGCAGCGACTCCGCGTCCGTCATTGATGCAGGCGCGAAGGAATACGTGCTCGCCGGCGGCTCCTCATACGCAGACACCATCAACACCAGCGCCCTTGAGACGATCTCCGCCAACGGCTTCACCAGCGGCGACATCATCAACAGTGGCGGCGTTCTGCTGCTGTCGTCCGGCGCCGTTGGATCGAATCTGACGATCTCTGCGGGCGGCCTGCTGAGCGGCGGCGGAGTGCTCTCCAACACGAACAATACCGACTACGGGACCGTTACAGGGATCGTGCTGAGTGGAGGCGCAGGCCTTTTCGTCTCCTCCGGCGGCGTCGTCAGCAAGGCGACGGTGGAGACGCTCAACAACCAGGACTCCTACAGCCAGGGCATCTACGTCTCCTCAGGCGGGTCGGCGATCTCCAACACCATCAGCGCCGGCGGATCGCTGGAGCTTGACGGCGGCACGGCCACGGGGACCGTGGTCCTGGCGGGTGGCGTCCTCAACAATGCGAACGGGGGCGCCCTGCTCGGAACGACGACCAATGCCGGCTACATCAGCGTCGGCCAGGTCAGCGGCAAGGTGGTCATACAGTCCGGCGGCGTCGACTACGCCGATACGGTCTTCTCCAAGGGCGTCGAGCAGGTGCTGGCGGGGGCGGTGACCAGCAACGCCACCGTGTCGGCGGGCGGCCTCATCTCCGGCCCGGGCTTCCTGAGCGGGACTGGCAACACCGATGCCGGCACGGTCACCGGCGTGACGCTGAGCGGGGTCGCCGGCCTGTTCGTCTCCGCTGGCGGCGTCGTCAGCAGCGTCACAGTGGAGACGCTGAACAACCCAGACTCCTACAGCCAAGGCATCTACGTCTCGGCGGGCGGATCCGCCGTCGAGATCACGTTGAGCGCCGGCGGATCGCTGGAGCTTGACGGCGGCACGGCCACGGGGACCGTAGTCCTGGCGGGTGGCGTCCTCAACAATGCGAACGGGGGCGCCCTGCTCGGAACGACGACCAACGCCGGCTACATCAGCGTCGGCCAGGTCAGCGGCAAGGTGGTCATACAGTCCGGCGGCGTCGACTACGCCGATACGGTCTTCTCCAAGGGCGTCGAGCAGGTGCTGGCGGGGGCGGTGACCAGCAACGCCACCGTGTCGGCGGGCGGCCTCATCTCCGGTCCGGGCTTCCTAAGCGGGACCGGCAACACCGATGCCGGCACGGTCACCGGCGTGACGCTGAGCGGAGCCGCCGGCCTGTTCGTCTCCGCTGGCGGCCTCGTCAGCAGCGTCACAGTGGAGACGCTGAACAACCCGGACTCCTACAGCCAAGGCATCTACGTCTCCTCCGGGGGCGCAGCTGTCGACATCACCCTCAGCTCCGGCGGCTCGTTGGAGCTCGACGGCGGCCAGGCGAGCGGAACGATCGTACTGTCCGGAGGCTACCTGAACGGACTCGGCGGCGTTCTTTACGGCATCACGTCGAACGGCGGGGTCGTCTCTGGAGCGCAGATCAGCGGGTCGCTCATCATAGAGTCCGGCAGCGAAGATTTTGGAGACACTGTCCTCACAGGCGGAACGGAGATCGTCTCCGAAGGCGCCATCACGAGCAACGCCACCGTGCAGGCTGGGGCCTCGCTTTCCGGTCTGGGCGTGATGAGCGGGACCGGCAACACCGATGCCGGCACGGTCACCGGCGTGACGCTGAGTGGAGACGCAGGCCTGTTCGTCTCCGCTGGCGGCCTCGTCAGCAAGGCGACGGTGGAGACGCTGAACAACCCGGACTCCTACAGCCAAGGCATCTACGTCTCGGCCGGCGGATCCGCCGTCGAGATCACGTTGAGCGCCGGCGGTTCACTGGAGCTTGACGGCGGCACGGCCACGGGGACCGTGGTCCTGGCGGGTGGCGTCCTCAACAATGCGAACGGGGGCGCCCTGCTCGGAACGACGACCAATGCCGGCTACATCAGCGTCGGCCAGGTCAGCGGCAAGGTGGTCATACAGTCCGGCGGCGTCGACTACGCCGATACGGT
>NZ_CAHJWH010000078.1 GCF_903642205.1 Caulobacter sp. S45 | reverse complement strand
AGCCCTCATCGACTCACGTTCCGCGCTCCTTGGGAATCCCTGCCGGGAGTCAGGGCTTCAGGCGGCTGGTATAACTCCAGAGGTCGAGCCCGGCCGCCGGGTCGATCTCCACCCTCAGGTCCACGTCGCTGTCCGGGCGCGCCTCGCCCCGGGCCAGGGAGCCGAACAGGGCCACGCGGGCGACGCCGCGGGCTCAGGACGCTCTGGTTCGTGGGCCTTCAGGACCGCCAGCACCTCGTCCCGCTGCATGGCGCGACGTTAGCACGACTGGGCCGCGGGCGCGTGAAACCCGGCGCCTTCTTCAGCCACGGGTCAGCCACGTTCCAGCTACGGATCAGCTCCGTTGCAGCTCCGGTCCGGCTGCGGTTGAGCTACGTTCCAGGTGCAATCCAGGTCGCGTCTGGCGCCCTGTCAGCTAGGATGGAGAGCTTGCGCGCGCCGCGTTTGGTGGCAGGATCGCGGCCGCCCCCGGAGCCCCGCCCATGACCCTGCTGCTCAACGTGCTGTGGTTCGTGTTCGGCGGCTGGGTGTCGGGGCTGCTGTGGCTGCTGACGGCCCTGGTGCTGGCGGTGACCATCGTGGGGCTGCCCTGGGCGGCGGCGGCGTTCCGGCTGGGCCTGTTCGCCTTCGCCCCCTTCGGCCGCACGGCCATCCCGCGGACCGGGCTGTATGCGGGTCGCGGGAGCCTGGACGTGGGGCTCAACCTGGCCTGGGTGGTCCTGGCAGGCTGGTGGCTCGCCTTGCACCACCTGGTCATCGGCGCGCTGCAGGCCCTCACCATCATCGGTATTTCCCTTTGCTTTCCAGCACTTCAAGCTGGCTGGCCTGTCGCTCGCGCCGGTGGGGACCGAGATCGTCCGCGCCTGAGCCGGACCGCCTGAACCTCGCCCTGCCCGGGGCGTTGGTCTCCGGCGCGGGACGACGCCGCCGTCCCGCGGCCAACCCCAGCTACGGACGGACGCGAATGGCTTCCAACACCGCTCCCCTGACCTCTCCCCTGGCCGTGCAGGTCTCCGGCCGGCACATGGCCGTGGGCGAGGCGCTTCGAACCCGCATCACCGACGAGCTGGTGGCCGGTATCGGCAAGTACTTCGACCGGGGCGGTAGCGCCGAGGTGACGGTCATGCGCGACGGCCACGGCCTGTGCGTCGACGTGGTGATCCTGCTCGCCACCGGCCAGCAGCTGGTGGCCCGCGGCCAGGGCGGCGACGCCCACACAGCCTTCGACGCCGCCCTGACCAAGGTCGAGACCCGCATCCGCCGCTACAAGCGCCGCCTGGTGAACCACCACGCCAATGGCGCGGCGAAGGGCGATCCCGAGATGGCCGCCCTCACCGTGCTTCGCGCGCCCGACGACGAGAACGAGTTCGACGAGGACTGGGGGGCGGACGGCTCGGCCGGGGACGGCGCGCCGGCCGCCATGATCATCGCCGAGGCCCAGGCCGCGGTGAAGACCCAGACCGTGTCCATGGCGGTGATGGAGCTGGACCTGACCGGCTCGCCCGTGGTGCTGTTCCGCAACGCCGCCCATGGCGGCCTGTCGGTGGTGTACCGCCGCGGCGACGGCAACATCGGCTGGATCGACCCGGAGCGCACGCCAGTGGCGCTTCCCGCCGCCCCACCCCAGCACGCGCGGATGTGATATGCGCCCCGGCGCGCGCGGCCCTATGGTCGCGCCGGGACGCTTCGGAAGACATCGGCACATGGATATCGGCCACTGGCTCGAGCCGGGCGCGATCGCGTTGCGGCTCGGCGCAGACAGCAAGCGCCAGGCGCTGGCGGCCCTGGCCGAGGTCGCCGGCCGCGCGCTGCGCCAGCCGCCTGGCGATGTGCTCGACAGGCTGCTGGAACGCGAGGCGGAAGGCTCCACCGGCGTTGGCAATGGCGTGGCCGTGCCGCATGCGCGCCTGCCCGGACTGGCCGGCCTGAAGGCGGTGTTCGTGCGGCTGGAGACGCCGGTCGCCTTCGAGGCGGTGGACAGCCGGCCGGTGGACCTGATGCTGGCCCTGTTCGCGCCGGAAGGTTCGGGCGTGGAGCACCTGCGCGCCCTGGCTAAGGCGGCCCGGGCGCTCCGGGGGGCCGAGTTGCGCGAGCAGCTCCGCAAGGCCCGCACTACCGACGCCATCTACGCCCTGCTCTCTCAGGAGAGCTCGACCTCGGCGGCGTGACCGGCGCAGAGGTCGACCCTAGTGGACGGCGACAGGCGCCAGCTCGTTGGCCAACGCGGCGGCGTAGGCTGAGTCTCGATCGGCCAACACCGCCAGTCGGGCGCCGTTGGCGCCATGCACCGCGTACAGGATCTGGTCAGGGGTGAGGTCCACACCGCGCCTCGCCTCCGGCGAGGTGGTGGCGATGATCTCCTGCGCTTTGATCGGACGGACATAGACGAGGTCCGGGCCGCCAAGGGCGGTGAAAGCTTCGGCTGTCAGCGATGGCGTCATCATGACCGCCTCCTTCAGTTTTATGAACGTCCGCGCAGGCGCCGGTTCAGCCGGCCGTGCGGATGGGGATGTGCTTGACCGAGCGCTCCGGCGCCGGGCGCCGGACATCCAGGTGCAGCAAGCCGTGCTCCAGCAGAGCGCCTTCGACCTCCATGCCGTCGGCCATGACGAAGGTGCGCTGGAAGCCTCGCGCCGCGATGCCACGGTGCAGGTAGGCCGAGCCCTCTCGGCCTTCACCCTCGCGGCGGCCGGTGACCAGGAGCTGGTTGTGCTCCACCGTCACCTGCAGCTGGTCCGGCGAGAAGCCCGCAACCGCCATGGTGATGCGCATGCGGTCCTCGGACAGCTGCTCGACATTGTAGGGCGGATAGCCCTCCGCCGCCGCCCGGGTGGCGCGTTCGATGAGGGCGCGGGTCGGCTCGAACCCAAGCAGAAACGGGCTGTCGAACACGAGCGTCCGGGTCGTCATGGCCAAAGTCCTCTTGCAAGCGACTTCGCAAGACCCTCCGCACCCGATGCCGGCATGCCTGGACCTCGACCGTCCCAAGATGGTTCCGGCAGCAGCTGTTTTCAATGCGTCTGGTCAGTGCGCTTCCCCTCTTGGTTGAAAACCGACGTCGGCCGCAGCCGAACGGCGCAAGGCTACGTTAACCTTTGCGGCCGGGCCGCGAGCATCCACGGAGAGCAAGCGCCATGCGTACAGCAGTCATGATCGGGGCCGCCCTCCTGGCGACGACGAGCGCCGCGGGCGCCGCCCAGGCGGGGGGCCACGGCGGCCGTGGGGGAAGCTATTCAGGAGCGGTGGCGGGGGCCAGCGCCCAGGCCCGAAGCTCCGCCTACGCCACGGCAAGCGCCGGCGGCCACTCGAGTTTCCGCAGCGGCGGCTTCGCCAACTATGGCGGCGCTTCCGGCGGCGGCTGGGGCTCCAATCACGGCAGGTATGG
Source organism: Caulobacter sp. S45 (assembly GCF_903642205.1). Classification (GTDB taxonomy): domain Bacteria; phylum Pseudomonadota; class Alphaproteobacteria; order Caulobacterales; family Caulobacteraceae; genus CAHJWH01. The sequence goes on along the minus strand of NZ_CAHJWH010000078.1, from coordinate 10,525 downwards.
CGGTCAAAGCTACGGCGGTCATGCCGTGGGCGGCTACGGCTCGGGACCGGCCTACCGTGGAAGCTATGGCGAGCGCGGCTATGGTGGTCAGGGCTACGCCGGCGGATACGGCCGCGGCTATGGACAAGGCTACGGCCGGTATGGTGATCGCAGCGGCTACGGGCGCGGCGGCTATGGCTTCGGCTATGGCCTGCTCGCCGGCGGTGCGCTGGGCCTTGACGCCGACAGCGCGGGCTATGGCTACGGCGGTGGCTATGACGCCGGACAGTACTCCCCACAGGGCTACGGCGATGGCGGCTACTCGCCCCAGATGGGCTATGGCGGCGACGGCGGGGGCTACAACCCCTATGGCGGCTACGCAGCTCGCCAGCCGTTCAACGGCGCGGCTCCGCAAGGTGACGGTGGCGCCTACGCCTACGGATACAACGGCTATGCCGAGACGCCCGATACGAGCTACGGCGGGCAGGCCTACATGACGCCAGCCTACGGCTACGGCGCCCCACTCAGCGGGGCGCAGCTCTGCGGCTGCTGACGACTTAACGCAAAACCCCTCGCGACTGCATCGCGAGGGGCTCCTGCCGATTAAAGATGCAGGGCTGTTGAGCCCGGCACCCTACCAGCCGTAATAGCCGTAACCGGGGTAGCCGTAGCCATAGCCCGGATAGCCGTAGCCGTACCCGTAGTAGGGGTAATAGCTGCTCGCGATGGCCGAACCGATCGCAAAGCCCGCCAAGCCGCCATAGAGGCCGTAGCCATAGCCGTATCCACGACCGTAGCCGTAGCCGTAACCATATCCTCGGCCGTATCCGTAGCCGCCACGATATCCGCCGTAGCCACCGCGATAACCACCATAGCCGCCACCGTAGCCGCCACCGTAGCCGCCACCGTGATATCCGCCGCCGCCGGCGCCGTGGAAACCTCCACCACCGCCGCCGCCGTGGAACCCGCCGCCACCGCGCTGGGCCGAGGCGGTCTCCACTGAACCAAGCGTCGTGGCCAGGGCCAAAGCCGCAACCGCACCCGCTGTCACTACCTTCCGCATTTCAAACCTCCGGACGAAACGTCCTCCTTGGCCCTTACAACGCGCCAGGAGGCCTTCGGTTCGAGAGGTGTTAATTTCAGCTTACATTGGCAAGCCCGAGCGGTCTCGCACCCGCGGCGCCATCGCGCTATGAGGGGCCGCACAGCACGGGGGCTCCATGGCGCAACAGCCTGCGGGGATGGTCTTGGAGGCGATGGCGGTGGGACTGGCGGCCGAACAGCTGCGCACCGTGACGCCATCGGACGTTGCCGACTTCGCCGAGGTGTCCGGCGACCGCAATCCGCTGCACATGGACGAGCACTACGCAGAGGCGTCGCCTTTCCGCGGGCGGGTGGCGCATGGCATGCTGCTCGGCGCGTGGATTTCAGCGCTTCTGGGCGAAAAGCTGCCTGGACCAGGCGCGATCTATGTATCTCAGAGCCTGACCTTCAGACGACCGGTGCGCATCGGCGACGAGGTCCTGACCCGGGCCGAAGTGTCGGAGGTCGACCTGAAGGCCGGTCATGTGCGCTTGACCACCCGATGTTCAGTGCAGGGCAAGACGGTGCTGGAGGGTGAGGCCATCCTGCGCGCGCCTCGCGCCGTGCCGCGGGCCAACGTCGCCGCCCGGGCTCGCTGAGGCGGAGCGAGTGGCCCTGCACATCGTCAATGGCTGGCGCGGACTCGAGCCCGACCAGCGGGGCGGCGCCGTCGCGCTCGGCAACTTCGACGGGGTGCATTGCGGCCACCGTCAGGTGATCGCGGATGCAGCCAGGGCGTCGGCGGCCCTGCATGCGCCCTTGGCGGTGGTCAGCTTCGAGCCCCACCCCCGCCGCTGGTTCCAGCCTGACGCGGAGCCCTTTCGCCTGCTGACGCCGGACCAGCTCGGGCGGGTGCTGGCGGATCTGGGTGTCGAGCGCCTTCACCTGCTCGCCTTCGATGCGGAACTCGCTTCCCTGACCGACGAGGCCTTCGCTCGCGAGGTGTTGGCCGGCGGCCTGGGCGCCCGGCACGTGGCGGCTGGGTTCGACATCAGCTTCGGGGCTGGGCGCACCGGTGACCCGCAGAGCCTGCGCCGCTATGGCGAACGCTTCGGCTTTGGCGTCTCCATCGCTGAACCGGTGTCCGCCGCCGATGGCGGCAAGTGCTCCTCCAGCGCCGTGCGCCGGGCCCTGCACGAGGGCGATCCGCGCCAAGCTGCGCGCTTGCTGGGTCGGCCATTCGCCATCGAGGGCGTGGTGGTTCACGGAGATCAGCTGGGGCGCACCATCGGCTTCCCCACGGCCAACATTTCGCTGGAGGACTACGTGCGCCCACTGTTCGGCATCTACGCGGCTCGCACCCGCTTGGCCGACGGCCGCGAAATCCCTGGGGTGGCCTATGTCGGTCGCCGCCCCACAGTGGACGGAGTGGACGAGCGGCTGGAGGTGCACCTGTTCGACTTCGACGAGGACCTCTACGGACAGACGCTGGAGGTCGAGCTCACAGACCTGATCCGCGGCGACCGCAAGTTCGACAGTCTTGACGCTATGATCCATCAGATGGCTTTCGACGCTAACCGCGCCCGCGAGCTGCTGATGCCGCCCTTCTAAGCGGACACGACAGGCTGAAGCTGACCGCTGATCTTCGTCTTATTTGAAGGTCGGAGCGCGGCCCATCCGATCTTCCGTAGATCAGTGGCTGCGGTGGCGCATCGCCCCGCCCACCAGCCGCTTCAGATCGATCCCGCTCCCAGACAGCGCCCCGGCCCGGAACGCCCGGCCGCACAACCAAACAACGAGGCCTGCGGTCGTTGAGATCAGGAGCAGCCCCGCTACCGCCTGCCAGCCCGCCACGCCCGCCGCGATCCGGGCAGGCATCAGGAAGGGCGTGAACGGCGGGAAGAGCGACAGCAGCGTGACCACCGGCGCATCCGGCCGCTGGACCGCCACCAGCAGGAAGACCGTCGGGACGGCGAGCAGGATCATAAGCGGGCCGAGCAGGGTCTGGGCCTCCCGCGCGGTCTCGCAGAACGCGCCGATGGTGGCGAAGATCGAGGCGTACATGAGATAGCCTGTGATGAAGAACAGGATGAAGTAGGCGCCCAGGCCGTGCTCGCCCATCGCCGCCCATTCAGGGCCGAGTTGGGCGGACGCGGTCTTCAGGTTCACCCCGAGCCCGAACGCGGCCCAGACCGCCAGCACCGTCAGGGTCAGGCCGAAACAGCCCAGAATCTTGCCGGCCAGGATCTCCGGGATGGAGGCGCTGGACATCAAGACCTCCAGGATGCGACCGGACTTCTCCTCGATGACCCCGTTCAGCAGGATGCCGGCGGCGGTCATCAGGCTGACCAGCAGCAGCAGGGCCATGTACATGGCCATCAGCACCGGCGTCTGGTCCTTCGCGGTGAGCTGGGCGTGGGTCTGGACGGAGTAGCGGCGAAGCTCCGGCCCCCCGTGCGTGAGGCTTTCCACCAAAGCGGGGGAGACGCCTTGGGCTTTCAGCCGAGCCTGTCGCATTCGGTTGGCGGCGAGGTCCTGCAGCGCCTCGGCCAGGGTGGGGTCGTTGGACTCGCGACTCCAGACGTCCAGACGCAGCTGGGTCGGGGACCCGGAAACCACGGCGGCCACATCCAGCCCGCTGCTTCGATCGGCCAAGGCGCCCTGCAACGCCGCCGCCGCCGGAGCCTTGGCGCCGAAGGCCGAGGCAGGGCCGGGGACCAGCACGCCCACTATGGGCGGTCCTGCCAGCAGGGGCGGGACCGCCTCGGCGAAGCCGGAGTGGGAGAGGTCCACGATCGCCAGCCGTGGCGGCGGAGCGGCCGACTCGACCGCCTTGACGCCGCCCAGAGTGAGGTAACCGACCACGAGCGGCACGACGGCGAGAGAGACCCAGAACCCCGCCGTCCTCAGGTAGCTGAGATACTCCCGGCGCGCGATCATCCACACCCGCCTCATGCCACGCCTCCGGTCAGCACGATGAAGGCGTCGTGAAGGGTGGGCGCCTCCACCCGGAACTGCGTCACGTCCAGCTCCCGCTGGAATGCGGCCCTGAGCGCCGCCTGGGGCTCTGCGCCTCCGGCCAGCGTCGCCGTGAGCATCCGGCGGCCGCTGTGGGCATCCACCGCCTCGTCCACTGCGAAGACGCCGGGCAGCGCCTGGAGCTGGGCAGGGCTGACCGCCCCTTCCATCACGATGCGTTGAGGAACAGCCGAGCAGGCCGCCTCCACCGTGCCGTCGAAGACCTTGCGGCCGCGTGCCATCAACGCCACCCGGCGACACAGCCGCTCCGCGTGGGCCATGACGTGGGTGGAGAAGATCACCGTCGCACCCCTTTGGGCGAGGCTCCGTATCAGCCCCTCCAGCCCCTGCTGGTTCACCGGATCAAGGCCTGAGAAGGGCTCGTCCAGGATCACCAGTTCCGGTTCATGGGCGATGGCGCAGATCAGCTGGACCTTCTGCGCCATACCCTTGGAGAGAGCCTTCATGGGCCGATGCAGCGCCTGCCCCAGACCCTGCGCCTCCAGCAGTTCGACGCCGCGCCTGCGCGCCGTCGCCGCGGTCACGCCCTTCAGGCCTGCGAAGAAGATCACCGCCTCGAGGGGCGTCATGCGGCGATAGAGGCCGCGTTCCTCGGGCAGGAAGCCGATGCGATCGCGCACCGTAGGGAGGTCACCGCGCCCGCCAAGGACCACGATCTCGCCTGCGCTCGGCGGGATCAGGCCCAGCACCATGCGCAGCGTCGTGGTCTTGCCCGCGCCGTTGGGACCCAGGAAACCGAAGATGCAGCCCGGCTCGATGGCGAAGGACAGCTCATGCACCGCGGAGAAGTCGCCATACCGCTTGGTCACGCCGACCAACTCCAGGGCCGCGCTCATATCGCCTCGCCATCGTCGTCGTCATCCTTGACGGGTCTACGAGGCGCACCAAAGGGTTTGCGACGCGTGAAGCCGCCGGGGCGGCCAATATCCTGGCGGGTCCGCTGCCGAGCAGGCTTGTCGTCGGCGGAGGTCTCACCGGCCACCTTGGCGCCGATCTCCTTCAGCTTGCGTTGCTGCAGGGCCGACAGAGCATGGTCGCGGTCGCCCTTTTCCGGATCGGCGAAGGCCCGGCCGTAGGTGTCGAGCCGCGTCTCCACGCTGTCCAGGAACTCGCCCTCCCAGCCGGAGACCTCCGCTTCGGCCGCCTTCAGCCGGCGGATGATCCGCAGAGCGCGCGCCTTCTTCATCGCCGCATGGACTTGCCACGCTTCAGCGGCGGCGACACGAGGGTTTCTCGCATCCTGCGGTCGAAGCGGGAGGGATGACGCACTACCTGCAAGCGATGAGTTTCGAAGACGTCGACCCCGAACGCAATCGCCTGAGCGGGCGAGTGCGCCGTTTTGGCCAGGTGGGTGCACGATTGGCGGGCGCTGGCGCCGCCTACGGCGCTAACCGCCTGTTCGGCGGCGACGAGGCGGACGTGCGCAACGCCAAGGCCCTGAAGGCGGCGCTCGGCGGCCTGAAGGGGCCGCTGATGAAGGCGGCGCAGATGTTTGCGACTGTCCCCGACCTGCTGCCCCCCGAGCTCGCCGCCGAGTTCGCCGAGCTGCAGACCAATGCGCCGTCCATGGGCCGTCCGTTCGTGCGCCGCCGCATGGCCGCAGAACTCGGCCCCGACTGGCAGGCAAGGTTCAAGGCCTTTGACCTGGACGCCGCCGCCGCCGCCTCGCTGGGCCAGGTGCACAGGGCGACCGGGCTCGACGGGGCCACGCTGGCGGTGAAGCTGCAATATCCGGAGATGCAGAGCGCGGTGGAGAGCGACCTCGCGCAGCTGGGCGCGGCGCTCGCTCTGTTCCGCCGTGTGGAGCGGGCGCTGGACCCCTCCGAAATCATGGTGGAGATCGGCGACCGCCTGCGTGAGGAGCTGGACTATACCCACGAGGCCAAGGCCATGCGCCTCTACGCCAACTTCTTCACCGGCCGCGACGACATCGCGGTGCCCGAGCCTGTGGAGGCGCTGAGCACGCGACGGCTGCTGACCATGAGTTGGCTCGACGGACGCGGGCTGATGGCCTTCAAGGGCGGCTCGCTCGAGGTCCGCAACCGGGTCGCCACCCTGCTTTTCCAAGCCTGGTGGGGCCCGATGATCCAGCTGGGCGTCATCCACGGCGACCCGCACCTCGGCAACTACACGCTCACCGAGGACGCCGCCGCGCTCAACCTGATGGACTTCGGCTGCGTGCGCGTCTTCCCGCCTCGCTTCGTGGCCGGCGTTGTCCGGCTGTTCCACGCCCTGGCCAGCGGCGACCGGGACGAGCAGCGCGCGGCCTACGAGAGCTGGGGCTTCGCGGGCATCAAGGACGATCTCGTAGAGGTGCTGAACCTGTGGGCCGGCTTCATCTACGGCCCCATCCTGGACGACCGGGTGAGGACGGTGGCCGACGGCGTGGCGCCTGGCGACTACGGCCGCCGGGAGGCGTTCGCCGTGCGTCAGGCCCTGAAGGACAAGGGGCCGGTGAAGATCCCTCGCGAGTTCGTGTTCATGGATCGCGCCGCCATCGGCCTTGGCTCCGCCTTCCTGCACCTGGAGGCGGAGATGAACTGGCGCCAGCTGTTTGAGGAGTCGGTCGCCGGGTTCGACGAAGAAGCGCTGGCGGCGCGCCAGGCGGCGGCGCTGGTGGCGGTGGGATTAAGCTGAGCGTTTGCGTCGTCTCGTCCTTCGACGCCGCCTGGTTCCGCATTGAGCGGCGTCCCGATAACCAGTTAAGAGCTAGCCCGAACGGAGCACCCCGCATGTCCAAGGTCGAGGCGAAGCTGGCGGAATTGGACGTCACGCTCCCCGCGCCCGTCGCCCCCATCGCCAACTACGTGCCTTTCGTGGTCACCGGCAACCTGCTGCACATTTCCGGACAGGTGTCCCTGGGCGAGGGCGGTGGGATCACCGGTGTCGTGGGGGCCGAAATCGACCTTGCGACCGCCCAGCGCGCCGCCCGCCTCTGCGGCATCAACCTGATCGCTCAAATGAAGCTGGCCCTCGGCGACCTAGACCGGGTGGCGCGCGTGGTGAAGTTGGGCGGCTTCGTCCAGGCTGGGCCGGACTTCTTCGACATCCCGGCGGTGATCAACGGCTGCTCCGACCTGATGGTGGAGGTGTTCGGCGAGGCAGGCCGCCACGCCCGCGCCGCGGTCGGCGTCTACCGCCTGCCGCGCAACTTTGCGGTGGAGGTCGATGCGGTGGTGGAGCTTGCGCCCTGAGCGGCGCGGCGCAGCGGCGCCCCGGGTGAGCGGCGCCCTTCAGCCCGAAGTCCGTGTCCATGGGAGCCTCGCCGACATCGGGCGGGAGGCCTGGGACGGCTGCAACTCAGCGCTCGACTACGCCGCCAACCCGTTCACCTGCTTCGACTTCCTGCAGGCGCTGGAGGAGAGCGGGTCGGTGGGCGCCCGCACCGGCTGGGCGCCTCGCCACCTGAGCGTCCAGGACGCCTCGGGCGAGGTGGTCGGCGTCATGCCGCTCTATGTGAAGTCGCATAGCCAAGGCGAGTACGTCTTCGATCACGCCTGGGCCCAGGCCTATATGCGGGCGGGCGGCCGCTACTACCCCAAGCTCCAGTGCGCGGTGCCCTTCACCCCCGCCACCGGCCCGCGTCTGATCGCTCGCGACGGTCCCCACCGCGAGGCGGTGCAAGACATCCTGCTCGCTGGCGCGCGGGCGGTATGCGTGGAGACCGGCGCCTCCTCGCTCCACGTCACCTTCCCGCTGGAAGCCCAATGGCGCCGAATGGGGGAGGAGGGCCTGCTGCTGCGCCAGGACCAGCAGTACCACTGGGCCAATGCGGGCTACGCCACCTTCGACGACTTCCTGGCCGCCCTGTCCTCAGGCCGGCGCAAGACCATCCGGCGGGAGCGGCGGGACGCCCAGGCGGGGCTGGAGTTCCACGCCCTCAGCGGCGCGGACCTGCGCGAAGAGCACTGGGATGCCTTCTTCGAGTTCTACATGGACACCGGCCAGCGCAAGTGGGGCCGCCCTTACCTGAACCGCCGCTTCTTCAGCCTGCTTAGCGAGCGCATGGCGGACAAGGTGCTGCTGGTCATGGCGCGCCGCGAGGGCCGCTGGATCGCCGGCGCGCTCAACCTGATCGGCGGCGACACCCTGTTCGGGCGCAACTGGGGCGCGGTGGAGCACGTGCCCTTCCTGCACTTCGAGCTCTGCTACTACCAAGCCATCGAGCAAGCGATCGCACGGGGGCTGAAACGGGTGGAGGCGGGCGCCCAGGGCGAGCACAAGATCGCCAGGGGCTATTTGCCGAGGCCGGTCTACTCCGCCCACTGGATCGCTGACCCGGCGCTCCGCGCGCCGGTGGCCCGCTACCTGGAGCAGGAGCGCGCCCAGGTACAGAGCGAGATGGCCATGCTGGAGGCTGAGTACTCACCCTTCCGCGAGGAGGACAGCTAGGTGCCCCGGCGCGACCCCGATCCCCCGTTTCGCGGCCCCTGGAGCGACCTGCCGCCGCCGGAGCCGCCAAAGCGCGAGGGACCCATGCGCTGGCGGGCGCGGGGCGCCCGAGGCGCCCGCGAGCCGATCATCAGCAACTGGCGCGGCCTGCTGATCGTGCTTTTCCTGTTGTTCGTGGCCCCGGCGCTCGCGAGCTGGGTCGCCCACCTGATCATGGCGCAGATGGCTGGGCGGTGAGGCTCAGCCAGACAGGCCGAGAACGTCCTGCATGTCGTAGAGCCCCGATGGCTTGCCCACGACCCAGGCAGCCGCCGCCAGAGCGCCGCGGGCGAACAGGCTGCGGTCGCGGGCAGAGTGGGACAGGGTGATGATCTCGTCCTCCGCCGCAAACAGCACGCTGTGCTCGCCCACGATGCCGCCCCCGCGCAGCACGGCGAACCCGATGGCGCCGTCCGGCCGCGGGCCCGTGATCCCGTCGCGCCCCCGCTCCGAGGCCGCGGCCAATTCCACCCCGCGGCCCTCCGCCGCCGCCTCGCCCAGCATCAGCGCCGTGCCCGACGGCGCGTCCACCTTGCGCCGGTGGTGCGCCTCAAGCACCTCCACGTCGTAGTCGGTCGCGGGCAGCGCCCGAGCGGCCTGGCGCACAAGCCCCATCATCAGGTTGACGCCGAGGGAGAAGTTGCCGGCGCGCACGATAGCGATGCGCTCGGCCGCCCGGCGTAGCGCCGCCTCGTCTTCGGCCGTGAAGCCGGTCGAGCCGATCACCAGGGCGGGACCGCCGCGCTCCGCGCAGGCGCGCGCAAGCCCAACCGACGCCTGAGCCGAGGTGAAGTCGATCACCACCTCGCCCGTCCGCAGCGCATGCCCAAGCGAGTCGGGGGTGGCCTCCTGACCGGCTGCCCGGCCGAAGCGCGCCACGATGTGCAGGTCTTCACGACCCTCAGCCGCCCGGGTGACAGCCCGGCCCATGCGCCCGGACGCGCCAGCTACGGCGAGGCGGAGGGGAGGTGAATCGCGCATAACTGCTCATACCCCGGCGAGGCGGCGTCGGCGACGCGACAGGGACGCCGCAGCCTAGGAGTCGTCTTCGGTGGGCTCCGGTGCTGGGCGCACTAGCCTTTCAGGCGCCGCCCGGCGGCTCGACGTCCACCTTCCGCGCCCGCCGATCCGCCGCGGCTGTAGCCGGCGACCTGGAGGCGGCGCATCCTTGCTCCAGGACGCTTCTCGCCGCAGCCCCGCTGCATCCGCTCGCCGCACGTGGTCACAACCGCAACCCTCCCGCCCTTAACCAGCAAAAGAGAAGTGCGCCTTCGACAAGTCGCCGGTCGTTCAGGCCGCGGCGGCGCGTTCGATCTCGGGTTCGATGGTGGCGATGAAGCTGTCCATCGTCTGCTCGCCCATGTCGACCGCCTTGGCCCCGCCGCCCGCGACCACCCTCACATCGATGATGCCGATGACGCCCAGGATCAGGCGCAGGTACTGGCTCGCGATATCGCGATCGCGGATCGGCGAGCCCTCGGTGTAGACGCCGCCTGAGGCCAGCAGCACCGTCGCTGTTTTGCCGGTGACGAGGCCACCGCCATCGAAGCCGAGCGTCAGTCCCTTGCGGACGATGTGGTCGACCCACGCCTTCAACGCAGCCGGCACGTTGTAGTTGTAGACCGGCGTGGCGATGACGATGTGGCCGGCCGCAAGGATTTCTCCAACGAGCGTATCGGACAGACGCAGCGCTTCCTTCATCTCGGGCGAGTGCTGCCCGGCTGGCGTGAAGTAGGCCTGGAGCCACGGCGCGGTCACGAACGGCAACTCGGTTTCCATGAGGTCGCGTTCGACCACCTCGCCGCCCGGGTGTGCGGCGCGCCAGTCCGCCACGAAGCGGCGCGTCATGTTGCGCGAGATGGAATGGTCGCCGCGTGGGCTGGTCTCGACGACGAGAAGCCTGGTCATGATCGGTCTCCTTAGGGGATTATCCAAAGCGGAAGCCGGAGATCGGCTTGCCGAGCGCGTGACCGTGGAATACCAGGCGTCCTAAATACTGACCTGCGCCCATTGGCGGGTTCCGATGGAGGTGATGACCTCCGGCTTGGCGATG
>NZ_CAHJWH010000077.1 GCF_903642205.1 Caulobacter sp. S45 | reverse complement strand
GCCAGCTATTCCCGCCTCACCGACACGGGCCGGACGAACACCTATCATTTCTGTCCGGTCTGCGGGTCGACGGTCTTCTATGATGTGGAGCTCCGGCCAGGGACATTGTCCGTGCCTGCGGGCGCCTTCGCGGACGAGGCCTTTCCGCCGCCGACGGTCCAGGTCTTCATGCCGCGCAAGGTCGCCTGGTGCGAACTGGACATAGCGGAAAGCTGAACTCACCTCCGATCAGGTGGTGGCTGACCAGCCCATCTTTAGGACGCCTTGTCACCACGCTTCTCGGCGTAGATCATCAGCGGCTGGGCGCGGCCCTCGACCACCTCGCCGTTGACCACGACCTCCTCCACGCCCTGGTAGGTCGGCAGCTCGAACATGGTCTCCAGCAGGATGCCTTCCATTATCGAGCGCAGGCCCCGGGCGCCGGTCTTGCGGCCGATGGCCTTGCGGGCGATGGCGTGCAGGGCGTCGTGGGTGAAGCTCAGCCCCACATTCTCCATGTCGAACAGGCGTTGGTACTGCTTGACGAGCGCGTTCTTCGGCTCGGTGAGGATCTTCACCAGCGCGGGCTCGTCCAGGTCCTCAAGCGTCGCGATCACCGGCAGGCGACCGATGAACTCCGGGATCAGGCCGAAGCGCAGCATGTCCTCCGGCTCCACCTGGCGCAGGATTTCACCCGTCCGCCGCTCGTCGGGGTCCTTCACCTTGGCGCCGAAGCCGATGGAGGTGCCGGCGCCCCGCGCCGAGATTATCTTCTCCAGCCCCGCAAAGGCGCCGCCGACGATGAACAGGATGTTGGTGGTGTCGACCTGCAGGAACTCCTGCTGCGGGTGCTTGCGGCCGCCCTGGGGCGGCACCGAGGCGACGGTGCCCTCCATGATCTTTAGCAGCGCCTGCTGCACGCCCTCGCCCGACACGTCGCGGGTGATGGAAGGATTGTCGGACTTGCGCGAAATCTTGTCGATCTCGTCGATGTAGACGATGCCGCGCTGGGCCCGCTCGACATTGTAGTCGGCAGACTGCAGCAGCTTGAGGACGATGTTCTCGACGTCCTCGCCCACATAGCCTGCCTCGGTGAGCGTCGTGGCGTCGGCCATTGTGAAGGGCACGTCGATGATGCGCGCCAGGGTCTGGGCCAGCAGCGTCTTGCCGGAGCCCGTGGGGCCCACCAGCATGATGTTGGACTTGGCCAGCTCGACGTCGTTGTTCTTCTGCGCGTGGTTCAGCCGCTTGTAGTGGTTATGTACCGCGACCGCCAAGACCTTCTTGGCATGGTCCTGCCCGATTACGTAATCGTCGAGCACCTCGCGGATTTCTTTCGGCGTCGGCACACCGTCCTTCGCCTTGACGAAGGTGATCTTGTGCTCCTCGCGGATGATGTCCATGCACAGTTCGACGCATTCATCGCAGATGAACACGGTGGGGCCGGCGATGAGCTTGCGCACCTCGTGCTGGCTCTTGCCGCAGAACGAGCAGTAGAGGGTCGACTTGGAGTCGCCGCTGGCGGCTTTTGTCATAGGCGCATCTCACTCCTGAGCGAGGCTTCGGCGGGGAGAGCCGGCGCGCCGCGGGCCGACGACTCCACTGCCGAACCGGTGCGCCTCGCCGCCGGAGGAGCGAGGTGGACCTTGCCGTCATAGGGCCGCCGGGCTTACGAAACCCTGATCGTCGTCAAGCCAGTCATTCGACCACACCTCGGACGCCCCGATCAAGCGTTTCATGGTCGCCGCTGTCCCGACGCGCCGCCCAGATGGGGATGGAGCCATGACAGCGCCAGAGCGATCGCCGTTGGACAGCGGCGGAGCGCCACAAGCCCAGGTGGAGACCCGCCCGATCGCCGCTTTCGACTTCGACGGCACCCTGACCGTGGCGGACAGCTTCACCGCCTTCCTGCGCTGGCGGACGACCCCATTCCGCTGGCTGCTCGGCCTATCAAGGCTGGTCCCGGCGGCGCTGGTCTATCTCGCCACGCGCGACCGGGGCCGGTTGAAGGCGGCGATTGTCGAGGTTTTCCTGTTCGGCCTGCCGCGAGCGACGCTCGAGCGCCAAGCTGAAGCGTTCGTCGTCGACCGGGCCGCCCACCTGTTCCGGCCCGACGCTTTGGAGCGCTGGAGCGCGCACCGGGCGGCGGGCGACCGGCTGGTCATCGTCACCGCTTCGCCGGAAGAGGTCGTGGCGCCCTTCGCCTCATGGCTCGGGGCCGACGCCTTGATCGGCAGCCGCCTGAGCTGGTCGGCGGCCAACCAGGTAGGGCGGGGTCTGGAAGGGTCCAACTGCCGCGGGGTCGAGAAGGTGCGCCGGTTGCAGGCCCTGTTCGGCCCGGCGGTGCAGATCGCCGACGCCTATGGAGACACCGCGGGCGACCGGGAGATGCTGGCTTTCGCCCGGCGCGGCCATATGCGTCTGTTCACCGGACGTCCCTGAACGCCGGGCGGGCAGGTCCGTTCAGGCCAGCCGGATCGAGGCCTTCTCTCCCGAGGTGATCTGCTGGCCCTTGAAGTTCGCCTTGGCGGCCTCCCAGGCCAGGGTGAAGCTGTTGTCGCTGATCCAGACCTCGGCGGAGACGGGATCGAAGCGGAGCAGGATCACGTCCGGCGACAGCCGCCCCTCCGGCAGCCAGGCATCCGCCACGCTGCTCCAGAACTGGTCGATCCGAGCCTGGTCGCGCTCGGCCGTCAGCTCGCCCTGCAGGCTGGCGTGCAGGTGGTGATCCTCGCTCACGACGTTGACGATGGCCGCATGGCTCTCGACGCCGACCTCGCGCACCAGCGACACGTCCCGCCTGCAGATGAACCAGGCCGACCGCTCGCCGTCCACGGCATGGCCTTTCATGGGGTGGAAGGGATGTATCTCACCCCCGATCACGCCCACCATGACCGCGCGGGTGGCGTTGACCGCCGCGTGCACCTTGGCGATCAGCTCGGCGTCAGTATGGGCGGTCGTCATGGCGGGCCTTCCAGTTCGCCCATTGGAACCGTCAAGCTTGCCTGTGGTTCCGGGAGCGTCCAGCGGGTTGCCAAGGCCTTCGAAATGACTATGTTCTGCGCCCTCGCAGCCGCCTGACAGGCGGGAGTGATGGGTGCATAGCTCAGTTGGTAGAGCAGCTGACTCTTAATCAGCGGGTCGTAGGTTCGAACCCTACTGCACCCACCAACGATTACAAGCACTTAGCTGAAAGCCGGGGTGAACCGAGGCGGAACCGTCCGACTTGGTTGAAGTCGGACATCCGACTTCATCGCTTCCGACCCGCAAAGAAAAGGCCCCCGGCATCGTCGCCGAGGGCCAGGAGTTCCTTGGGATGAGAGGCGTCAGCTGCCGGGGACGGGCTCAGGCGACGGGGTGAGGTCCGCGGCGACACGGTCGGTGGCGCCGTTCAACATGTTGCCGAGCAGCGTGCCGAACACCGGGCCGAGGTAGGCTTGCGCCTCCTTCTGCTCGACGAGATCGGCGAGGGTATGCAGGCCGGTGCCGATGGTTCCGAGCTGCGACTTGACTTCAGGACCGGCGGCGGTTGGGCGAGGATGGCGCCCGCGCCATGCAGGAATGCGGGTAAACCGGATCGTGACCGAGAGAGCGCCATGTTGCTGCTGTCGCTCCGAGCCGGCCCGCGCGCCGGTGAGATCGCTGGGTTGGAGTGGAAGATGGCGCCTGAACAGGCTTTTCCGCCTCCTTGCTCAGGAGCCCCCGTTCTGACGTCCGCTGCGGTTCAGGCTTTGGCTTTCGAAGAGCCGTTCGCTCCCTACGCTCGCCTGCAAGGCTGAAGCCGACCCCGTAGCGGCATGAGGCCGCATAACGTCGCCCGCAGCGTTTGTGCAACTTTCGCTGGCAGGCGGACGACTGCGATTGCGAGCGTCTGCCGCCGGGGGAGGACCATGAACTACGCCGAACTCAGCGGTGCGGTGGCGCAGGACGCCGCGCTCCGTCGTCGCCAGCGCCTGCAGCCCGTCGGCGGCGAGGGCGACAAGCTCTTCCCGCCCACCTATCCGGGAGAGGGCCGCAATGCGGGGCCGCGGCACGTGCTGGAGCGGCGGCGGGTGGCGGGCGAGGACGTCTGGTGCGCCCTGGTCGACAGCGTGCAGAGCCAGGCCAACCGCCTGGAGGAGGCCCTCCTAAACGCCGTCCGCGAGGGCGCCGTGGTGGTGCCCCACGTCACGGTGGACTTCCGCCCGGCGCAGCTGGCGGGCCTGACCGAGATCACCTCGCTGGACGCCCCGCACCGCGTCTACGACGCCATCCTGCGCGACAGCTTGCTGGACGGACAGGCGTTCCCGAAGAGCGAGCTCGGCGTGCGGCTGGCGGAGGCCAAGCCCGGCGCCGCCGCGGCCCTGCTCGAAGTCTCGCCGACCGCGCTCCTGTTCGGCGCGTGGAACTCGACCGGCGAAGGTGGCGGCCTCGGCGCCAAGTTTCCGAGAGCCCTCGTCTCCGAAATCGCCGCGGTGGGCGTCAGTGTCGAGCAGGCGGAGACGCTCTCGCGCGACCGTAATGGGGGTATGATCACGTCAGTGGACGTGGCGAACGCGGGTCGTCGCACCGGCAGCCGCATCGATCCGCTCGGGATCCTGCGCAGGGTCGAGGTCTACCAGGGCGAGGGCAAGGCCTGGGACGTGGATCAGGCCAAGGCGGGTAAGAAGGCCAAGCGCGTCAAGCCCTCCGAGATCAATCACGGCAACATCGCGCCGTCCGTGCAGGCGCTCGGCATTACCTGCGACTATGCCGAGCACACCGCGGTGATCAGCTTCGCGGGGCTGCGGCGGCTGGGCTTCGGCGGCGGCGAGAAGGATGCGGCGGGGCGGACCTACCTGGCGGCGCTGGGGCTGTTCGCGCTCGCCGAGCAGGACGCCCGCGGCTATGCGCTCCGCTCCCGCTGCGACCTTGTCTGCGAGGGCCGCGCGCCGCTGCAGCGCGTTCAGGCCGACGGTTCGACGCCGGAGGTCGACCTCGACCGCGAGGGCGCCCGGGCGCTCTACCGCGAGGCCTACGACCGGGCGAAGGCGGTCGGGCTTGCGCTGCGCGACACGCCGGTCCGGCTGGTCCCGCAGGACAAGCTGGTGAACATCGTCCGCCAGAGCCAGCACCTCGCGCTGAGCGGCGAGGGCGGCGACCAAGACGAAGCCAAAGTCGACTGAGGTGCCGCTGGTCCTGGAGATCGAGCACCTGCTGGGCGTCGCCTTCGCCGCGCAGGAGCCGGACAGCGGTTCCCCCGACTGGCCGCCCCAGCCCGACCGCGTCTTCTCCGCCCTGGTCGCCGCCTGGGCCGCCCGCGGGGAGCGAACGGACGAGCGGGAGGCGCTGGAGTGGCTGGAGCAACAGGCCCCGCCCGACATCGCCGCCTCGCCCGCGGCCGCTCGGCCCGCGCCGTCCAGCTTCGTACCTCCGAACGACAAGCTGCAGGTCAGCGCGAACCCCGCCTGGCGCACGCGCCAGCCTCGGCGCTTCCCCGCCGCCCTGCCGCTGGACCCCGTCGTGCGGATGGTGTGGCGGGAGGCGGAGGGCGCGCCGGTCGAAGCGCTCGATCACATCGCGCGTGACGTCGCCTATGTGGGCCACTCCGCCAGCCTGACCCGGTGCCGCTTCGTCGAAGACGACTGGCCCGCACACGGTCGCGCGGCCCGCCGCCGGGTCTACAAGGGGCGGCTGAGCGAGCTGGAGGCGGCTTACCAGGCCAAGCGCCGTCCGTCCCCCGGCGAGGCGATCCGTCCGCCCCCGTCCATCGTCGAGCCGAGCCTCAACGCCTTCTCATCCGATTGGTTGACGTTCGAGATCGTGGGCGAGCGCACGCTCGACCTGCGGGCGGCGCCGCTCGCCTGCAAGGCGCTGATCAAGGCGGTGATGTGCGGTTATGGAGCGGGTGACGGCGCACCCGCGCCGGAGTGGGTTTCGGGCCATCGGCCGGACGGTACCCCCTCGCCCGCGCCGCACCTTGCGGCCGCGCCCCTCGCCTTCGCCGGCTACCCGCACGCGGACGGCAGGCTGCTGGGCTTTGCGCTGGTTCCGCCGCAGGGTCGGGGCGACCTGTTGGCGGACGCGGATTTTGCGAACGCCTTGACCCAGCGGTTGCAGAAGGTCGGGGACGAGCGTCTTTTCCGGCTCTGGTGCAAGGAGTTGCCGAACCTTGATCTGCAACTGCGGCTCACCTTGGAGACGGAACGCGCCTCTCTGAACCCCGCCCGCTACATGCGGCCGTCACGCCGTTGGGCCACTGTGACGCCACTCGTGCTCGACAGGCACGTCGCCCCGCCCCGGGCGGAGCTGAAGGGCTACGGCGACCGCTACCGCCACGAGACGGAGGACCTGATCCGCCGCGCCTGCGCCAATGTGGGCCTGCCCGAGCCCTCCCGCGTCATGGCGGCCAAGCACTCCGCCGCGACCGGGGCGCCGCCCGCCTATCCGTCCGGGAACGCCCCGCGCTGGACCGCCTGGCGCACGCCCGAGGCCTTCAAGTCCCGCCGCCTCAGCCACGCCATCCTGCAGTTCGACGCACCGCAGGCCGGGCCGGTGATGATCGGCGCGGGCCGGTTCTGCGGGCTCGGCCTCTGCCTGCCGCTCGACCGGGAGCAGAAGGAATGAGCCTGCCCAAGCTGTCCGCCGGCGAGTTCGGCGCCTTCTTCCAGGCGCTTTGGAACTACCCGCCCTTCCCCTGGCAGACGCGGCTGGCCGAGAGGGTGGCGGAGCGGGGCTGGCCGGACCTCCTCGACCTGCCGACCGGCTCGGGCAAGACCGCCGCCCTCGACGTGGCCGTCTTCGCCCTCGCACTGCAGGCGGACCGGGGGCAAGATCGACAGGCGGCCATGCGCATCGCCTTCGTGGTCGACCGCCGGCTGGTGGTGGACGAGGCCTTCCTGCGGGCCAAGCGGCTGGCTGACGCGCTCGCGCAGGCGGCCCCCGGCCCCGACGCAACGGACATCCTGCAGCGTGTGGCCCTGCGCCTGCAGTCGCTGGCCGGCGACGGCGCTCCGCCGCTGGTCGCCAAGCAGATGCGGGGCGGCGTGCCGCGCGAGGACGACTGGGCGCGCACGCCGTGCCAGCCGACCGTCCTCTGCTCTACGGTCGACCAGGTGGGCTCGCGCCTGCTGTTCCGCGGCTACGGCGTCCCCGATTCCATGAAGCCGCTCCAGGCGGGCCTGCTCGGCTCCGACGCCCTGATCCTGCTGGACGAGGCGCACCTGTCGGAGCCGTTCCGCCAGACCGCTCGCGACATCGCGACGGTACCAAGCCTCCGCGGCGAGAATGACAGCAGCCCCTTCCACGTCGCCCTGCTGACCGCCACCCCGGGCGAGCGGACGCCCGAGCCGTTCCGGCTGTCCCTCTCCGTGGCCGACCGCGAGCATCCCGTATTGATGAAGCGGCTGCAGGCGCCGAAGCTAGCCACCCTGGTCGAGGTCAAGCCTACCGATGACCAACGGGCCGAAGCGCTGGCGGCGCAGGCCGGAGCGATGATCAAGACCCTGCGGGACACGGGCATCCAGAACCCTGTCGTCGGCGTGGTGGCCAACCGGATCGCCCGCGCGCGCGCCGCCTTCGATCGTTTGCGGGGCGAGCTGGGCGAGGCCGCCCAGGTGCTGCTGATCATAGGGCGCGCGCGCGGGGTCGATCGCGAGGGGCTTGCCGAGAAGCTGACGCCCATCAAGACCGGGCAGGAACCGCGGCCGGACAGGCCGCTGGTCATCGTCGCGACCCAGACCATCGAGGCGGGCGTGGACATCGACCTGGACGGCCTGGTCACCGAGGCGGCGTCGCTGGATGCCCTGCGCCAGCGCTTCGGCCGCCTGAACCGAAACGGACGGCCCGTGAAAGCGCGCGGCGTGGTGCTGTGGTCGAAAGAGGACCGGAACGCGAAGAAGCTCGACCCGGTTTATGGCCAAGCCCTAGGCGAGACGATCACGGCCTTGGAAGGGCTGCTGGATGGGGTCGGGGAGGTCGACTTCGGCATCGAGGCGCTGGGGACTCGGCTGGCGGAGCGGGGGCTGACCAAAGAGGGTCTCGCGCCGCTCCTGGCGGAGAAGCCGAACGCCCCGGTCCTGATGCCGGCCTATGTGGACCTGTGGACCCACACCTCGCCGATCCCGGCCTGCGACCCCGAGGTCGCCCTCTTCCTGCACGGCCCCAACCGGGAACCGGCGAGCGTGCAGTTGATCTGGCGCGCGGACGTGGACGACGCGCGCGCGCCTGAGCTCATGCGCGCCCTGCTCAGCCTCGCGCCGCCCCGCGCGTCCGAGGCCATCGAGCTCCCCGTCTGGGCGGCGAGGCGGTGGCTGGCTGGCGAGCCGCAGGTCGATCTGGCCGACGTGGACAGCGGGGCGCCCCCGCCGTCCGTCGCAGACCGGCCGAAGCGCAAGGCCTTCCGCTGGCGGGGCTTGGACGATGAACGATCCGCCTGGGTCGAAGCCGATGAGATCGCGCCAGGCGACACCCTGGTCGTGCAGGCGAGCTATGGCGGCTGCGACAGGTATGGCTGGCGAGGGGCGGAGCGAGAGCCCGTCCCCGTTACGGACGTCTTCGACGCTGCGAACGCCCCTTACGGGGGGAGGCGATACGTCTTCCGCCTTGCGCCGGGGCTGATCCGCGCAGCCGTCCGCGCAACCCTGCCCGCCGTCGCCGACGGCGCAACAGCCGAGGGTCAGACCGCTTCAAGCAAACGGGAGGCCGAACGGCTCCGCGACGCGGAGGTCGAGGCCAAGGCCGCGCCCGTCGTCGCGGCCCTCGCCCAGGCGCTGTCCGACCCCGACCAGCGGCGAGGAGCCAGGGAGCTGGTTGCGGCGCTGAAGGCGATCATCCCGTCCGAGCTGGCGTCGCTGCGTACGGGTCTCGACAAGCTCGACCGGGCCAAACGCGACCGGGCCAAACGCAGCCGGCTCGATCCCCCCGCCTTCCCCTACGACAATCCGGATGAGGACGACGCTAGGACCGGCGTGGTCTTGGTAGCGCCGCTCGGGTTGACGGCCGCTCCCGGCGAGGCATCGGTCGAAGAAGCCGCCAGTACGGAGGACGACGAGGCGGGCTTGTTCAACGGGCGTGCGCAGTCGCTCCTCGACCACTCACAGCAGGTCGAGAGCTGCGCCCGCGGGCTGGCGGAGCGCGCCGGCCTCGCCCCGGAGCTCGTCGAGGACATCGCCCTGGCGGGCTGGCTGCACGATGCGGGCAAGGCGGACGCGCGCTTCCAGCAGCTGCTGTTCGGCGGCGACCTGCTGAAGATGCACGGCGAGGGACTCCGGGCGAAATCCGAGCGCGGCCGCTCGGTCCCGGGGGCCCGGGAGCGCGCGAACCTGCCGCCGCACTGGCGTCACGAGGCCCTGTCCGTGCGGCTCGCGCTTAAGAACGACCGCCTGGACGCGGCGTACGACCGGGGGCTGGTGCTGTGGCTGGTCGGCGTCCATCATGGCCATGGCCGCCCCTTCTTCCCGCATGAAGATCGGATGGACCGGCAGGTGCGCAGGCTCGCCTCCATCGAAGGTCTGGTCGCACCTGAGATCGGCGTCGGCGAAGGTCCGCAGTCGCTCGGCTTCGTGCTGGAGGGCGATCGCTTCGCCCCAACCGGGCGCGACCCGCACGACCTGCGCGGTCTGGACTGGGCGACGCTGTTCAGTGAGCTGAAGCGGCGCTACGGACCCTGGGGTCTGGCGCGGCTGGAGGCGGTGCTCCGGCTCGCAGACCACCGCGCCTCCGAAGCCGCCCGCGATCCGCCGGAGGACGGTCCATGAGCACGCCCGAACGCGAGCACCGGCTGGAGGGGCTGGAGCCCGACAACCTCTTAGCCTTCCTCGCCCTCCTCGGCCTGCTGCGCGCCCTGGAGCACGCCCGCCCGGCCTGGCGCCCCCGCGTGCGATGGTCGCTCGACGAGCCGCCACTGCGACCGATGCTCGTGCTTCGCGAGCCTCTGGAGCAGGCCGACATCGCCCAGGCCGCAGCGGAGGGTCTCGACGACCTAGCGAAGGCGCACGCCTTTGGCCGCAGAGACCTCAACCACAGCGTCTCAGACGCTCGCGCCGCCCTGAGCGCCGGCCGGAACGCGGGCGGCTATGCGGCCGAACTCGCGAGCGCGCTCATGAGCGACGCCGCCGTGAAAACAGCGCAGGGCAAGCCGCTGGATGTTGTGGAGGCGACCCCGATGTGCCTCCTGTTCGGCCAGGGGCACCAACACTTCCTCGAACGTCTCGGCGAGGTTCCCCGTGAACCCGCGCCGCCTTCACGCGGGAAGGGGAAGAAGGCGGTCCACCTCACCCCCGCGGAGTGCCTGGCGGAGGCCTTGTACCAGCCCTGGCGGCGGCTCGACCCGACCTTCTCGTTCCGCTGGGACCCCGAGGAGGCGATGCGCTACGCCCTGATGTCCGGCGACCCGTCGGAAGCCAAGAACAAGGATGGCACGCAGCACGGCGCCAACCGCTTGGCGGCGATCGGCCTCTCGGCCCTGCCGGTGGCGCCGGAGCAGCGCGGCGTCCAGGTGCGTCTCGGGCTGCCGGGCGGCGCCTGGCGGCGGGGCTTCAGCTTCGCCTGGCCGATCTGGCGCGACCCGGTCGGCCTCCAAGCCATCCGGGGCCTGCTCGCCCACCCTGACCTGCGCGAACCGGCCGCCCTGGATCGGCTCGGCGTCGACCACATCCGCCAGGTCCGCCGCATCTCCGTCGGCAAGTTCATGAACTTCACCGCTGCAAGGTCTGTCGACTATGCTGGCATAGGTACGTCATAGACGATGCCTTTCTCTCCCTTCTGCTCATTCTTTTCCTGGTTGGGCCGGGTTGCCTTTAGCCCGGCCCGCTTCTTGCATCCTCCGATTGCAGGAGATGGAGCATGCCCCCCGACGAAATCGCGGCCGAGGCGCCGCTGCAGCCCCGCGCGGCTCAGGGCGAGCTGCAGCTCTACGCCCCCGGCGCGCAGGTGGACGAGCCGCTCGTGCCCGCCCGCATGGTCAACGAGTGGATCTACTGCCCTCGCCTCGCCTTCCTGGAGTGGGGCCACGGCGAGTGGGCCGGCAACGCCGACACCGCCGCGGGAAACCGCACCCACCGCGCCACCGAGGACGGCCGCGCCCCATCACTGCCGAACCCCGACGACCTCGACCCCGACGCCCGGCTGAAAACCCGCCGGCTGCACCTCGCCTCCGAGCGGCTGGGGCTCCTGGCCGAGATCGACGTCCTGGAGGCGGAGGACGGCCGCGTGGTGCCCGTGGACATCAAGACCGGCCGCCGCCCGCACGTGGCGGAGGGCGCCTATCTGCCCGAGCGGGTGCAGGTCTGCGTCCAGGCGCTGCTGCTCCGCGACGCCGGCTACTCTTGCGAAGAGGGCGCGCTGTGGTTCGCCGACAGCCGCGAGCGGGTGCGCGTGCCGCTCACCGACGAGTTGGTGGCCGTGACGCTCCGCGCCGCCTCCGAACTCCGCCTATCCGTCGCCGCCGGGCGCCCGCCGCCGCCGCTTGATCATTCGCCCAAGTGCCCACGCTGCTCCTTGCTTCCCATCTGTCTGCCCGACGAGGTGAACTGGTTCAGAAAGGGCGCCATCCCGCGCACCCCGCCGCCGGCCGCCCGGCCCGCCCTGCCGCTCTATGTCCAGCAACCGGGTGCGCGGGTGACCAAGCGCGACTTCACCCTGGCCATCCAGGTGGAGGGCCAGGCCGACGTGGTCGTGCCGCTGGACGAGGTGTCCGAGCTGGTGATCGCCGGACCCGTTTCGCTCACCACACCCACGGTGAATGAGCTGCTGCGTCGCGACATCCCCATCGCCTGGATGAGCTCGGGCTTCTGGTTCCTCGGATCGACCGGCCAGCAGGGACCGCGTAGCGCCGCGGTCCGCACCGCCCAGTACGCCCTGGCCGCCGACCCCGCGCGCCGCCTCGCCTTCGCCAAGGCGCTCACCGCCGCCAAGATCAGGAACCAGCGCACCCTGCTCCGCCGCAACTGGCGCGGCGCGGAGGGCGACCGCGGAACGGTGCTGGACCGCTTGGCGCTGCTGGCCAGCCGCACAGGGAGGGCGGAGGACGCCAACCACCTCCTCGGCCTGGAGGGCGAGGCCGCGGCCCTCTACTTCCGCGCCTTTCCGCGTCTCTTCACCGAGGCGGTCGTAGCGCTCCCCGCCTTCGCCTTCGAGCGGCGGAACCGCCGCCCCCCGGCCGATCCAGTGAATGCCTGCCTGTCGCTCGGCTACGCGCTCCTCACCCGCACCTTCGGCGCGGCCCTCACCGCGGTCGGGCTCGACCCATGGAAGGGCCTCCACCACGTGGAGCGGCCCGGCCGCCCGGCCTTGGCGCTCGACCTGATCGAGCCCTACCGCCCGATCCTGGCCGACAGCGCGGTCCTGACCGCTCTTAACAACGGCGAGCTCGGTCCGGACGACTTCGTCTACGCCGCCGGCGGCTGCAACCTGAAGCCCCGCGCCCGCAAGAGCCTCATCGCCGCCTACGAGCGCCGGCTGGACCAGGAGACCACCCACCCGGTGTTCGGTTATCAGGTCTCCATGCGGCGCCTGTTGCAGGTGCAGGCGCGCCTGTTCGCCCGCTGGCTGCTCGGCGAGATCCCCGACTACCCCCACTACGTCCCGAGGTGAGGCCCGTGGTCCGACGCGCCAACGACGAGCACGCCTATGTGGTGACCTACGACGTCGCCGACGCGCGCCGCTGGCGGCGGGTCTTCAAGCTGATGAAGGGCTATGGCCGCTGGCTGCAGCTCTCCGTGTTCCACTGCCGGCTGGACGGCGGCCGGCGCGCGGACATGGCGCTGGCGCTCGAACGCCTGATCGATCCGGGGAAGGATCACGTGGTGATCCTGGACCTCGGTCCCGCCGGCGAGGTGGAGTTCGCCGTGGAAAGCCTTGGCAAGCGCTTCGAACCCATCGAACGCCGCGCCGTAGTGGTGTAGGCTGCCGCCGCGGCCGTGCGAGCGGTCCGACGCTCCCCAAACCGCTGGCGAGCGCTCGCGCACAATCAAGGCCTTGTTTCCGCAGCTGGTTTTTGACATGGTGAAGGAGTTAAGGTGTTCGCCCAAACGACAAGGGGCGCCCACCCTCGTTAGCGCTCGCGGACCGCCGCCTAAGTCCTTCTGACTTCATCTAAATTGTTGGAAGGGTACTTCCGGGCTGAATAGCCCGGACCTCATTGAAGCAAGCTCAAGGTTGGAAAGCGTCATAGATTCGGGGCGCCGACGGGTACTT
Organism: Caulobacter sp. S45; assembly: GCF_903642205.1. Classification (GTDB taxonomy): domain Bacteria; phylum Pseudomonadota; class Alphaproteobacteria; order Caulobacterales; family Caulobacteraceae; genus CAHJWH01. The sequence goes on along the minus strand of NZ_CAHJWH010000077.1, from coordinate 1,008 downwards.
CCGGGCTGAATAGCCCGGACCTCATTGAAGCCGACCTGACCCGGCAGACGACCGCCTATGCGCTCGGTTACTTCCGGGCTGAATAGCCCGGACCTCATTGAAGCGCCAAACCCCTCAAACGCATAGACACAAACCAGCAGGTACTTCCGGGCTGAATAGCCCGGACCTCATTGAAGCATCGGTGTGCTTGCGACGCCTGAACTGGCCGCCGTCGCCGCGATACTTCCGGGCTGAATAGCCCGGACCTCATTGAAGCAGCGGCGGCGACGTTGAGGGGCTGACCCCCGGTGACATGTACTTCCGGGCTGAATAGCCCGGACCTCATTGAAGCGATCCAGTCGTAGTTCCAGCCATGCTCGTTCAACATTACTTCCGGGCTGAATAGCCCGGACCTCATTGAAGCACCTGGCCGACGCGACGGGCGTACTGGCCGGTCGCCGCGTACTTCCGGGCTGAATAGCCCGGACCTCATTGAAGCGTGATCTTTTGGGTCATCGTGCCGTTGGTGTGCCAGTACTTCCGGGCTGAATAGCCCGGACCTCATTGAAGCAGCGACACCGACCTCTACCAGGGCGAGGACGACGCGTACTTCCGGGCTGAATAGCCCGGACCTCATTGAAGCACCTGATCGGGCGTCATGCCCTCGCAGATGCTGGCGACGTACTTCCGGGCTGAATAGCCCGGACCTCATTGAAGCATGGCGACCGCGCCCAGGGCGACGATCTCCACGAAGGTACTTCCGGGCTGAATAGCCCGGACCTCATTGAAGCCACAGTCGTCGCGCACCTTGCGCGCCCAGCCGGGGTGTACTTCCGGGCTGAATAGCCCGGACCTCATTGAAGCTGGTCAGGGGTGACCGTCACGCTCACCACCACCCGCGCGTACTTCCGGGCTGAATAGCCCGGACCTCATTGAAGCACCGAGAAGCTGCGCACACACCGGCTGGTGACGGATTACTTCCGGGCTGAATAGCCCGGACCTCATTGAAGCATGATCCGACCTTCGCGG
>NZ_CAHJWH010000076.1 GCF_903642205.1 Caulobacter sp. S45 | reverse complement strand
CCCGCCAGCAGCGAAACGCCCGCCGCTTCAGCGGCGCGCGCAACGCCCTCGGTGAGCCCCGGGCTGACGATGAAGCGGGCGCCGGCGTCCACCGCGCGCTTCAGCTGCTCGGCGTTCAGCACCGTGCCCGCGCCCACGATGGCGTCCGGCGCCGCCTCGGCCATGGCGGTGATCGCGGCGAGGCCCACGGGCGTGCGGAGCGTCACCTCCAGCACCCGCAGGCCGCCCGCCACGATGGCCCGGGCCAGCTCGGGCGCGGCGCCGGCGTCCTCGACCACCAGCACCGGGATCACCGGGCTGATGCGCATCAGGGTGTCTGAGGTGAGGGCGGCGGCCGCAGGCGTCATGCGGAAAGCTCGTGGGGAAAGAGGCTGGCGCCGCGCTCGGCGTCGCCCGCCATGGCCCGGAAGGGGGCGAAGAGTTCGCGGCCCAGGCCATACTGCGGCTGGACGAAGTGGGCCGGCTCACGTGCGGACAGGTCCGCGCGCACCTCCAGCCGTCCGGCCGGGGCGTCGAGGCGGACGAGGTCACCGTCCCGCACCCGTGCGATCGGGCCGCCGGCAGCCGCCTCCGGCGTCAGGTGGATGGCGGCCGGCACCTTCCCCGAGGCGCCGGACATGCGCCCGTCGGTGACCAGCGCCACCCGTCGCCCCCGGTCCTGCAGCAGGGAGAGCGCAGGCGTCAGGCTATGCAGCTCGGGCATGCCGTTGGCGCGCGGACCCTGGAAGCGCACGACGGCCACGAAGTCGTGGTCCAGCTCGCCGCGCTTGAACGCCGCGAGGAAATCGTTCTGGTCGTGGAAGATGCGTGCGGGCGCCTCCACCACCTGATGCTCCGGCGCGACGGCGGAGGTCTTGATCACCGCGCGTCCGAGGTTCCCATCGAGGGAGTGCAGCCCACCTTCTGGCTGGAAGGGGTTGGAGGCCGGGCGCAGCATGTCCAAGTCCAGCGACCGGGCCGCCGCCTCGCGCCAGACCAGCGCGTCGCCCTCCAGGCCCGGCTCGCGGGCGTAGGCCCGCAGCGACGGTCCGGCTACGGTGGTGACGTCGGGGTGCAGCAGGCCTGCGTCGAGCAGCTCGCGGGTCAGGAAGGCTATGCCTCCGGCGGCGTGGAAGTGGTTCACGTCACCCGGGCCGTTCGGATAGATGCGCGCCAGCAGCGGCGTCACCGCGCTCACCGCATCGAAGTCATCCCATCTGATCTGTATTCCCGCAGCCGCCGCCATGGCTACGAGGTGGAGCGTGTGGTTGGTCGAGCCGCCGGTGGCCATCAGCCCCACCAGCCCGTTCACCACCGCCTTCTCATCGATCACCCGGCTCATCAGCCCCTGTCCCTCGCGGGCAAGCGCGATCACCTGCCGGGCCGCGCCGCGGGTCAGGGCTTCGCGCAGCGGCGTGCCCGGGTTGACGAAGGCCGCGCCGGGCAGGTGCAGGCCCATCAGCTCCATCAGCATCTGGTTGGAATTGGCCGTGCCGTAGAAGGTGCAGGTGCCGGCTGCATGGTAGGAGGCCGCTTCGCTCTCCAGCAGGGCGTCGCGGCCAACCTGGCCGGCGGCGAACTGCTCGCGCACCATGGCCTTCTGCTTGTTCGGGATGCCCGAGGTCATCGGCCCCGCGGGAGCGAAGACGACTGGCAGGTGGCCGAAGGACAGCGCCCCGATGACCAGCCCGGGAACGATCTTGTCGCAAACGCCCAAGCACATGGCGGCGTCGAACATGTTGTGGCTGAGCGCAACGGCGGTGGAGAGCGCGATGACCTCGCGCGAGAACAGCGACAGCTCCATGCCTGGCTGGCCCTGGGTGACGCCGTCGCACATGGCCGGCACGCCGCCGGCCACCTGGGCGGTGCAGCGCTCCTCCCGGGCGGCGGCCTTGATGATGTCGGGGTAGGCGCCCAGCGGCTGGTGGGCCGAGAGCATGTCGTTGTAGGCGTTGACGATCCCGATGTTGACGGCCTGCCCTTCCTTGAGCAGCCGCTTGTCCATGAGGGGCGAGGCGGCGAAGGCGTGGGCCAGGTTGCCGCACGACATCAGGTGGCTGCCCCGGCCCTTGGCCCGCGCCTCGCCCGTGCGGGCGAGATAGTCGGCGCGGCTGTCGCGGGAGCGCTCCACGATGCGGGCCGTGACCTCGGCGAGCCCGGGGTTCAGGGGGACAGCGGGCGGCGAGATGTCGGTCATGTCGCTCATGTGGGTCGCGGACGGCTCAGGCGCACCAGTAGACGTGGACCGGAACGCGGGCGCGCTGCAGGACGGCGCGGATAGGCGGATCCAGCGGATCGCCCGGCGCCTGGGCGCGTCGCAGGGCGTCGAGCTTGGCCCGCCCGGTGATCAGCAGGGCGATGAAGCGGCTGTCCAGCAGCGCCGGCAGGGACAGCGTCATCCGCTCCGTAGACCCGCGCGCGCCCGGCGCCTGCACGGCCTGCACCCGGGCCGAGTCGCCGCCGAGGGAGGCTTTCAACGCGGCCGAACCCGGGAACAGCGAACCGGTGTGGCCGTCCTCGCCCATGCCGAGCAGCATGACGTCGAAGGGTTGCGGGACGGCGGCTAGCCGACGCTCCACCTCTGCGACCACGTCGGCGGCGCGTCCGGCGGCGGTCTTCAGCCCCACGAATCGCGCGGCGGCGGCGCGGGCGGTGATAAGGCGGGTTTGCACCAGATGTTCGTTGCTGGCCGGATCGGGCGGATCGACCCAGCGCTCGTCGTTCAGCGTGACCATGACCCTGTCCCAGGCCAGCTCGCGCCTGCTCAGGGCGTCGAACAGCAGCCCAGGCGTGGAGCCGCCCGGGACCACGAGGCTGGCGACCCCGCGCAGCGCCATGGCTTCTGCAAGGCGGAATGCAACGTCGTCGGCGAGGCGAGCGGCCAGGGTCTGCGGATCGGCCACCTCGACGAGGTAAAAGGGCGTCATCCTCCCTCCCCCTCAAGGTGAGTAAAGATGAGCTCACCCTGCGTCATATTCAGTCCGCCCAGCTGTGGCCGTGGCGCTCGATGAGCGCGAAGGCGCCGGCCGGTCCCCACGCGCCCGCGCCGTAGGTGGCCAGCTTGACGGCCTGGCGGTCCCAGGCGGTGCGGATGGCGTCGATCCAGCGCCAGGCGGTCTCCTGCTCGTCCCGCCTCACGAACAGGGTCTGGTTGTCGTGGATCACCTCCAGCAGCAGCCGCTCGTAGGCGATCCGCCGAGGGCGCTTGTCCTTGAAGGCGTGGCTGAGGCTGAGGTTGAGCGAAAGCGGCGTCAGCTCCATGCCGCCGTGCTCCAGGCTCGGCGTCTTGTTCATCAGGGTCAGGGCGATGTCCTCCTCCGGCTGCAGGCGGATAGTCAGCCGGTTGGCCACCAGGTCCGAACCGCTGAAGATGGAATGGGGCACGCTGCGGAACTGGATCACGATCTCCGAAGACCGCTCCGGCAGCCGCTTGCCGGTGCGCAGGTAGAAGGGCGTGCCGGCCCAGCGCCAGTTGTCCACGTGCGCCATCAGCGCCACGAAGGTCTCCGTCTGGGTGTCCGGCCTGCCCCCCGCCTCGTCGGCGTAGCCTGGGACCGAGCGCCCGTCGGCGACGCCCGCGGCGTACTGGGCCCGCACGGTGCTCCGCTCCACCTCGCGGCCGTGGATGGGGCGCAGCGACTGCAGCACCTTGATCTTCTCGCTGCGCACCGCGTCGGGCTCAAGGCTCGCCGGCGGCTCCATGGCCACCAGGCAAAGCAGCTGCAGCAGGTGGTTCTGCACCATGTCGCGCAACGCGCCATAATCGTCGTAATAGTCCCAGCGGCCTTCCACCCCCACCGTCTCGGCCACGGTGATCTGCACGTGGTCGATGGCGGACTTGTTCCAGAGGGGCTCGAACAGGGTGTTGGCGAAGCGGAGCGCCAGAAGGTTCTGCACCGCCTCCTTGCCCAGATAATGGTCCACCCGGAAGATGCGGTCCTCGCTGAACGCGTCGGCGAGCACGTCGTTGATGGCCTGGCAGGACTTCAGGTCCCGCCCGATCGGCTTCTCCACCACCATGCGGCTGCCGGCATGAGCCAGGCCCGCGGCCTTGAGCCCGGTGCAGATCGGCCCGAACAGGCCGGGCGAGGTGGAGAGATAGAAGATGGTGCGGCTCGCGTTCTCCAAGGCGTTGGCCAGAGCCAGGAAGCTCTCGGGCTTGGAGGCGTCGAAGGACACGTAGACCAGGCGCGCTGAGAACCGCGCCCAGGCTGCCTCCGAAACCTCGCCGTCCGCGCGCACCTCCAGCGCCTCGCGCACCCTCTGCAGGAAGTCGTCGTGCGCCAGCTCCGAACGCGCGGCGCCGATCACCCGCATGCCTGGGGGCAACAGCTCGGCGGCGTCCAGGAAGTAGAGCGAGGGGTACAGCATCCTGAGCGCCAGATCGCCTGTGGCCCCGAACAGCATCAAGGCGTCCGGAGCTGCGGCGTGAGATCGGCCGGAACGATGGGCGGCTGAGGAAGACATGACGGCTCGGATACGCGCGCCCTGGCCGCGACGCATGACAGGGCTAACATGGCTCGCGTAGGAGGGGCTACGGCTGACACGGAGGCGGGATTGAGTTTGGTCCTGGTGGGCGACATCGGCGGCACCCACGCCCGTCTCGCCGTGCTGCATCTCGCCGACCATCGCTTTAAGGCGCCGCCGGCGACCCTGGCCTGCCGCGACCATGCCGATCTCAAATCGCTGCTGGACGCCTATCTTGCGCGCCTGCCGGCGGACTGCACGCCTTTGGACATCGCCGTGGCGGTGGCCGGGCCGGTGATCGAAGGCGTGGCGGACTTCACCAACCTGCCCTGGCGCGTGTCGGAAGTTGATCTGCGGGAAGCGGGCTTTGCGCGGGCGTCGGTGCTCAACGACTTCGAGGCCCTGGCCTTGGCGGCGCCCCGGATCACCCCTGCCGACAAGGTGGCGATCGGGTCGGCGAAGGCACGGCGCCCCGGCACGGTCGCCGTGCTGGGACCTGGCACAGGCCTTGGAGCGGCCGCCTATTGCGTGGACGCCCGCGGTTCGGCCGTGCTGGTCACCGAGGGCGGCCACATGGGTTTCGCGCCCTCCGACGCGGTGGAGCTGGAGGTCTGGCGCATCCTGGCGCGCCGGTTCGGGCGTGTGTCACTGGAGCGCGTGCTGTCAGGTCCAGGCCTGCTGAACCTGCACGCAGCGTTGGGCGAGATCGAGGGGGGCCGGGTAGAGTGCAACGACGCCGCCGAGGTGGTCGCCGCCGCCAAGTCGGGCGACGCCGCGGCCCTGGCGACAGTGCGGCGGTTCTGCAGCATCCTGGGGAGCGCAGCGGGTGACTTCGCCCTCGCCTACGGGGCGGTGGGGGGCGTGCTGATAGCCGGAGGGATCGCCCCGCGCATCCTGAACGTCCTGGCGGAGGGAGGCTTCCGCGCCGCCTTCGAGCGCAAGGGCCGGCTGGCGAGCTATCTGGCGGCCATTCCGACCGAGGTCGTAACCCACCCCTATCTGGCGCTGCTCGGCGCGGCGGAGAGCCTGCGGCGGTAGCGGGGAGATGGGTCTACGCATATCGCTACCGATTGCGATTGGGCCTCAAGGCTCAACCGCATCGAGCTTCACCAGCACCACGCCCTCGGCCACCTGTCCACCCGCCTCGGCGTCCAGCTCGGCCACCATCGCGTCGAAGGGCGCGGTGAGCACGTGCTCCATCTTCATGGCTTCGAGGGTGAGCAGGGGCGCGCCCTTGGCCACGCGATCTCCTTTGGCCACCTGAACGGCCACGACGCGGCCTGGCATGGGCGAGGTGATTTCACCATCCGAGCCCGCGCTCATGTCGCCATCGGCGGAGATCGCCGGGAAGGTGAACTCGAAAGCTTCACCAGACTGGAAAGCGACTACAACCTCATCGTTCTCGACGAAGGTGCTGACATGCTGGCCATCAACCGCTCCGCCCCGCCGCGACTCATCTGTGAGAAAGCTAAAACGATGACCATTCAGCTCGACGTCGTATTCAAAAGAAAATCCTCGTCGAAGTGGGCGAGGAAAGATCGCGCCGATCAACGACTCTCCCGCCCGGTTCCGCAACTGGAAGCGAGCAACCGGTAAGGCGTTCAGACGAAACCCGTAAAGTCCCTCAGGTGTCGCTTCCCAAGGTTCGTTGAACTTTAAGTCGACACGATTATTAAGTTCAGTGATTGCTGCAACTCGTGCAGCCATTCCAAACGCTGCAGCATAGGTAACATTCACAGGCTGCTGTTCTGCGGTAAGCGCTTCATGCCGCGCGCCGATGAAACCCGTGTCCACCCGCCCAGCGACAAAGTCCGGCTCGTCCAGGCAGCGGGTGAGGAAGGCGGCGTTGGTCTTGACCGGCCAGACCTCCACCTCGCGGCAGGCATTGGCCAGCTTGGCGGCGGCCCCTTCGCGCGTGGACGCATGGGCGATCAGCTTGGCGATCATGGGGTCGTAGAAGGGGGTGACCTCCGAGCCCTCCTCCACCGCGCTGTCCACCCGCACGCCGGAAGGCAGGTGCAGGTGCTCCAGCACGCCCGTCGACGGGAGGAAGCCTGAGGCCGGGTTCTCTGCATACAGCCGCGCCTCCATGGCGTGGCCGGTCATGGACAGCTGGTCCTGGCGCTTAGGTAGAGGCTCGCCGGAGGCGACGCGGAGCTGCCACTCCACCAAGTCCTCACCCGTTATCGCCTCGGTCACCGGATGCTCCACCTGGAGCCGCGTGTTCATCTCCATGAACCAGATGCGGTCCGCCCGCAGGCCCTCGCTGGCGTCGGCGATGAACTCAACGGTGCCCGCGCCCTCGTAAGCCACGGCCTTCGCAGCGCGCACGGCCGCAGCACAGACCGCCTCGCGGGTGGCGGCGTCCATGCCGGGAGCGGGCGCCTCCTCGATCACCTTCTGGTGGCGGCGCTGCAGCGAGCAGTCGCGCTCGAACAGGTGGACCGCGTTCCCGTGGGTGTCGGCGAAGACCTGCACCTCGATGTGGCGGGGGCGGGTGACGTAGGTCTCGATCAGCACCCGGTCGTCGCCGAAGCTCGCCGCCGCCTCGCGCCGGCAGGAGGCCAGCGCCGCCGCAAAGTCGCCGGCCGCGTCCACCTTGCGCATGCCCTTGCCGCCGCCGCCCGCCACCGCCTTGATCAGCACGGGGTAGCCGAGGCGGTCGGCCTCGGCTTGCAGCCGTCCGGATGTCTGGTCGTCGCCCTGGTAACCGGGGGTGACCGGCACGCCCGCGGCGCTCATCAGCGCCTTGGCCGCGTCCTTCAGGCCCATGGCGCGGATGCTCGAAGCCGGCGGTCCGACCCAGACCAGGCCCGCGGAGACCACCGCCCCGGCGAAGGCTGCGTTCTCAGACAGGAAGCCGTAGCCCGGATGGAGGCTGTCCGCACCGGCCGCTCGGGCGGCGGCCAGCACCTTGCCGACGTCGAGGTAGCTCTCCCGAGCCGGCGCGGGGCCGAGCCGGCTCGCCTGGTCGGCCTCGGCCACGAAGGGCGCGCCGGCGTCAGCGTCGGAATAGACGGCCACTGTCTCCACGCCCAGGCGGCGGCAGGTGCGGATGATGCGCCGGGCGATCTCGCCGCGGTTGGCGATCAGCAGACGCTGCAGCATGGCGGCCCCTCCTCAGCGCTCCAGCCGCGCGCGCCAGCCGGTCCAGCCCGCGACGCACACGCCAAGCGCGACGCAGAACAGCGCCGGTCGTAGTCCCGCGGGGGCTTGCTGTACACCGAGCGCATAGAGGCTGAACCCGGCCATGATCACGCCGATACGCCAGGCCAGGGCCGCATGCGGCCTGCCGGTTCTCTGCAGCCAGAGCTGGTAGAGGTGGTCGCGATGGGCGTCGAGCAAGCTCTGGCCCCGTCGGGCGCGGAGCAGAAGGGTCAGCAGGACATCGGTGAGGAAGGGCAGCAGAGCCAGGGGTGCGAAGAACAGATACAGACCCGCGCCGCCGCGCTCGGCCACCACTGCGAGTCCGGCGAACAGGAAGCCCGAGAACAGGGCGCCTGCATCGCCCTGGAACAGCCGTCCTGCCAGGTTCCACGGCAGGTAGCCCGCATTTGCGGCGGCTCCCGCCAGCGCCGCCGCAGCGACAAGCGGCTCCCCGGCGAAGGCCGCGCCCAGGCCGAGGGCCGCCAGGGCGACCGCCAGCGCACCGGCCGCCACGCCGTTGGCGCCATCCATGAAGTTCACCGCATTGGTGGCCACCACGATCCACAGGGCGGTGCCGAGCGCGCCGATCCAGACCCCGAGCGGCAGGGCGATGGTCCCGAACAGAGGGACCGCTTCGATCCTCGCCACCGTGAGGGCGAAGCCCAGCGCCACGGCCATCTGGATGAGCAGCTTGGCCCTGGCGCCAAGATCGACCATGTCGTCCACCGCGCCGAGCAGCCCGAGGCTCCCTGCGATCCCAAGGATCGCCGCCACTTCGTGCGCCTGGTCATGGCGCCCATGCGGCAGGAGGGTGGCGGTCACCGCAGCGCCCAGGCTCGCGCCCGACAGGATCGCCAGCCCGCCTGAAGTCGACGTGGGCCGGCCATGCGATCCCCGCGACCGCGGCGGGTCCACCGGGCCGCACCAGGCTATCAGCCCGGAGAGGCTGGCGGCGACGAGCAGGGCTGCAAGCAGGCCCGCGCCGAAGGCGGCGATCACGGCCGAACCCTGGGCCAGGAGCTCAGGTCAGGCTGGCGCAGAAGCGCTGGATGCGGGCGCAGGCGTCTTCCAGGATCGCGTCGGAGGTAGCGTAGGAGATGCGGAAGAAGGGCGACAGGCCGAACGCCTCTCCCTGCACCACCGCAACACCTTCGGCCTCAAGCAGCGCGTTGGTGAAGTCCAGGTCGGACGCGATCACTTGACCCGACGGCGCCCGCTTGCCGAGCAGCTTCTCGCAGGACGGATAGACGTAGAAGGCGCCCTCGGGCTTGGGACAATGCAGCCCGGACGCCCGGTTCAGCATGGAGACCACCAGGTCCCGACGCCGCTCGAACGCCTTGGCGCGCTCGGCCAGGAAACCCTGCGGCCCGTTCAGCGCCTCGACGGACGCATACTGCGAGATCGAGCAGGGGTTGGAGGTGGACTGGCTCATCACCTTGCCCATCAGCTTGATCAGGGGCTCGGGCCCGGCGGCGTAGCCGATGCGCCAGCCTGTCATGGCGTAGGCCTTGGACACCCCGTTCATGGTCAGGGTGCGTTCGTAGAGGGCGGGCTCCACCTGCGCGATGGTGGAGAACTGGATGCCGTCATAGAGCAGATGCTCGTACATGTCGTCGGTGAGCACCCACACCTGCGGGTGGCGCAGCAGCACTTCGGCCAGGGCCTGGAGCGCCGCGCGGGTGTAAACGGCGCCCGAGGGGTTGGAGGGCGAGTTGAGGATCAGCCATCTGGTCCTGGGCGTGATCGCCCGCTCCAGGTCCTCCGCCGTAAGCAGGAAGCCGTTTTCCACCGTGGTCGGTGCGAACACCGGCTCGCCCCCGGCCAGCAGCACCATGTCGGGATAGGAGACCCAGTAGGGGGTGGGGATCACCACCTCGTCACCGGGTCCGAGGGTGGCTACCATGGCGTTATAGATCACGGGCTTGCCGCCGGGGGAGACGTTCACCTGGGACGGCGCGTAGGTCAGCCCGTTCTCGCGGGCGAACTTGGCGGCGATGGCCGCCTTCAGCTCCGGCAGGCCATCCACGTCGGTGTACTTGGTTTTGCCCTCGCGGATGGCGCGGATGGCGGCGTCCTTGATGTTGTCAGGCGTGTCGAAGTCCGGCTCGCCGGCGGCCAGGCCGATCACGTCGCGGCCGGTGCGGCTCAGGGCGCGGGCCTTGGCGCTGACCGCGATGGTGGAAGAGGGTTTGACCCGGTTGAGCGCGGGCGACTCGAGCGGCATGGCTGGTTCTCGGCGGCGGGTCTACTGGGGCCCGCGGAGGCTGGGCGGCCCGTCGGCCGGTTGAGGCGCGGCGGCCGCAGGCGCGGTGCTGAGAGCGTCGTCGATGTTCTTCGGCGGTTCGCCGGCGGGCGCGGGGTCCCCGATCGGCGCGTCAGGCGTAGGCGCGGGGCTGTGAAGCGCAGCAAGCATGCCGGCGCGGGTCTGCAGCGATTTGGCGGCCGTCTCGCAGCGGCCCGGCAGGTCCCACAGCAGCCACGACCACATGCGCGTACGCGCGTCGGCGGCCTTGGCGGCGTCCCAGATCGCCTGGCCCTTCGCCTCGGCAGACCGGCGGCGCTCCGTCAGGGCGCGATGGGTGTGGTCCACGCCGTCCAGGGCGCGCGTGTAGAGCGCCAGGTAGTCGCGCCCCGCCTGCATCTGGGCATGGTCGTTCTTCTCATCGGTGGCGACCTCGTCCGGCCGCTCGATGCTGGTGAGTTCGGGCTTGACCTGCGTGTAGAGCGCCATGTGACCCGTCAGGGCGCCATGGCACCAGGCGACGAAGTCGTAATCGCCGACGGGCGCGCCCTTGGGCGTATCCGCATCGCCCGCCGACACCCCGCTGGCCGGAGCCGCGCCTGCGGGCGCCGCATCCGCCGCCTGGGCGGGCGCCGGGTCCGCCTGGGCGATCGCGAGGGCGAGTATGTAGGCGAGCATGGGTCTATCCAGTGGGCGGGGCGGCGCCCGTGACGGGCGTCTTGTATTGCGCTGCGCCGGCCAGACAAGGCCTAGCGCGACATCGGCTCCCGTCTCCCATGAGAGCTACTGACCCTGCGCGGGCGGCGCAGATGGCGGCGTGGCGCCAGACGTTCCCTTCTCGCTGCGTTGTGAGATATCGAACACCGGACCGCCCACATAGCTGAACACCATCAGCCCCATGCTGTTGGCGATCAACACCCTATGCGCCCTGAGGAAGTCGGCGCCGAGCAGCATCCTAGGCTCGGTGCTGTCGCGAGTCATCGGCCCGAGGCGCGTCCCCGTCTCCTCCTTCCGATTGTACTGCCACATCTCCGCAACAACCAACTTGGCGTTCTTGATGGTCTCATCGCCCAGAGCGAACGTGCTGAAGGTCGCGACCTTCGAGGAGAGGTGATTGTGACCTATACCGCCGACCTCGTCTCCGTCTTCGGCCTTGGCCAGGTTGATGCCGGCGCTCATGGCGGCGCCGGGAGTGACTATAGATTGCGTAGCGCCGCTATCGATCATGGCCGTCACCGCGCGCCCGTTCAGCAGCACGGTGACCAGGATCGCAGATCGGGAAGAGCCATCCGCTTCCAGACGCGCCTGAGAATAGGGCTTGTTCCAGTAGGCGAGCTCTGTCGAGCGGCATCCGGCGACCTTCTCGATCCGTACGTCGTTTTCAGGAAGATTAAGTTCGAGGTCCCACCCACCCAACAACTCGCGTCCGACAACAGCGACGGCCTGATGGTCGAGCGAGTGCATGTTGATGACGGTCACCAATTCATTGGGCAGGTCGGCTTGACCAAGCTTCATATCGAAATGGCCGAGCATGCTATCTGTTCGACCACCGATGCCTTCGGAGTCGAATTTGAACGACGGGACCAGCTTGATCCCCAGCCGCTTCGCATCCGGGTAAGGCATAGCGCTGGCCCAAGCTCCCGTATCCAGCATGAACACGACAGGCCGTCCATTCACAGCGCCCTTCACCAGCGCGCGATACGGGTCAGGCTCAAGGGGAAGATCGGCGACCAATCCGATTTTGCAGGCGGCGTGCGCCTGCGTCGACGCCGCCAACGCCACGAACACTGCAGCCAACCAACGTCGCATATCACCTTGCCCTTCAACCCCGCCGCGAACAGATTGCATCCACGCAGTCGCGTCAAGCCGCAGCAAAGTCGTTGACGAGCGCCTTCATCGAATCGACATTAAGATCGCAACAAGGTTTTCTCGTCTGCGTTTGCTCTCCGGAGACGCCAGGATGATGAACGACGCAGCGCGGTGGACGGATCAGGGCTTGGCGGTCCGAGGCCGTACGTACAACCTGACGCCGGCCCTCAGGTCAGGCATGGCCGGCGTCATGGGTGGTCTCGTCATGATCCTTGCGCTCGCCGTCGGTGTCGCGATCGCGGTGGTGTTCGCCGCGACCCTGGCGGTCATCATGGCCTTGGCCACCGCGCTGCTGGCGCTTTCCGCCTTGGCCTGGCGCATGCGGCCCAGGTCTGCCGCCCGGCGTGCGGTCCTCGCCGTCCGTCATGGGGGCCATGCCTGGGTGGCCTACAGTTGGGATCGGCCCAGCCGCTGAGCGACGGTTGGTCCGGCGGCCTGATCGAGGCGCCTTCTCCCAACTTCGACGCCCGCACAGCCCCGCCCGACATGGTGGTGGTCCATTATACCGGCATGCAGAACGGCGAAGCCGCCCTGGCGCGGCTGCGCGATCCCGTAGCCAAGGTGTCCGCCCACTATGTGATCGAGCGAGACGGTCGCGTGTTCCGCCTTGTGGCGGAGGAACGACGGGCGTGGCATGCGGGGGTTTCGTTCTGGAAAGGCGACCGCGATATCAACGCCCGCTCGCTGGGCGTCGAGTTGGTCAATCCCGGCGAAGAGCACGGCTATGTGCCGTTCACCGCCATCCAGATCGACGCGCTCCTCTCCCTGCTGGACCAGATGCGAGCCCGCTGGACGATCGCTGATGGGGACATCGTCGGCCACTCCGATGTCGCTCCGGCGCGCAAGATCGATCCGGGACCGCTGTTTGCCTGGAAACGGCTGGCCGAGGCTGGCCACGGCCTGTGGGTGGAACCCGCATCGGCGCCGGGGCCGCCGCTCTCACAGGGAGAAGAGGGGCCGGGCGTCTTCATTGTTCAGGGCGGGCTGACCCGACTGGGCTATGACTGCGCCTCATCCGGCGTGTTCGACCCGGCCACGGGCGTGATCGTGGAGGCCTTCCAGCGTCACTGGCGGCCTGAGCGGGTGGACGGCGTCATGGACGGCGAGAGCCGGGCGAGGCTGATGGCGCTGCTGCGACTTCACGCCGGCTGACCCGTCGGTCCGGTTGACCCCGGTGTCATTCCGGCCCATTCCGAACGCGGGCCAGACGGCCGGGCGGTCGCTCCTTCCGCAAGGAGGGAGAGGAAAGTCCGGGCTCCACGGCGACAAGGCGGCGGGTAACGCCCGCCGGGAGCGATCCCAGGGACAGCGCCACAGAAAGCAAACCGCCCCTCTCGCGCGTGAGTAGAGCGAGGGGCAAGGGTGAAAGGGTGGGGTAAGAGCCCACCGCGGACCGGGCGACCGGGACGGCATGGCAAGCCCCGCCTGGAGCAAGACCGAATAGGGACGATGCGCCTGCACCTCGGTGCAGGCAGGGCTGTCGCAGGCCCCTATCGTCCGGGTTGGTCGCGAGAACCGCCCCGCAAGGGCCGGTCCAGAGGAATGGCCGCCGCGCCTCCATGCTCGCATGGGAGCGGCACAGAACCCGGCTTACAGGCCGTCTGGCCCACTCGCGCTGCAACGCAGCGACACCCATCGCCTTCCTGCACACGCATTCTGTTCTATGTATGTTCTGTTCATATCTTGTTCAGAACTTTGGTGGACTTCGGTCTAGACTTACTGCTGCGCCAAAATGGCCTCTTGGTGTCATTGCAGCCCAGATAATCCCGTGTTAACCCAGTTTGGCCCAGTGCTTCGAGCGCGAGGACTGCGGTCGGCGTAAGGCCGGGGGATCGGGTGGCGGGTGTTCCTCTCAACCTTCGAGAAGCAGCTCGATGCGAAGCGGCGGATCGTCGTGCCGCAGGAGTTCCGTGCGGCGGCCGGCCCAGCGGCGGCAGGCTTCGACGGGGTCTTCTGCTTTCCGTGCATCGAGGCGGACTGCCTGGAAGGGGGCGGCCACGCCCTGCTCCAGCGCTACCAGGCGTTGATGGAGGAGATGCCCTTCGGCGACCCTCTACGCTCGGCGCTGGAGTTCACGGTGCTGGGCCAGATGCGACAGCTGGCCTTCGATACGGCGGGACGCATCGTGCTGCCAGAAGCGCTCTGCGAGCAGTTCGGGCTGACCGACTGGGTGGCGGTGGTGGGCCTGGGCGACCGGTTCCAGATCTGGTCGCAGGCGAGCTACCGCACGTACAAGGAGCAGCAGCGCGAGACCGCCCGCGACGGACTGGCCGCCCATCGCGCCGCTCAGCGCGCGCGGATCGCGCCGGCGTGAGCGAGGCGGCCGCAGCCGATCGCCCGCATCTCTCAGTCATGCTGGACGAGGTGGTGGCCGCAGCCGCCCCCTCGCCCGGCGCGCGGATCGTCGATGCGACCTTCGGCGCCGGCGGCTACAGCCGCGCCTTCCTCGCCGCCGGGGCCGAGG
>NZ_CAHJWH010000075.1 GCF_903642205.1 Caulobacter sp. S45 | reverse complement strand
CGGGCGCTGTGGCGCGAGGCGCTGCTGTCCGCGGTCATGCTGGTCAGCGGGGTGGCGGTGGCGTGCTGGCTCTATGCGATGGATGCGGACTGGTACTTCGCCTTCGTGCCGCGCCAGTACGCCCAGGGGCGCGATCCCACCGCCACCGCCGCGGCGCTCCGCGACATCCTCTACCAGCACGCCCACGGCGGGATGCTACAGGTGTTCGCCGCCTTCCTGTTCACCCACAACGCCGAGATCGCGGTGCTGGCCTTCGCGCTCGGCTTCGCCTTCGGGGTCCCCACGGCGCTGCTGGTGTTCGCCAACGGCTGCACGCTGGGCGCCATGCTGGCGCTGTACGCAAGCCACGGCCTGCTGCTGCCGCTCGGCGGCTGGCTGATGATCCATGGGGTGACGGAGCTGTCCGCGACCGTGCTGGCCGGAGCCGCGGGCTTCCGCATCGGCTGGTCGCTCGCCTTCCCAGGAGAGCGCACCCGGCTGGAGGCGGCGGCTCTGGCGGGGCGCCAGGCCTCGACCCTGATGGCGGGCGTGCTGGTCATGCTGCTGGTGGCCGGCGGCCTGGAGGGGGTCGGACGCCAGGTGATCACCAGCGACCTCGCCCGCTACGCCATCGCAGGCCTCAGCGCCGTCGGCTGGGCGAGCTATCTCTATGGGCCATGGAGCCGGCGGCCATGACCACCGTCGCGCCTATCGGGATCGACCCTGAGCGCCAGCGGTTCGCCCGCGAGCTGGTGACGCCCGAGGGTGTTGCGCTGCACATCACCCTGGCCAGCGCCAGCGAGCGGGCGGGCGCCTTCCTGCTCGACGCCGTGATCATCGTGGCCGTGCTGGTCGCCGCCACGCTCCTGTGCGGCTGGGTGGCATTGGCGACGCACGGTCAATCCCTGTCGCTTATCGGGGTGATCTGGCTCCTGGGCTTCTTCGTGCTCCGGAACGGCTGGTTCCTGGGCTTTGAGATGGGCGCGAGGGCGGCGACGCCGGGCAAGCGGGTGTTCGGCCTGCGGGTGGCGGCGCGCCATGGCGGACGGCTCACCGCAGACGCCCTGTTCGCCAGGAACGCCATGCGCGAGATCGAGGTCTTCCTGCCGCTGACCTTCCTGATCGTCAGCGCGGGCGGGGTGGATGCGGTGATGGCGGCGCTGGGCCTGCTTTGGACCGGCGTCTTCGCCCTCTTCCCGCTGTTCAACCGCGACCGGCTGCGCGCAGGCGACGTGGTGGCCGGCACCTGGGTGGTGCGCGATCCGCGCCGGGCGCTGACGGCAGAGATCGCGCGGACCGACCTCGCCCGCGATCCCCGCTTCGCCTTCGACTCAGCCCAGGTCCAGGCCTATGGCGTGGCCGAGCTCCAGGTGCTGGAGGACGTGCTGCGCGGCCAGGACCGGCGCGCGGTGCGCGTGGTGGCGGAGCGCATCCGCACCCGCATCGGCTGGCTGCAGGGACCGGAGGAGACCGACCGCGCCTTCCTGGACGCCTATTATGCGGCCCTGCGCGCCCGGCTGGAGTCCGGCCTGCTGCAGGGCCGGCGGCGGCGCGACAAGCACGACGCCGCCTGAGCCGCACAGGTCAGGCGAACACCTCCGAAAGCCGCTGCGTGTCGAAGCCGCCCTTCAGCGCCCGCAGCTCCTGGAACACCACGCCCACGCCCGTGCCGAACACCACGTAGACGACAGCGCTCACCAGCATCTGAAGGACCAGCGCGACATAGCCGAAAGGTCCGCTGGGCTGGACCATGAAGATATTGCCGGACAGGCCGAAGATCGCCCGGATCACAAGGGCGGCCAGAACGATCACGATCAGGCTGGCGACCCACAGCACCACAAGCAGCCAGAACACGGCCCAGCGGTGTCCCTTGGTCAGCTCGGCGCTTCGCCCGAAGGTGCGGAACACCCCCGTTTTCTCGCAGGCGGCCGCGGGCACCACCACCAGCCACGCCGTCGCCAGCATCAGGGCCGGGAAGATCAGCAGCAGGGTGGCGAACACGATGGCGAAGTAGCCGAGGATCGCCACCGCGATCAGCACCGGCAACGCGCGGAAGGCGGCTTCCAGCATGGCGCCCGGCGTAGCGGCGCGACCCTGCAGCCGCTCCACCGCGCGCCAGGACAAGGCGGCGTACACCAGCAGTGAAGCCAGCAGCCCTATGAAGCCGGCCAGGAAAAATCCTGCGCCGAAGACCGAGGGAAAACGACCCGGCGCAGGCGCTGCCATCGATTGCAGCTGCCCTCTGAAAAGGACCGATTTGAGCACCGTCGGCACGATCAGGATCGCTACCGCCAATCCGTAGCTCGTGACGAAATCCCGTCGCACGATGTCGAAGGTCAGCTCGCCGACCCGCGAGAGCTGGAAGCGGCGTGGAAGTGGAGCCTGTGTCGTCACCCTGAACCCCCCGGTTTGCAGACGATCACATTAGCATAACATCTCGAGGGTTGAAGCTCGGAAGAACTCGCGCAGCCACGGGCGGGAGCCTGGCCTGCGTGTCTCATCGGCGCGCATCCGTGCGTGCGACGCCCACGGCGCACTCTGCGCGGGACGCCCTGCGCTCGCGTCGGGGAAGCGCCGCGGCTGGCGAAACCTTATCCCAGCATGACGCATTCCGAGACGCTGAGTGGGCCGTCGCTCCCCTTCAAACCTGTGAATGGGAGCTCAATTGGAGCCGGGTTTGATCCACGAATCCCCTGTCGGCTCCAGCGCTCCGACGGACGAGTCGATGCCGGCTGCGGGCGGGCGCGCCGACCTGTCGCGCTATCGGGAGATGTTCGATGGCATAGACGCCGGCTTCTGCCTGATCGAGGTCGTTGTCGAAGGCGGCGTCGGGGTGGACTACCGCTTCCTGGACGCCAACCCCGCCTTCGAGGGGCAAACCGGCCTCACCGCCCCGGCCGGGCGGTTGGCCAGCGACCTGGCGCCGGGGCTTGAGCCGTACTGGTTCGAGACCTACGGCCGGGTGGCCCTCACCGGCCAGTCGACCCGCTTCGAGAACGGCTCGGAAGCCTTGGACCGCTGGTTCGACGTCCAGGCCTTCCGTGTCGGACCTGCGGACTCGCGTCAGGTCGCGGTGCTGTTCAACGACATCTCGGAGCGGCGGCGGGGCGAACTCGCCCTGAAGGAAAGCCGGGAGCGGCTGGAGCAGGCCCTGTCCGCAGGCCACGGCGTCGGCACCTGGGACTGGGACCCGGCGGCGGACCAGGTCAGGGCTGACGCGCGTTTCGCGAGACTGTATGGGGTCGACCCGGCGCGCGCGGCGGATGGCGCGCCCATCGCCGAGTTCTTCGCCGGCATTCATCCTGACGATCTGGTCCACGTACAGGATGCGATCAACATAGCGTTGAAGACCGGCGTCATCTTTTCCGCGGAGTACCGCCTCGTCCAGCCCGACGGCTCGATGCGCTGGGTGGTGGCCGAGGGTCGCTGCCGGCTGGCCGAAGACGGCACGCCGCTCCGCTTCCCAGGCGTCAGCTTCGATATCACCGAGCGCCGCCAGTCCGAGACGCGGCAGGGCGCACTGCTACGGCTCACCGACCGTCTGCGCGACCTGACCGATCCCGCGAGCATCGCCTTCGAGGCCTCGCGCCTGCTCGGCGAGACGCTGGAGGTCAGCCGGGTCGGCTACGGGGTGGTGGACACCCAAGAGGAGATCATCACCATCGAGCGGGACTGGAACGCGCCGGGCGTGACAACCCTCGCCGGCGTGTTGAACTTCCGTGAGTACGGCTCCTACATCGAGGACCTGAAGCGCGGCGAGACGGTGGTCATCGCCGATGCGCGCATGGACCCGCGCACGTGCGACACCGCCGGCCCGCTCGCCGCCATAAGCGCGCTCTCCTTCGTCAACATGCCCCTGGTGGAGCAGGGAGGCTTCGTCGCCCTGCTCTATGCCAACAACGCCACCGCCCGCGCCTGGTCGGAGACGGAGCTGCTGCTGATGCGCGAGGTGGCCGAGCGGGTGCGCGTGGCCACCGAGCGCACCCGGGCCGAAGCCGAGAGCCGCCGCCAGGCCGCCGAACTGGCGCACCTGAACGCCACCCTGGAGGCGCAGGTCGCCCAGCGTACGGGCGAGCTGATGGCGGCCGAGGAGCAGCTGCGGCAGTCCCAGAAGATGGAGGCGGTGGGCCAGCTCACCGGCGGCATCGCCCACGACTTCAACAACCTGCTCACCGGCATCACCGGCAGCCTCGAACTGCTGAGCACGCGCATCGCCCAGGGTCGGCTGAAGGACGTCGACCGCTACGCCATGGCGGCCCAGGGCGCGGCCAAGCGGGCGGCCGCCCTCACCCATCGCCTGCTGGCCTTCTCGCGGCGTCAGACGCTCGATCCAAAGCCCGTGGACGCCAACCGGCTGGTGGCGGGCATGGAGGAGCTGGTGCGGCGCACGGTCGGTCCTGCGGTCCATGTCGACGTGGTCTCCGCGGGCGGCCTGTGGCCCATCCTGGTGGACGCCAACCAGCTTGAGAACGCGCTGCTGAACCTCTGCATCAATGCACGCGACGCCATGCCGGAGGGGGGCCGGCTGACGATCGAGACCGGCAACCGGTGGCTCGACGCCCGGGCCGCCAAGGAGCGCGACCTGCCGCCCGGCCAGTACGTCTCGGTCTGCGTGTCGGACACCGGCGCCGGCATGACGCCAGAGGTGATCGCCAAGGCGTTCGACCCCTTCTTCACCACCAAGCCGCTGGGGCAGGGCACGGGCCTGGGCCTGTCGATGATCTATGGTTTCGTCCGGCAGTCGGACGGCCAGGTGCGGATCTATTCGGAGCCGGGGCAGGGCGCCCTGGTGTGCCTCTACCTGCCCCGCCACCTGGGGGAGGCGGAGGAGCCGGAGACGCCGGCGGAGCTGGCCGAGGTTTCCCGCGCCGGCGCGGGCGAGACGGTCCTGGTTGTGGACGACGAGCCCACGGTCCGAATGCTGGTGGCCGAGGTGCTGGAGGAGCTGGGCTACTCCGCCCTCGAAGCCGCCGACGGCGCCTCCGGCCTCAAGCTGCTGCAGTCGGACGTGCGGGTGGACCTGCTGGTCACCGACGTGGGCCTGCCCGGCGGCATGAACGGCCGACAGATGGCCGATGCGGCCAGGCTGGGCCGTCCTGACCTGAAGGTGCTGTTCATCACCGGCTATGCCGAGAACGCGGTGGTCGGCAACGGTCACCTGGACCCCGGGATGCACGTCATGACCAAGCCCTTCGCAATGGAGGCGCTGGCCACGCGCATCCGCGAGCTGACCAACGGGGAATGAACGCAACCGGCTGGCGGCGGCGGGCTCGGGACACCGCCCCTTAAGTCGCCGTTATCCGATCAGGCGCTACAGCTCGACCTCGTCACGGAGCTGTCGGAATGGACGACGCCGGCTACTTTCCGGGTTCGGCCCTCGCCATGATCAAGGCGCGGCTGTTGAAGATGCACTTCGACGCCAGGGTCGGTCACATCGGCGGCAACCTGTCCTGCATAGACGCCGTGGCGCACCTGCACCTCCAGGTCATGCTTGAGGACGACGTCTTCGTGCTGTCCAAGGGCCATGCCGCCGGCGCCCTGTACGCCACGCTCTGGGCTACGGGCGACATCACCGAAGCGGAGCTGCTGTCCTACTACAAGGACGGGACGCACTTGGCCGCCCATCCCGCCGCCCGCTGGAACAGGCGCATCCGGTTCGGAACGGGGAGCCTCGGCCACGGCCTGGGCCTGGCCACCGGCGTCGCCTTCGCCAAGCGGCTGCGGCATGAGGCGGGAACCACCTACTGCCTGATGGGTGACGGCGAGTGCCAGGAGGGCTCGATCTGGGAGGCTGCCGCCTTCGCCCAGCATCACGGGCTGTCCAACCTCGTCTGCCTGGTCGACGCGAACGGGTGGCAGGGCTTCGGCCGAACGGGGGAGGTGGGCGGCGCGGCCCCGCTCGCCGGCCGGTTCCGGGCCCTGGGCCTGCAGGTGGAGGAGATCGGCGGCCACAGCTCCACCGCGCTCGACCTCGCGCTCCGCCGACGCAGCGAGGGGCCGCTGGTGGTGGTGCTCGACACCGTCAAGGGACACGGCGTCTCCTTCATGGAGGACCGGATGGAGTGGCACTACCTGCCGATGTCCCCGGACCAGTACGACCTGGCCCTGCAGGAACTGGAAGCGGCGTGAGGGGGAGCTTCTGCGCCGGTCTGGTCGAGCTCTCCAGGCGCCGGCCGTTCCTGTTCTTGACCGGCGACCTGGGCTTCATGGCGCTGGAGCCGCTGCAGGCGGCGCTGGGAGACCGCTTCGTCAACGCCGGCGTGGCCGAGCAGAACATGGTCAGCGTCGCCGCCGGCGCGGCGAGCGTGGGGGAGCAGTGCTGGACCTACAGCATAGCGCCCTTCATCTACGGCCGCCCGTTCGAGCAGATCCGCAACGACGTGTGCCTGCACGACATGGACGTGAAGCTGGTCGGCAACGGCGGCGGCTATGGCTACGGCGTCATGGGGGCGACCCACCATGCGCTGGAGGACTACGGGGTGCTGCTGACGCTGCAGAACATGCGCGTCTATCTTCCCGCCTTCGCCGACGACGTGGCCCCGATCCTGGAGCGCATGGCCGACGACCCGCACCCGGCCTACCTGCGCCTCGGCCGCTGCGAGAAGCCCGCCGGCCTGGCCCTTGGAGCGTACGCGCCCTGGCGGCGGCTGCTGGAGGGGAAGGCGGGGGTCCTGGTGGTGGCCGGCCCGAACGCGGGGACGATCCTGGCCCTCGCCCGAGAGCTCAGCCCCATCGAGCGGCCGGAGGTCTGGGTGGTCAGCGAACTGCCGTTCGAGACGCCGCCCAAGGCGTGCCTGGACCGCATCCGGCGCACGGGCGCCCTCTTCGTGGTCGAGGAGCACGTGCGCCAGGGCGGCGTCGGCCAGATGCTGGCCCACGCCCTGATGACGCAAGGGGTGGGCCCTCGCACCTTCCGCCACTTCCATGCCGCCGGCTACCCCAGCGGGCTGTACGGCTCCCAGGCGTTCCACCGCGCCGAGAGCGGCATCGACGCCCGCGCGGTCCTGGCCGAGATCGGCCAGATGGTCCCCGCATGAGCACGGACGCGCTCGCGTCCGGGATCGAGCAGCTGCAAGGTCCGATCCTGATCCTGGGCGCCAGCGGCTTCGTCGGCGCCAACCTGCTGCGCCACATCCTTGTCAGACGCTCCGACGTCTTCGGGACCACCTCCCAGACCTCCGCCTGGCGGCTGGAGGGCGTTCCCGGCGAGCACGTCATCGCGGGCGACCTGCTGATCGACCAGAACCTCAGCGAGCTGCTGGACAGGGTGCGGCCGCGCACGGTGTTCAACTGCATCGCCTACGGCGCCTACTCGTTCGAGGACGACGCCAGCCTGATCTACCGCACCAACGTGGAAATGACCGCGCGGGTCATGGAGCAGCTGCGCGGGCGCGGCGTGCACCGTTACGTTCATGCGGGCAGCTCGTCGGAGTACGGCGAGGACGCCGCCGGGCCGTCCGAGGACGCGGTGCTCCGGCCCAACAGCCACTATTCTGTGTCCAAGGGCTCGGCCGCCGGCCTGATCCACTATGCCGGCCGGAAGCTGGGCTTCCCCGGCGTGAACCTGCGCCTCTACTCCGTCTACGGCCCCTACGAGGACGCCTCGCGCCTTGTCCCGACCGCCGTCCTGGACGGCCTGGAAGGACACCACGCGAGCTATGTGGACCCGGAGACCTCGCGCGACTTCGTCTATGTGGACGACGCCTGCGAGGCCTTCATCTGCGCCGCGCTGAACCTGAAGCCGGAGCGCTTCGGGGACTCCTACAACATCGGAAGCGGCGTGAAGACCACCATCGGTGAGTTCGCCTCGACCTGCAGCTTGCTGTTCGGGCTGGAGGGCGAGCCAGGCTTCACCATGGCCGGCCGCAAGTGGGACACCGCCGACTGGTTCGCCGACCCGGTCCGGGCGCAGCAGCAGCTCGGCTGGCGCGCGCGCACGTCGCTGGCAGCTGGGCTGGAGCGGACGGCGGCCTGGTGCCGGGCGCTGGAGGACCGCGCCCGATACCGGCGCACGTCCAAGAAGTTCGGCGCGGACGAGGTGTTCAGCGTGTCGGCGATCGTGGCCTGCTACAAGGACGCGCAGGCCATCCCGTTCATGCACCAGAGGCTCAGCGAGACCTTCCGCAAGCTGGATATCGGCTACGAGATCATCTTCATCAACGACAACAGCCCCGACGACAGCGAGGACGTGATCCGGGCCATCTCGGCGCGCGACCGGCACGTCATCGGCGTCTCCCACGCCCGCAACTTCGGCTCCCAGGCCGCGTTCCGCAGCGGGCTGGAGATCGCCACCAAGAACGCCTGCGTGCTGCTCGACGGCGACCTGCAGGACCCGCCGGAACTGATCGAGGCCTTCGTCGCCAAGTGGCGGGAGGGCTACGAGGTCGTGTACGGCCGGCGCGTGAAGCGCGATGCGCCCTGGCACATGGGCCTCGCCTACAAGCTGTTCTACCGCCTGTTCCAGGCCTTCTCCTACGTCACGGTCCCCCGCGACGCCGGCGACTTCTCGCTGATGGACCGGCGCGTCGTGCGCTCCCTGCTCAGCTTCCCGGAGCGCGACCTGTTCCTGCGCGGCGTGCGCGCCTTCGTCGGCTTCCGACAGGTGGGCGTGGACTATGTCAGGCCCGAGCGCATGTTCGGCGTCTCGACCAACAACCTGATGAAGAACATCGGCTGGGCGAAGAAGGGCATCCTGTCTTTCAGCAACGTGCCGTTGATGGTGGTCAGCACCGCCGGCATCCTGCTCTTCGCCCTGTCCGTCCTGCTCGGCGCCCTCTACGTCCTCTCGCGCCTCGTCTTCCCCGCCGCCGCCCCGCGGGGGTTCACCAGCACGATTCTCATCGTGATCTTCTTCGGCTCGATCAACATGCTGGGGATCAGCATCCTGGGCGAATACATCGCCAAGATCTTCGAGGAGGTGAAGCGCCGCCCCCACTTCGTGCGCCGCAACTTCATACGCGACGGCGAGGTGCGACTGGCGAGCGAGACCGGCTACGTCGCCGCCGTGCAGCGCATCTAGCCGCCATGTTCGCCCTCAAAGCCCACCCCTCCCAGGCCCTGGTCAGCGCCGACAGCGCCTCGGTGCAGGCCGTCCGCTTCCTGGCGGCGGGCGCCTGCAACACCCTGTTCGGCTACAGCGTCTTCGCGCTGCTGACCTGGCTCGGAGCGGCCCCCCTTGCGGCGCTGGTGGGGTCCACCGCCGCCGGGGTCGCCTTCAACTTCCAGACGTCGCGCCGGCTGGTGTTCCGGTCCGGCCGCACGGGCCGCGCACACCGCTTTGTCGGGATATATCTGGTCCTGCTCGCCTCGAACTGGGCCGTGCTGTCTGGCCTGCGACGGCTGGGCGTTCCTACGCTTGCGGCCCAGGCCCTGCTGCTGCTCCCCTTCGCCGCAGCCTCGTTCGCGGCCCAGAGGGTGTTGGTGTTCAGGACGCTGGAGCCGGGCCAGGGCGCGCCGGGCCACCGGGGCGGCCCGTCCGTCTTGCCGTGGGGCGGCAAGGCGCCGACGTGGCTCATCCGCCCGGCGGGGTCCGACGGTTCCGCCGGCGACAGCCGCCTGTGGCTCTTCGGGCTCGGCCTTGGTGGAGCGAACGCCGCCTTCCTCCTGGGCATGCTGACGTCGCCGAGGCTCGGCCTGTGCGCCTGCGCCCTCATGGTCATCACCTTGTGGCGGATGCTGGCGCGTCCTTCGCGTGGGCAAGGCGCAGGTCTGGCCGACCGCCTCAGCCTGTGGGCGCTGGCGCTCGGGCTGGCTCTGACCCTGTGCCTTTTGGGCGGAGAGGGCCGCATCTTCTATGCCAACACCGACTGGCAGATCCGGGACGCTGTGCTGGCCGACCTCTCCACCCGGCCCTGGCCTGTGCATTATCACGCCGCGGCCGGCGACTTCGTGCTGAGGGCGCCGCTCGGCATGTACATGCTGCCGGCCCTCATCGGCCACGCGGCGGGTTGGCGGGCGGCTCAGCTCGCCCTGCTCGTCCAGAACACCGCGCTCCTGGGCGGCGTGCTCGCCGTGTTCATGTCTGTTGCGCAGCGCTGGGCGAGCCGCCTCCTCATCGCGGCCGTATTCGTCGCCTTCAGCGGCTGGGACCTCATCGCCCAGCTCCTGCAGGGCCATTTCGTCCAGGCCTATCCCTGGAACCACCTGTTCCCCTCGCTGGAGACCTGGGCGCCCGGCTTCCAGTACTCGTCCCTTGTGGCCGACCTGTTCTGGGCGCCCAACCACGCCATTCCGGCCTGGATCATGGCGGCGACCTACGTGCTGTGGCGCAGAGGCGAGGCGTCCGTCCTGACCCTTGCGGCGATCACTGGACTGAGCGTGCTTTGGTCGCCCCTGGCGGTCATGGGCGCGGCCCCTTTCGTCGTCCTCGCCGTCCTGCAGGACCTGCATAGAGGTCGCCTGACCCTATGGAACGGCGCGAGCCTGCTGCCGCTCGTGCTCGCCCTTCTTCCCGTCGCCCTCTACGTGACCCTTGACGGCGGCGAGGTCGTTCATGGCCTCAATGTCGGGACGAAGGAGTTCCAGCGATCCTTTGTGCTGCTCATTCCGCTCGAAGTCGCACCGCTTCTGTACCTCGCCGGGAGCTCTCGCTCGAGCTGGCGCGATGATGACCGATTCGACGTCTATCTTTGTGCGATCATGCTCGTGCTGATCCCTTTCTACAGGATCGGCATCTCCAACGACTTCATGATGCGGGCCTCCATCTTCCCGATCACAGTGCTTGCGATCCTGGCGGCGAGGGGGTTTGTCACGGCCCTGGAGTCCACCACGTCCAGGCGTCTGGCGGTGTTGCTGGTCCTTCTGGCGATCGGCGCCGCCACCCCGGCGGCCGAGATCATCCGCGCCGTGGTCGAGCGTCCGGACCCACCCCGGGGGGCGGACCTGTTCACCGCCTGGGAGCAGCCGGCGTCCCGCGGCTCCCCCAAGTCCACCTATGTCGCGCCCGAGGTCGCCTATGACCGTCAGGCCTGGCTGCTCAAGCCCTAAGGGAGCGGGTCCACGGTGGCCGGGAAGCTGGGCGCCGGGAGCGGAGGCGTCATCGCCTCCCAGGCTTCAGCCAGGGCCAGCACGCGCGCATCGCTCCACTTCGGTCCGATGAAGGACAGGCCCACCGGCAGGCCGCGGACCAGCCCCATGGGCGTGGTCACGTGGGGGTATCCGGCCACGGCGGGGAAGGTCGCCACCGACGCGGGCCCGGCGTCGCCATACACCAGGTCGACCTTCCAGGTCGGCCCGGTCGTGGGCGAGACCAGGGCGTCGAGCCGCTGGCCCACCAGCAGCCGGTCGATCCCCTCCGCCCCGGTGAGCCGCAGCGACTCGGCGCGGGCGGCCTGGTAGGCAGGGTCCTGCAGGCCCTTGGTGGCCTGCGACGCCTCGAACAGGTCCTGGCCGAACAGGCGGGTCTCGGCTGACGTCGCTCTGTTGAAGGCGATCAGGTCGGCCAGCGTCTTCGCCTGCACCGCGGGGGCGGCGCCGGCGAGATAG
The DNA here is from genome assembly GCF_903642205.1 of Caulobacter sp. S45. GTDB lineage: Bacteria > Pseudomonadota > Alphaproteobacteria > Caulobacterales > Caulobacteraceae > CAHJWH01. The sequence goes on along the minus strand of NZ_CAHJWH010000075.1, from coordinate 2,744 downwards.
GCGGCCATGTCGGCCTTCATCTCCGTCTCGAGCACCAGGGTCTCATCTGTCCCAAGCCGCGGCTCGTCGGGCAGCTTGACCTCCACCAGCACCGCGCCGGCGGCCCGCAGCCGGTCCAGCGCCTGGGCGTAGAGGGCGTCGATCCCGACATAACTGTCCGGGGTGAACCGCAGCACGCCGAGCCGCAGGCCCCGCAGGTCCGCCGGCCGCACCTGGGCCAGGGCGGCTGCAGCCGTGGCTGCGCCCGGCGCCTGGGAGGGCGGATCGGCGGGGTCCGACCCGGCCATGGCGGCGGCCAGCAGGGCGGCGTCGGCGGCGGTATGGGCGATGGGGCCCGCGGTGTCCTGACTGTGGCTGATCGGCACGATGCGGGTGCGTGCGATCAGGCCCAGGCTCGGCTTCAGCCCGGTGACGCCCTCCATGGACGACGGGCAGGTGACCGAGCCGTCTGTCTCGCTGCCGACCGCCGCCGCCGCCAGCCCCGCCGCCACCGCCACCGCGCTCCCGCTGGAGGAGCCGCAGGCGCTGCGGTCCAGTGCGTAGGGGTTCCTCACCAGGCCGCCGACCGGGGTCCAGCCGCTGGTGGCGTGGCTGGAGCGGAAGTTGGCCCACTCGGTCAGGTTGGCCTTGCCCAGGATCACCGCCCCTGCCGCCCGAAGGCGCGCCGCCAGGGCAGCGTCATGGCCGGTGACGTTGGCGGCCAGCGCCAGGGAGCCGGCCGTCGTGGGCGTCCGGTCTGCGGTCTCGATATTGTCCTTCAGCAGGATCGGCACGCCGTGCAGCGGCCCCCGCACGTGACCAGACCGCCGCTCGGCGTCCAGGGCCCGCGCCTGGAGAAGCGCTTCGGGGTTGAGGGAGATCACCGCATGGAGGCCAGGACCGCCCCGGTCCAGCCGCGCGATCCGATCGAGATAGAAGCGCACCAGCTGCTCTGCCGTCAGCCGGCCGTCCGCCATGGCCGCATCGATCTCGGCGATGGAGGCGCGCTCCAGCGGCGGCGGGGCGGCGTTCGCCGAGTGCGCCGCAACCAGCAGGCCGGCGGCGAGCCCGGCAAGACCTGGACGGCCGCGCATCTTGGGTATCCCTGTTGTTTGCAGGCCAGGACAGCAGAGAGCCCGGGAACAGTCCAGCCCTGCGGCCCCCACGAGTTCGGCCTGACCGATTGGGGGACGTGGCGAACGGCTTGCGATCCTGGCGTGCAAGCCGCAATCAGGCGCTACAGCTCGTCGCGGCCACGCTCCGGCTGATCGTCGAGCCTCGTCCAACTGCGTTCCGGTGGATGAGTCGCTGAGGTAGAGTTGGCGCGATGGCGGCAGGCAGGCTGAAGGTTTTCCAGGCTCAGCTCGGGTTTTTCGACACTGTCGTTGCGACCCCGAGTCGGGCCGCAGCGCTGCGCGCCTGGGGAACGCGTCAAGATCTCTTCGCCAGCGGCGACGCCAGGCTCTCGACCGATAAAGCGGCGGTGGCCGCCGCGTTGGAGCATCCTGGCGCCCTGCTGCGCCGCGCCGTCGGCTCGACCGATCCCTTCCAGCTCGAACCCGCCAGCCTGCCGAACGTGCCGGACGCGCCCCAACGGCCGGCCGTGAAGGCGGCCGGCCAGACAAGGCGCGCCCCCGCGCCCAAGCCGCCGCCGGATCGTACGGAACTGGACGCCGCCGAGCTTGCCCTGCGCTCGCTGGATGAGGCGCGAAAGAGCGAAGAGGCTGACCTGCGACAGCGGCAGGACGACTTGGACGCCTCAAGGAGGTCGGCCCAGAAAGCCTATGTCGAGGCGCACAAGACCGCGAAGGCCGCCATCGCAAGGGCTGAGGAGCTTTATCGAAAGGCAGGCGGCGAGGTTTGACGTCCTGACGCGCCTTGCACGACCCCGGGCGCCGTGCAGCCGGCGCCTGCGGCGCGGAAGGACGCGACGGCCGCCAGGGCGGCGCGGCTCCGCGCCTGGGCGAGCTGGTCGGAGGCCGCGAGCAGGTCGCGGTCGGCGTCCAGCACCTCGATCAGGCTGAGCACGCCGGCCTGATAGGCGTCCTGGGCCTGGTCCCGGGCGAGCGTCAGGTCGGTGATCTGGCCCTGGAGCGCTGCGGCTTGGGTCCGCGCCTGCACTAGGTCGGAGATCGCGGTCTCAACCTCGCCAGTGGCGCGGTACACGGCGGCGCGGTAGGCGGCCAGGGCCTCGGCTTCGCGGCCCCGTGCGCCGGCCACCTCAGCGTCCACCCGGCCGAAGTCGAACAGCCGCCAGCGCAGGCCGCCCGAGACCTGGTGCTGGAGCGCCTCGGGCGCGAACACCCGGCTGGAGTCCAGGCTCTCCACGCCAAGCAGTCCGGTGAGGGAGACCTTGGGGTAGTAGTCGGAGATGGCCGCGCCGATGCGGGCGTCGGCTGCGGCCAGCCGGCGTTCGGCGGCGAGCACGTCGGGGCGGCGGCGCAGCAGGTCGGCCGGGCCGCCGAGCGCGGACAGGGCGGGCGTTGGTGTGGCCGCCGCTGGCGCACCGGGTGATGGGGCTGACGCAGAGTGCGCTGGCGGAGTTTCGGCGGGTGTTGAAGCCGGGTGGATGGGTGGTGGTGCTGGCGAATCGGCGGGTGCATACGGGGTCGGCGCAGGCGGAGGCGTACGAGGCTCTGCTGATGGAGCATGGTACGGATTACGCGGAGGTGCGGTCGGGCTATGGCAAATATGGGGCGTTGCAGCCCTATGGTGGCGAGACGTTCCAGGTGCGGATGCCGGGGGAGGAACGGTTGACTTGGGAG
>NZ_CAHJWH010000074.1 GCF_903642205.1 Caulobacter sp. S45 | reverse complement strand
GTCTTGAAGCCGGCCTGCCCGCGATCGCCTCCGCCTACAAGCGTCTCGCCGCCGACAAGCGCGGCGCCATCGCGGCCGAGGTGGTCACCGCCGTACCGCTCACCGCCGCCCAGCGTGACGGCGTGGCCGCCGCTCTGCGCCAGGCCATCGGTCGCGACCCGGAGATCACCACCCGCGTCGATCCCGCGATCCTGGGCGGCCTGCGGGTCAAGGTCGGCTCGCGCCTGTTCGATGCGTCGCTGCGCACCCGCCTGGACCAGATGAGATTCGCGCTCCGGCGCGCCTGACACCCACACCCGATCAAGAGCAGTCACAATGGACATCCGCGCCGCCGAAATCTCGGCCATTCTCAAGTCACAGATCGCCAATTTCGGCGAAGAGGCTGACGTCTCCGACGTCGGCCAGGTGCTGTCGGTCGGCGACGGCATCGCCCGCATCTATGGCCTCGACAACGTCCAGGCCGGCGAGATGGTGGAGTTCCCCAAGGCCGGAGTGAAGGGCATGGCTCTGAACCTGGAACGCGACAATGTCGGCGTCGTCATCTTCGGCGACGACAAGAACATTGGCGAGGGCGACGAGGCGCGGCGCCTGTCCGAGATCGTGGACGTGCCCGTGGGCAAGGGCCTGCTCGGCCGGGTGGTTAATCCGCTTGGCGAGCCGATCGATGGCAAGGGCCCGCTGGAGACCGTCGCCGAGCGCCGTCGCGTGGACGTGAAGGCGCCGGGCATCATCCCGCGCAAGTCGGTGCACGAGCCGGTGCAGACGGGCCTCAAGGCCATCGACACCCTGATCCCCGTGGGCCGGGGCCAGCGCGAGCTGATTATCGGCGACCGCCAGACCGGCAAGACGGCGGTGGCCATCGACGCCATCCTGAACCAGAAGTCGGCGAACGCCGGGACTGACGAGAAGGCCAAGCTCTACTGCATCTACGTGGCCATCGGGCAGAAGCGCTCCACGGTCGCCCAGATCGTCCGCACCCTTGAGGAGCACGGGGCGCTGGACTACACCATCGTGGTCTCCGCCACGGCGTCCGAGCCCGCGCCGCTGCAGTTCCTGGCGCCCTTCGCTGGCTGCGCCATGGGCGAGTGGTTCCGCGACAACGGCATGCACGCCCTGATCGTCTATGACGACCTGTCCAAGCAGGCGGTGGCCTACCGCCAGATGTCGCTCCTGCTGCGCCGTCCGCCGGGGCGCGAGGCCTATCCCGGCGACGTCTTCTACCTGCACAGCCGCCTGCTGGAGCGGGCGGCCAAGCTGAACGAGGACAACGGCTCGGGCTCGCTGACCGCGCTCCCGGTGATCGAGACCCAGGCCAACGACGTCTCGGCCTATATCCCCACCAACGTGATCTCCATCACCGACGGCCAGATCTTCCTGGAGACAGACCTGTTCTACCAGGGCATCCGGCCCGCGGTGAACGTCGGCATCAGCGTGTCGCGCGTGGGCTCGTCGGCCCAGATCAAGGCGATGAAGACGGTGGCCGGCGCCATCAAGGGCGAGCTGGCCCAGTACCGGGAGATGGCGTCGTTCGCCAAGTTCGGCTCCGACCTCGACGCCGCCACCCAGCGCCTGCTGGCCCGGGGCGAGCGGCTGACCGAGCTCCTGAAGCAGCCCCAGTACCAGCCCTTCCCCGTCGAGGAGCAGGTGGCGGTGATCTACGCCGGCACCCGCGGATACCTGGACAAGATACCGGTGAACAAGATCGGACCCTTCCAGGAGGCGCTGATCTCCAAGCTGAAGTCCACCTACCCGCAGTTCCTGGAAGGCATCCGCACCCAGAAGGCGCTGACGCCCGAGCTGGAAGGCCAGCTGAAAGAGGCGCTCGACAGCCAGATCCCGGCCTTCGCCGCGTGAGGCATGGCTGACGTCGGGGCCAAGCGGCGCGAGGAGCGGGTCAAGCTTTTTGCGTCGGCTCTCTCCAACGTCGGTGTGGCGTTCGGTGTGGCTGGCGTCGTTGGCCCGAGCGTTATTGGGCACTTCAACCTGCCGGTCGCACTCGGTTCGGCGCTGGTCGGTTCCGGTTTCCATCTCCTCGCGCAGTGCATATTGCACTATGTCATCAGCGACACGCCTGACGGCGACGACGTCGGAGAATATCGGTGAGGCCGGAGATCATCTGGATGTTCGTGGCTGCACCGGTCTGGGCTTTGCTCACGGGCATCGGCACCTTCGTCATTATCCACCTGGACGAACGGCCGAAGAAGAAAAGGAAACGCTGACCGATGGCCAGCCTGAAGGAGATGCGCAATCGGATCGGGAGCGTGAAGGCCACGCAGAAGATCACGAAGGCGATGCAGATGGTGGCCGCGGCCAAGCTGCGCCGCGCCCAGGATGCCGCCGAGAACGCGCGCCCCTACGCGGCGCGCATGGCCAGCGTCATCGCCAACCTGGCGAACGGCGTCTCCGGCGATGGCGCGCCGAAGCTGCTGGCCGGCACGGGCCGCGACGACAAGCATCTGGTGGTGGTGGCCACCTCGGACCGCGGCCTGGCCGGCGGCTTCAATTCCGGCGTGGCGCGGGCGGCGCGGGAGCGGATCGCCGGCCTGCTCGCTCAGGGCAAGGATGTCCGGATCATCTGCATCGGGCGCAAGGGTCGCGACGTTCTGCGCCGACTGTATGGCGAGCGCATCCTGCATACCTACGAGGTCGCCTCCGCCAAGACCCTGACTCTGGACGTGGTCCAGCCCATCGCCGCCGAAATCCTGTCCCGCTTTGAGGCGGAGGAGGCCGACGTTGTGACCCTGTTCTACTCCCGTTTTCGCTCGGTTATCAGCCAGGTTCCGACCGCCCGCCGGCTGATCCCCGCCGAGGTCCGGGCCGATGCGGCCTCAGCGCCCGACCTGAAGGGCGGCGTCTACACCTACGAGCCGGACGAGGCCTCCATCCTTGAGACGCTGCTGCCGCGCAACCTCGCGGTCCAGCTGCTGTCGGCCATGCTGGAGAATCAGGCCGGCTTCTACGCCGCCCAGATGAGCGCCATGGACAACGCCACCCGCAACGCCGGCGACCTGATCGCCGCCCTGACGCTGCAGTACAACCGCTCCCGCCAGGCCCAGATCACCAAGGAGCTGATCGAGATCATCTCCGGGGCGGAAGCGCTCTGACCCTGTCCCCGGACCATAAGGCGTTCGTCAGCGCGGCGCACCGCGCCGACGCGCGGCCACAGCGTCCGTGGGTGGAGTCGTCCGAGCTGGACACCCACCTGCGCCGCATCGGGGCCGACTCCGAGACGATCGACTTCTGCACCGCCCTGGCCGACCACGGCCTGGCGACCCTGGACCTTGGCGAGGACGCGCGCGCCCTCTGCGACCAGGCCGTGGCCGAGACCGACCCGTACTTCGCGCAAGGCCATGTCGGGCGGGTGCAGGACGCGTGGCTCCGCTCCAAGGCGGTGCGTCGGCTGGCCACCCACCCCAAGGTGATGGCCATGCTCGCCGCCGCCTACGGCCGGCGACCCTTCGCGTTCCAGACCCTGAACTTCCAGCGCGGCACCCAGCAGGCGGTGCACAGCGACACCATCCACTTCCACAGCGCGCCCGAGCGCTTCATGTGCGGCGTCTGGATCGCCCTGGAGGACATCGCCCCCAGCGCCGGCCCGCTGGAGTATGTGGACGCCAGCCACAAGCTGCCCGTCCTGACCATGCAGGGGGCCGGCGTGAACCGGCCTGAGCCCGAGCCTCAGGACTACGTCCAGCACTACCTTCCCGCCCTGCATGGGCGGCTCGCCGCCTCCGGCCTGCCGCACGCGACCGTGCTGCCCAGGAAGGGCCAGGCCGTGGTCTGGGCGGCCAACCTCGCCCATGGCGGGGCGCCCATCAACGATCCGGCCTCCACCCGCCGTTCGCTGGTGACCCACATGTATTTCCAGGGCTGCCTGTACTATACTCCCATGACGTCCGACCCGGGGTCAGACCGCTTCTCCGTGCGCCTGCCCGCCGACGTGGCGACCGGCGGCTGGGTCTGGCCTCGCCGCAATGGGCGCAGAGCCTCCGTCCCGCCGCCCGCCCTGGTGGAGGCGCTCAGGCGGCGGGTCCTGCGCCGGCCCTATGTCCATCACCTGTCGGCCTGACCGCCGACTGCGACCCGACCCTTCAGACCTGCAAATCCGGACCCTCCCGTGACCCTCCAAGCCGCCATCACCGCCGACACCACCAACGCCCAAAATCCTCAGGCTGGGGGCCGCATCGCCCAGGTCATTGGCGCCGTCGTCGACGTCGAGTTCGAGGGCCACCTGCCCGCGCTCCTGAACGCGCTGGAGACCACCAACACCGACCAGAAGACCGGCCAGCCCTTCCGCCTGGTGTTCGAGGTGGCCCAGCACCTGGGCGAGAACACCGTGCGCGCCATCGCCATGGACACCACCGAAGGCCTGGTCCGCGGCCAGCCGGTCACCGACACCGGCGCCCCCATCCGCGTGCCGGTCGGCCCCGCCACTCTCGGCCGCATCATGAACGTGATCGGCGAGCCGATCGACGAGGGCGGCCCGATCCTCACCGACCTGCGGCGGGGGATCCACGCCGAGGCGCCGTCGTTCGCCGACCAAGCCTCCTCCACCGAGATCATGGTCACGGGCATCAAGGTCATCGACCTGATCTGCCCCTACACCAAGGGCGGCAAGGTCGGGCTGTTCGGCGGCGCGGGCGTCGGAAAGACAGTCACGATGCAGGAGCTGATCAACAACATCGCCAAGGCCTATGGCGGCTATTCCGTGCTGGCGGGCGTGGGCGAGCGCACCCGCGAGGGCAACGACCTCTATCACGAGATGATCGAGTCCGGCGTGAACACCGCGGGCGGCGGCGAGGGCTCGCGCTGCGCCCTGGTCTACGGCCAGATGAACGAGCCCCCGGGCGCCCGCGCCCGGGTGGCGCTCTCCGGCCTCTCCATCGCGGAGTATTTCCGCGACGAGGAGGGCAAGGACGTGCTGCTCTTCATCGACAACATCTTCCGCTTCACCCAGGCGGGCTCGGAAGTGTCGGCGCTGCTGGGGCGCATCCCCTCGGCGGTGGGCTACCAGCCGACCCTGGCCACCGAGATGGGCAACCTGCAGGAGCGCATCACCTCCACCAACAAGGGCTCGATCACCTCGATCCAGGCCATCTACGTCCCGGCCGACGACCTGACCGACCCCGCGCCCGCCACCTCCTTCGCCCACCTGGACGCCACCACGGTGCTGAGCCGCGACATCGCCGCCCAGGCCATCTTCCCGGCCATCGACCCGCTGGACAGCACCTCGCGCATCCTGGACCCCCAGGTGATCGGCGAGGAGCACTATGCGGTCGCCCGCCGCGTGCAGGAGATCCTGCAGTCCTACCGCTCGCTGAAGGACATCATCGCGATCCTGGGCATGGACGAGCTGTCGGAGGAGGACAAGCTGACCGTCGCACGCGCCCGCAAGATTCAGCGCTTCCTCAGCCAGCCCTTCTTCGTGGCCGAGCAGTTCACCAACCAGCCCGGCAAGTTCGTCGAGCTGGCCGACACCATCCGCTCCTTCAAGGCCATCTGCGACGGCCAGTTCGACCACCTGCCGGAAGCGGCGTTCTACATGGTGGGCGCCATCGAAGAGGCGGTCGAGAAGGCCGAGAAGCTGGCGGCGGGGGCCTGATGGAGTTCCCTTGCAAGCTGGTGTTTTAGCTTATTTGACTTGGCGGCATTCCTCTCATTAGTCACTTTATGTCCCGAGTGGCCTTAGATGGAGATTTGCTATGAGGCGACTAGCATTGCTCTTTGCGGTGCTGCTTGCCACGCCTGCATCTGCCGCAACCTATCACTTGGTGGCTAAGGTTCCGATGGGCGTCATGTTCGTTGATGTGGGCAGCATCAAGAAGGTGGGTAACTTGTCGTCGATTTGGACAACAATGTTCTTGTTCAAAGATGGAGCCGACGGTTTGACTGGAAATCCAAAGACGGCTGCAATTGTATGGCATGATCAGTATGACTGCTCATCAAGTGTAAGTCGTCATCTATCCATGCAAAGCTATGACGCAAACGGCTATCCTACCGACGCTGTTGATCAGCTCGCACCTTGGAAGGACATAGTGCCGGACTCGAATGACTCGGTTTCCGAGCGCTTTGCGTGCGACGCCAACTTCGCGGCGACAGACACTGGTTGGACGTCTGACATGCTACCTATGTTAAGTACGGTTAGATCCGTTCGCGGCTGGAAGTAGTCATCAATGCCCAAGTTCCACTTCTCCCTCGTCGCGCCCGAGCGCGAACTCTTCGCCGGCGAGGTCGACCAGGTCGATGCGCCGGGCGCGGAGGGCGACTTCGGCGTGCTGGCCGGCCACGAGCCGTTCATGACCACGCTGCGCCCCGGCGAGGTGATCGTGCGCGACGGCGCCAGCCGCCGCATCTTCACCCTGCAGGGCGGCTTCGCCGACGTGACGCCGGAGAGCTTCACCCTCCTGGCCGAACACGCGACCGAGGTCGGACTGTCGAGCTGAGCTTGCGCGCTCTTCGTGACGGCCATGTCTTTAGGCAGCGCGCAATGCTCGAAGCTAGGCTAAGGGGTCATCGGGGCCGACGGCCGTCGCCGGCGGCCGCGGTTCGGGCGAACGTCTTCAAGTGCATGTAAACCACCGAGGTCTGGGGGCGATCGCGGCGGCGTTGATAGCGCTGCTGATGCTGTCCTACGCCTCGGTCCAGTCCACCGTCATGCAGGCGGCCATGGGCGCGCCGGCCGGGCCTGGATCATCGTCCCGCCCGGCTCCAGACCCGATGGCGGGCATGACCATGCCAGGCCATGCACAGGCTGGGGCGTCCCGATCCGCCCATGCCGCCAGGCCGGGCCATACCAAGCCCGCCGCCTGCCCCTATTGCGCCGCCGCGGCGCACCTTCCGGTCCTGGGCGCGGCCACGTCGCTCCGGGCGCCTTGCGTGATCAGCTTCGTGGCCCTGCGTGTCGCCGCAGGCCACGGTCCCCGCGGGCCTCCCGCCCGCCAGCCCCGCGCACGCGACCCACCCTCCGATCCCCTGACGCTCTGAACCGCCCGCCGCCCCAGGGCGGCGGCGCATGTGCTTGGGATCGGGAGAGGCTGGGTCCGCTCCCGTGGGGAAACGACTTTGCGACACCTCATGTTCGCGGGCGCCGGCGCGCTCGCCCTGCTCGTCGGCGCGCACGCCGCCGATGCTCAGACCACCTCCACTTCCACGCCGTCCACCACCGTTCCACAGGTCGTGGTCACCGCCTCGCGCCTGGACGAGATGGGTCTGGCGCAGACCGCCAGCCAGGGCGTGGTGACCGCACAGGAGCTGGAGCTGCGGCCCGTCTACCGGATCGGCCAGCTGCTGGAGAGCACGCCGGGACTGACGGTCACCGTCCACTCCGGCGAGGCCAAGGCCAACCAGTATTACGTCCGCGGCTTCCTGCTCGACCACGGCACCGACATCGCCATCTCGGTGGACGAGATGCCGGTGAACCGGCCGACCAACGCGCACGGCCAGGGTTATTCCGACCTGAACTTCCTGGCCCCCGAGCTGCTCGGCGGCGTCGACTTCGGCAAGGGGCCGTTCTACGCTGCGGTCGGCGACTTCGGCGCGGTGGCCTATGACCACCTGAAGCTGGTCGACACCCTGCCGAACCAGATCGACCTCAGCGCCGGCACGCTGGGCGATCAGGAGGGCTTCGTCGGGGGAACGCATACGTTCGGCTCAGGCGACCGCCTGTTGGCGTCGGTCGACTATGAGCACCTGGATGGACCGTGGACCCACACCGACAACTTCCACAAGACCGCCGGCATGCTCCGCTACATCCACGGCGCGGAGGACGAAGGCTACAGCCTCACGGCCCTCTACTACCATGGCCACAGCAACCTCACGACCGACCAGCCGGAGCGAGCCGTAAGCGAGGGCCTGATCGACCGCTTCGGCACGCTTGATCCCTCCGACGGCGCGCGCTCGGAGCGGTTCAGCCTTTCGGGGACCTACGCCACCGAGGGCAGGGATTGGGACTTCACCACCAGCGCCTACCTCATCCACAGCACCATGACCCTGTGGAACGACTACACCCACTTCCTTGATGACCCGGTCAACGGCGACCAGGAGCAGCAGAGCGAAGCGCGCAACACCGCAGGCGGCCAGGCCGCCTACCTGATCCGCCTGAACCTCGGCCGGATCACCTCGGAAACGAGCTTCGGCCTGCAGGGGCGCTATGACGACATCTATGTGGACCGCCGCCACACCCATGACCGCCAGGCGCTGGACTATTGCGAGACCGAGCAGGACCCGGCGCCGGACGGCTCTTACGTCCCCGCCGTCGCCAGCCCGGCTGTGAACTATGCCTGCGACGCCGACCGGGTGCATCTCGGCGACATCGGGGTCTATGTGCAGAACACCACACGCTTCACCCCCTGGCTGCGGACGGTCCTAGGTCTGCGCGAGGAGTACCAGACGGCCTTCGACCACAGCTTCATCTCCGGCTTCCAGGGGAACACCGACCAAGCCCTGTTCCAGCCCAAGGGCAGCCTGGTCCTGGGTCCGTGGTGGAAGACGGAGGCCTATGTCAGCGCCGGCCGCGGCTTCCACTCCAACGATGTGCGCGGCGTGTTCGAGACGGTGAGCCTAGAGGGCGTGCCGGTCAGCGCCGGCCGTACGCCGCTGCTGGCGCCCGCCACCTCCTACGAGGTCGGGCTACGCTCAGACGTCATGCCCAGGCTCAGGACGCAGATCGCCCTGTTCCAGGAGGATTTCTCCTCCGAGCTGGCCTACGACCAGGACCAGGGCCAGGACGACGCCTCCGCCCCCAGCCGGCGCCAGGGCGTGGAGGTCTCAGCCCAGTACCGGCCGTTTCCATGGGCGGAGCTTAACACCGACCTCGCCTTCAGCCGCGCCCGCTACCGCGGCGACCTGGCCGCCTTCGACCTGGACGGCCCCTACATCGCCAATGCGCCGAACTTCATCGGCTCGTTCGGAGTGCTGGTGGACCACCTCGGGCCGTGGTTCGGCGGCCTGGAGTGGCGGATCCTCGGCCAATATCCGATCAGCGACGGGGACGAATACCCCAGGGACGACGGCTACAGCGAGGTCAACCTGGACGCCGGCTATAGGATCAACAGCCGGGTCAAGGTCCAGGTGAGCGTCTATAACCTGACCGACGCCCACGCGAGCGCCTCATCGGCCTACTACACCTCGCGCCTGCCGGGCGAGCCGGCGGAAGGGATGAGCGACGACCAGCTCCATCCGCTGGAGCCGATCTCGGCCCGGTTCAGCCTGACGGCGTTGTTCTAGGCGGGCGGCTGGCCGCTCCCTCCCGTCATGAAGAGGCGACAGCAAAACGGCCTCGGAGGGCGTCCTCCGAGGCCATTCTCATGCGATCGGCAGGCGGGTTCAGCCTTCCTTGGCTTCGCCCTTCGCGCCGGTGGTGTTCTGCCGCTCGGCGATGCGGGCTGACTTCCCGCGGCGGTCGCGCAGGTAGTAGAGCTTGGCGCGGCGGACGGCGCCTCTACGCTTCACCTCGATGGACTCGATGTTGGGGGAGACGGTGGGGAAAACCCGCTCCACGCCCTCGCCGAAGCTGATCTTGCGGACGGTGAAGTTCTCCTGAACGCCGCCGCCGGCGCGCGCGATGCACACGCCCTCGAAGGCCTGGACGCGCTCGCGCTCGCCTTCCTTGATGCGGACGTTGACGCGCAGCGTGTCGCCCGGCTGGAAGTCCGGCACGCCGCCGCGCTTCTCGACCAGGCGGGCCGTCTCTTCTGCTTCCAGGGTCTGGAGGATGTTCATTGGGTTCAGGTCCTTCTCGCTGACTATAGGGCTTCAGCCGCCCTTTGCCTGTTGATGGGCGAGATGAGCGGCCCAGAGATCGGGCCGCCGCTCCCGCGTCGTCTCTTCCCGCATCGCCTGGCGCCAGCGGGCGATGCGCCCGTGGTCGCCGGAGAGCAGGACCTCGGGGATGTCCAGCCCCTCGAACGTCCGCGGTCGCGTGTACTGCGGATGTTCGAGCAGCCCGTCCTCGAAGCTCTCGTCCTGAAGCGACGCCGCCGCCCCGAGCACCCCCGGAACCAGCCGCACGCACGCCTCGATCGCCACCATCGCCGCGGCCTCGCCACCGGCGAGCACCGCGTCGCCTATCGCGACCTCCTCGAACCCGCGGGCGTCGAGCACCCGCTGGTCCACCCCCTCGAACCGGCCGCACAGGACGATGACGCCCGGCCCGGCCGCCCAATCCCGAACCCGCGCCTGGGTCAGGGGCCGACCCCGGGCGCTCATGCACAAAAGCGGCCGTCCGCCGCGCTCGAGCGAATCGAGCGCAGACGCGATGACGTCCGCCTTCAGCACCTGTCCCGCGCCGCCGCCCGCAGGGGTGTCGTCGAGGAAGCCGCGCTTATCCTTGGAAAACGCCCGGATGTCCACCGTTTCGAGCCGCCAGAGGCCTTGTTCACGCCAGGATGTACCGATCAGGCTGACCCCTAGAGGCCCGGGAAACGCCTCGGGGAACATGGTCAGGACGGTGGCCAGGAAGGGGGCGGCGCGGGGGTCTTCACAAACCATGTGTCAGCAATGGCTCAGGCAAGAGAGATCACCAACGGCGAAGCTCTGATCCGCGTTGATCCGAAGCGGGACGCGGGCCATACGAACGCCCATGACCGTGCATGTCCAAGCGCCCGAAGCGATCTCCGCGGACGCCCCGGAATGGGACCTCTGCGACCTCTACAACAGCCCCATCGATCCGGCCCTCGACACCGACCTGAAGGCGGCCCGCACCGCCGTCGACGAGCTGGTGCGGCTGAAGGGCGCGCTGGTCGGCGCGCGCGCCAACGCCGAGCGGCTGGGCCTGGTGATCAACCAGGCCATGACGCTGACCGAGCGCTTCACCAACCTGCTGAGCGCGCCCGCCGCCTATGCCAGCCTGTCCTCTTCCGTCGCCCGGGACGACCCGGCCTGGGCCAAGTTCGAGAGCGACCTGCGCGCCCGCCAGGCCGCCATCGCCGCCGACACCGTCTTCCTGACGCTCGAGCTGAACAAGCTGGAGGACTGGGAGATCGAGGGCGCCTTCAAGGCCCAGCCCTCCGCCGCCCGCTGGCGCCCCTGGATCCGCCGGGTGCGCCTGTCGCGCGAGCACGAGCTGACGCCGGACCTGGAGCGGCTGCTGGTGGACCGCAGCCCCGCCATCGCCAACTGGAGCCGGCTGTACGACGAGACCCTGGCGCGGATGAGCGTCAAGGTCGGCGGCGCCGACCTGACGCTCTCGGAGGCGCTGAACCGCCTCTCAGACCCCCAGCCCGCCCGGCGCAAGGACGCCGCAGAGGCCCTGGCGACCACCCTGGACCAGGCCGCGCCGGTGCTGGGCCTCTGCCTGAACACGCTCGCCTTCGAGAAGCAGGTGGAGGACCGCTGGCGCAAGTTCGCCAATCCCGCCCAGCCCCGCCACATCGCCAACGAGGTGGACGCGGAGGCGGTCGATGCGCTCGAGGCGGCGGTGGTGGGGGCCTATCCCCGGGTCTCCCACCGCTACTACGCCCTGAAGGCCAAGGCGCTCGGCAAGGACGCCCTGGACTACTGGGACCGCAACGCGCCGCTGAGCCAGGAGAGCGCCCGCCGCTACAGCTGGGACGAGGCGAAGATGATGGTGCTGAGCGCCTTCTCAGGCCTCGCCCCCGCCTTCGCCGAGAAAGCCCGGCGCTTCTTCGACCAGCCCTGGATCGATGCGCGGCCCCGCCCCGGTAAGGGCTCGGGCGCCTATTCGCACCCGGTCTCGGCCGACAAGCACCCCTACGTGTTCATGAACTTCATGGGCGAGAGGCGGGATGTGCTCACGCTCGCCCACGAGCTCGGCCATGCCGTCCACCAGACCCTGGCCGCGCCGCTCGGCACGCTGCTGTCGGACACGCCGCTGACGCTGGCCGAAACCGCCTCGATCTTCGGCGAGGGGCTGGTGTTCGAGCGCCTGCTGGCCGACGCCACGCCGGCCGAGCGGCGGGGCCTGCTCGCCGGCAGGATCGAGGACGCGCTGAACACGGTCTTCCGCCAGATCGCCTTCCACCGGTTCGAGACCCGCTTCCACGCGCAGCGCCTGCAGGGCGAGCTCTCGGCCGAGCAGATCGGGGCGCTATGGCTGGAGGTGATGGGCGAGAGCCTCGGCCCGGCGGTGCGGCTGAACGCAGGCTACGAGCACTACTGGACCTATGTCAGCCACTTCGTGCACGCGCCCTTCTATGTCTACGCCTACGCCTTCGGCGACCTGCTGGTCTCGGCCCTGATGGAGCGCCGCCGCGCCGACCCGGGCGGCTTCGCGCCGAACTACGAGGCGCTGCTCGCCGCCGGCGGTTCGAAGACCTATGTCGAGGCGCTCGCGCCCTTCCGGATGGACCCCCGCCAGCAGAGCTTCTGGGCCGAGGGTTGCGCCCGGCTGGAGCGGCTGGTGGACGAGTTCGAGACGCTGGTGTGACGACGGCTCGATCCTCTCTTCCCCTGCGAAGCGGGGGAGGGGGACCAGGCGAAGCCTGGTGGAGGGGGCTTCCGGGGCGCGACGGTGACCTGGATCGGGAAACTCCGCCGGCCGGCGGTGGCTCTCCGTGAGCCCCCTCCGTCGGCTTCGCCGCCACCTCCCCCGCTTCGCAGGGGAGGATAGGGTATGCCGCAGCCTGGCACTTATTCCCCTGGCCGGTCTCCTCCTCGGCGCCGCGCCCGCCCCGCCCTCCAACGCCCTCCTCACCCTCGACGTCCAGCGCCAAGCGCGCGTGGTTGACCGCGACGCCGACCGCGCCGGCGCGGCGGCGGCGGCGGCCTCCATCGCCAGCCTGCGCACCCGGCTGATCAGCCTCGGCCGCCAGGAGTCCAACGGCCAGCGCAACGTGGGCGGCGCCCGCGCCTCGCTGACGAAGCTGAACCTGCAGGAGGCCGAGCTGAAGGTGCGCATGGCGCGCAACCAGCAGAGCCTGACCCAGCTGCTGGGCGCGCTGCAGATGTACGCGCGCAACCCACCCCCGCCGCTGCTGGTCGATCCCCGCTCCGCCCGCGACGCGGTGCGGGCCGCCATCCTGATCAAGGCCATCACCCCGGAGCTGGAAACCCGCGCCCAGGCCTTCTCCGGTCAGTCCGAGGCGCTGAAGCGCGTGCGCCGCCAGGCCGACGCCCAAAGCGGCGTGCTGTTCCAGGCCGAGAGCACGCTCGCAGACCGCGAGGCCCAGATCACTGACCTGATCGCCCAGAAGCAGGCGCTGGAGAAGCAGCTGTACGCCGACGCGGGCGCCGCCCAGACCGACGTCCAGCGCCTGGCCGCCCGCGCCCGCTCGCTGGGCGAGCTGGTCCATGTGCTGGACGTCCACAGCTCGCTCCCAGGCGCGGACGACGCCTTGCCGGTCCGCTTCACCGCCCCCGTCCAGGGCGTGCTGGCCCACGGCTTCGGCCAGGCCGGAGGCGATCCTGAGCGTTCCAAGGGCGTCACCTGGACGACGACGCCCAACGCCGCGGTGCTGAGCCCCCTCGCGGCCGCGGTGGATTACGCCGGTCCCTTGAAAGGATGGGGAAACGTCCTGATCTTACGCTCAGGAGATTATGAGTTGGTGCTGGCCGGCCTCGGCGAGGTCGGGACGGAGGCGGGGCGGACCGTCGCCGGGGGTGAGCCGGTGGGCAAGATGCCCGGCGACACGCCCCATCCGGCGCTCTATCTTGAGGTGCGGCGGGCGACCCGGCCCGTCGATCCCGGCCGCTGGCTCCCCGATGCGGGCGCCAAGGCGGGGTGAGATCGGGCGGTTCGAGTCGAAGGCGTGAGCATGCGCAAGACCCTCCTCGTCGGCATATCCGCCTTCGCCCTCGGCGCGGCCGCCGCCATGGCCTACGCCGACCAGCAGGGCAAGCCGCCTAGGGCCGACACCTACAAGATGCTGGAGCTGTTCGGCGACGTGCTGACCACGGTGGACCAGCAGTATGTGGTGCCGGTGGACAACAAGAAGCTGATCCAGGCCTCGCTGGACGGCATGCTGACCTCGCTGGACCCGCACTCGGGCTATCTCGACCCCGAGAGCTTCGACGACATGCGCGACCAGACCCGCGGCGAGTACGGCGGGCTGGGCCTGCAGGTCACCGCCGACGACGGGGCGGTGAAGATCATCTCGCCGATGGACGGCACGCCCGCCGCTCGCGCCCACCTGCAGCCCGGCGACTACATCACCGCCATCGACGGCCAGTCGATCCTTGGCCTGTCCCTGAACGACGCGGTGAAGCAGATGCGCGGCGCCGTCGGCGCGCCCATCACCCTGACCATCGCCCGGGAGAAGACCGACCCCTTCACCGTCAAGCTGACGCGGGAGGTCATCGACATCAAGTCGGT
>NZ_CAHJWH010000073.1 GCF_903642205.1 Caulobacter sp. S45 | reverse complement strand
ATCGTGAAGACGCCTACGACACCGGCGGGCGTCGCTACGCTCGTTCGCGCCCTGAAGCCGGGAGAGACGGTCGGCTTCATGTTGCGCGTGCCGTCCTACAAGGCGGCGCCGCCTTTGGCGGGCGTGACGTTCTCAGCCGGCCATGGCGACGTGGGCGTTTCGTTCGCTACTCAGATCGTGGAACTTCCGTAGCTCGCAACGCCGTGCGAACGGGTCGCCCGGCTAAGGTGCGGAAGGGTCGGCTCGGGCCGTACGCGTGCCCCGGCGACCTCCTCGGCATCTCGATGCCTGCGCGAGGCCTCCCATCCTTCCAGCCCCGATGCTTTCCTGCGGTCTCGTCTGGCCTGTAGGGAGACGTGACCGGAGGCCGGGGCTGGCTCGCATGCCCGGCCTTTGCCCCCCTCCTTCCCCGGCGCGAAGCTTCTCTGGCTCAGGACCAGCGAGGACGGTGAATACCCGAGACGGCCTCGCTCCTGGCGGACTGCTGTTTCCTCGTAAGACATGCGATGATGCCAGCCAGCCACCGTGAGGAGCGACGATGAGTGGGAAGTGGTTCGACGAGCTTCAGGTCGGACAGACCTTCGATCACGCCATCCGTCGCACGGTGACCGAATCGGACAACGTGCTGTTCACGGCTTTGACCCACAATCCCGCGCTGCTCCACCTCGATGAGGAGTATTGCCGTACGCAGACGGAGTTCGGCCGCCGCATCGTCAACAGCTGCTTCACCCTGGGGCTGATGGTCGGCATCTCGGTCGGCGACACCACGCTAGGCACCGCGGTCGCCAACCTGGGATGGGACGAGGTGCGCTTCCCGAAGCCGCTTTTCCACGGGGATACCGTGCGCGTGGAGACCGAGGTGATCGAGCTGCGCGATAGCCGTTCGCGCCCCGACCAGGGCATCGTCACCTTCGAGCACAGGGCTTACAATCAGCGCGACGAACTGGTTGCGAGCTGCAAGCGATCGGGCCTGCAGCGCCGGCGGCCGAGCGGCCAATGACCCTGCGGTCCTGGCTGTTCGTTCCCGGCGACAGCGAGAGGAAGCTCGGCAAGGCGGACGCCAGCGGGGCGGACGTGCTGATCCTGGATTTGGAGGACTCGGTGGCGGCTAAGGCCAAGCCCGCGGCCCGGGCCCTGGTGGCCGGCTTCCTGGACGCGCATTCCCGACCGCGGCCTTCACAGCTATGGGTGCGGATCAATCCCCTCGACAGCGGTCTGGCGCTGGAAGATCTCATCGCCATCGTTCCGGGCCGTCCGGATGGCGTCATGATCCCGAAGGCGGGCGGGCCTGCCGACGTGGAGCGACTGTCGCACTATCTCGACGCGTTGGAGGCCCAGCACGGCGTCAAAGCCGGCGCGATCCGCATCGTTCCGGTTGCCACTGAAACCCCAGCGGCGCCATTCCAGCTTGGCGACTATGCAAAGGCGACCCTTCCTCGGCTGGCCGGCCTCACCTGGGGGGCGGAGGACCTGGCCACGGCCCTCGGCGCCAGCACCAACCTCGACGAGACCGGGCGCTGGGCGCTGACCTTCCGCATGGTGCGGTCGCTGACCTTGCTGGGCGCCCGGGCCGCCCGGGTCCAGGCCATCGACACGCTCTACGTCGATTTCCGCGACGAGGAAGGCCTGCGGACATCGTGCCAGGCGGCACGTGCGGAGGGCTTCACCGGGCGCCTCGCGATCCATCCGGCCCAGGTCGCGGTGATCAATGCAGCGTTTCGTCCCTCCGCGGACGAGATCGATTTCGCGCGCCAAGTGGTCGCCGCTTTCGACGCCCACCCATCTGCAGGCACGGTGAGCCTGGATGGGCGCATGCTCGACATCCCCCACCTCAAACAAGCCAGGCAGGTCCTCGCTGCGGCCGGGTCGAGCGCCTGACGCCCACCTAAAGCCCGGGCGGGAGAATTCCGATGCAAAGCAAGCCGGCCGAAGTCGGTTCCGTCGCCCTGAAAGCAGTCGGCCTGGAGTAAGCGCCTGCCCTGCCGTCCGCGAGAAGAGCGTCCTTGTTCGGGATAAAGGCGGCCGGGACGCCGCCAAGTGCGGCTGGGTCTCTAGAGCCGGGTCGCCACCAGCAGGCGGCCAGGTCCCAGGCGGTAGAGCACCTTGGGCAGGTCGGCGGGGCTGACGGCGAAACAGCCTTCGCTACGACCAAGCCGACCGTGCTCAAGGACCATGTCGGGGCCGACGTACCAGGCCGCGTGGACCACGATCTCGCGCGCTTCGGCGTTGCAGTTGGTCGCGTCGAGCCCGTGCAGGCGCATGGAAGGTCCATGCCCGCCGATGTAGTAGTCGCCGGTCAAGTAGTCGCCGGCCGAGGTCGCTTCAGACCCGGGCAGGTTGGAGAAGCTCTGAAGCCAGCCCGTATGCTCCGGATCGGATCCGCGGCCGTGCGCCACCAGCAGGGTGTCCACCTTGCCGGTCGCCATCTCCACGAGGTGGAAACGCGGGCTGCGGGAGGGCTTGGTGAAGTCGGCCACGCCTACGATGTCGGCACGAGTTGTCCGGGCTCCAGCCCGGCTGAGACCCGCCCTGGCGGCGGCGACCACCGCGTCGGCTTCGCCAGCGCGCACCTTGCTCGCCAGCGCAGCGACACCCAGCGAAGCGACCGACGCCTGCAGGAAGCGGCGGCGACTGCGAGCGGATGGCTCGGATCGATGCGTATGCAAGGCGAAACCCTCGAACGGCGCGGCGGAGACCAAGCGATCGACCGACGCTACGATTCACTGTGTGAGTTTATCGTCTGTAAGCGGCGATGAAGAGGAGGGGCAGCAAGATGTCGCACCCGCTCAGACCGGCGCCGTGCCCGCGTGATCCTGCTTGTACAGCGCCGCCCGCCGCCACCTAGGCGGCCTGGGGCGGAAGCTAGCTGCTCCGTGGCCAAGGGTCAGGTTGGTGATGTGGCGTTGGCCAGCGGGATGTAGAACAGGTCGCCGTCCCAGTTCAGCCACCCCTGCCGCCCGCCCCGGTCTCTGAGCCGGTCGAACATAAAGGCCGTCGATCTGGAACCGCCATGGTCACGGCCCGTAGTAGCTCGACAGGTGGGCAGGCGGCCCGCGGGTCAGGACTGCGCCCATGCAAGCGATGCGCGCGGAAGTCAGGCGCAGGCCAGGCGTGTCGACGTCGCCGTTCTCTGCCGATGAGGACTCGGCCTTCAAGGGCGCAGGCCTGTGAGGCCCCGGGCTGATCCGGCGGGGCCGGGCCAGGAGAGCGTCTGGGCCTATCCCCGGCCGGCGATCGCCGAGCCTACCTCCAGGCGCCTGCGGATCGTGCATCGGGGCGTGGTCGTGGCCGACACCGTCCAGGGCGTGCGGACTCTGGAGACCAGCCATCCGCCGACCTACTATGTCCCCCGCGCAGACGTCGCGCCGTCCGTGCTCCGTCCGGTCGATCGCCGCTCGTTCTGCGAGTGGAAGGGCTGGGCGGTCTATTACGACGTTGAGGTTCCCGGCGAGCGCTTGGACTCGGCCGCCTGGAGCTATCCGGCGCCCACGCCCGGCTTCGATCTGCTGAAGGATCATCTGGCCTTCTACGCCGCGCCCTTCGACAGCTGCACGGTCGATGGTGAGCAGGTGAGGCCGCAGCCCGGCGGCTTCTATGGCGGCTGGATCACGGCCCGAGAGGCGGGACCGTTCAAGGGAGGGCCGGGCAGCCAGTCCTGGTGACCCTCGGCCAGGCCGCCCTCGGCCAGGCCGCCCTCGGCCAGGCCGCAAGGGCCCGGTCGCTGCGCGGCGGCTCTGCTCGTCTGCGCCAGGGATACGGCGCGCCTGTCGGGGACGCCGCCCCTCAGCCATGGCCGACGGCGATCAGGGGCGCGGCGTCCGCGATGGGCGCGCTCGGGTGCAGGGCCGCACCTGAGGCGTGGGGGGCCAGGCGGCCATGGCGGCGGAACCTTCACCAACAGCGGCGACGTGTACGGCGGCTCGGTCGCCTTGTGTCGCAGGCGAGGTCTGGCGGTTTGGGTTGGGCGCCTCAGCGGACGCGATAGCGCAGCCGAAGGAAGACACGGTCTTCGGACCTGTTCGAATTGACGTCGTCCGCAGGGTCCGCGTCGTAGCCGGTACAGGCGCGGCCCTAGAAGGTGTGGCCGTATTCCACCGATGCATCGAGCCGGAAGGGAATGACGCGGTAGACGAGTTCGGCGCTCACCTGTCCCGATGAGCCCAAGCCATTGACCGCGTTCAGACCGCTCTGGGCGTTGTAGAGGCTGGTGGTCTCGCGGAAGACGTAGTCGCCGTTCAGGTTGAGCGCGAGGCGCGGCGTGAAGCGCGTCTGCGTGGCGAGGCCGATCGAGGGGCTCCAGTAGCTTGCCGTGTCGATGTTGAAGCCCGAGGCGTTCTCCCGGTCGGCGTTTCCGTAGTGGTCGGCGCGCACGTGAGCCTGGACGGTCTCGGAGGCGCTGACCCGCGCGACCGCCGCGGTCAGCTCGATCAAGTCGCCACCCCGCGCGAGCGAGCCCTCCGCCGTGGCGCTGGCGGCGCGGGCGCTGATCAGATCGGGCGCATAGGCGCCCGAGATGTCCAGGGTGACGGGGAAGGCGCCCTGGCGGAGCGCCCGGTACATGGAGGAGAAGATCGGCTCGGCGAAGCCGTCGCGCCTGGACGCCCGTGTCGATCCGCCGGCCAGCTCGTCCCTGACCGACTCCGATCCCGCATTGACCTCGGCCGAGACCGCAAGGTTGCGGATCACGCCGTAAGAGAAGCGCTGGATCACGTCGGTGGTGTCGGCGCCCTGACGCGAGGAGAGCGCGCCGGGCGCGTTGTAGGTGTCGGTATGCAGCGCCTCGTAACTGAGCTCGCTGCTCCCGAACAGCTCGCCGGGGCGGGCATGTAGGTGGGGTCGCTCAGCTCGTGGCTGGCCACTGTCGCCATGTACCTGGCGGTGACCGTGGTCGTGTCGGGATTGACAGGCTCATCCTGCGCCAGGGCCAAGGCCGGGGCCGCTGCGGCGACCAGCCCGGGCAGGACGCACCGCGAGGCGGCGCCCAGCCGGCTGGCGGCGCGCCGAAGAAGCTGGAAGGCGAAGGGGCGACCCGGCATAGGCCTACCCTGCTCCAACCCGGGCCGCCGGTCGATACGCCCGAAGGGTCCAGCCTGCGCTGCCTCGTGCCTCATGGCCGGCGGCGGCTCCTCATCCCCAGAGCCTGGCCTCCGGTGGGGAGATCAGCGAGTCCGTGATGGCCAGTCCGGGCTCCCGGTCCCGGGCCAGCAGCAGGGGACCGTCCAGGTCCACCACCGCGGCCTGTTGGGCGATCAGCAGGGCCGGGGCCATGGCCAGCGAGGTGGCGACCATGCAGCCGGCCATGATCTCGAGCCCCTTGGCGCGAGCGGCCTCGCGCAGGGCCAGGGCCTCGGTCAGGCCGCCGGCCTTGTCCAGCTTGATGTTCACGCAGCCGTAGCGGCGGGCGCAGGCGTCAAGCTGGCTGCGGGTGCGCAGGGACTCGTCGGCGCAGAGCGGCACCGGGCTGGCATAGCCCTCGAGCGCCGCATCGTCGCCGGCGGGGAGCGGCTGCTCGATCAGCACAACGCCCAGGCGCGCGAACTCCGGCGCCAGCCGGCGCAGCGTGTCGAGGTTCAGCGCCTCATTGGCGTCCACCACCAGGGCGGACCGCGGGGCGGCGGCGCGCACCGCCTCCACCCGGTCCAGGTCGTCCGCCCCGCCGATCTTCAGCTTCAGCATTGGGCGGTGCGCCGCCGCCCGAGCCGCCTGCGCCATCTCCGCCGCCGGGCCGAGGCTGAGGGTGTAGCAGGTCTGCACGGGTTCCAGGCGGGGAAGGCCGGCCAGCGTCCAGGCGCGCACGCCGGCCGTCTTCGCCTCCAGGTCCCAGAGGGCGCAGTCGAGCGCGTTGCGGGCCGCCCCGGGCGCCAGCAGGTCCTGCAGCTCCGCACGCCCGGCGCCCACCTCGACGGCGGCGCGGACCTGCTCGATCTGGGCCAGGCAGCCCTCCACGCTCTCGCCATAGCGGGGGTAGGGCGTGGACTCTCCCCTGCCGCGGTGCGGGCCATCGGCGATCTCGGCCACCAGCACGCGCGCCTCGGTCTTGGCCCCGCGGGCGATGACGAAGGCGCCGGCGATGGGCCAGCGCTCTTCGGCGACGGTCAGGCTGCGCATCGGTCGGGCTTCAGAAGTCGCCCACGGCGGCTTCCAGCAGCAGGTAGGCCCGTCCGGCGTCGGTGGCGAGCAGGGTCGTGGCCGCCTGCACGTCCTGGGCGCCGCCGCCGCCGTCGCCCAGCAGGGCCTGGTAGCGGCCGACGAAGCGGTCGACCTGCTCGCGCAGCCCCTTGTCGGTGAGCACCCGTCGCGACAGGCGGCGGATGGCGGCGGGAGCCAGGCGGCGCACCGCGTCGCGGGCCGCGGGGGCGTCGCCCGAGCTCAGCGAGACGGCGACGTCCTCCAGCCGCGTCCGGGGCAGCAGGGCCGCGGCGTCCACCCCCAGCGCCTCGATCTCCTGCACCATCTGCGAGGCCAGGGCGTCGGTGTCCTTGGGCGCATCGTCCATGGAGGTGAGCAGGTCCTTCCAGGTCCACTCGTCCAGCTCGGAGTCCCACTCGCTGCGGCCGCTCGCCGCCCGGGCGGCGGTGGCGGCTTCCGGTTCGGGCCGGGGAGCCGAGGGGGCGAACACCGCCTTCAGCGCTTCGTCGGCCTCCGTCGGCGTGAACTTCAGCCGCGGCCGCAGGCCCGGCTCGGGCGCAGCCGGCTCGGCGGCCAACGGCTCTACGGCGACCAGTTCGGCGCCTCGCACAGGCTCCAGGAGCAGGTCGGCGGGGCCGGCCGACGCAAGGGCCGCGGCCTCCGCCTCCCGAGCCGCGGCGCGGCCGAACACGGGGGAGGGGACCGACGCTCGAGCCGCGAAAGCCGCTTTGCGCTCCGCAGGCAGCGGGAGTTCGGGACGAGGGGCAGGCTCCGGCGACCGTCGCAGGGCTGCGAAAGGGTCGAAGCCGGTGAGGGATGGCTCGGGACTTGCGGCGTCCTCAACGCGGGCCGCCGGGACGACCGGCTCGGCGGCGGCTGACGCGGAGGCCCCTGTGGTTGGCGCGGTTGAAGACGGGGCGGAGGAGGGCGGCGCAGGGCCGGCGCCCCGCGGCGGCGCCAGGTCGCGGCTGAAGTCGACCGCTCCGGCCACCCGGCCCATCAGCCGCACGGCCTCGCTCAGCGTCTCGTAATTGCGCCGGATGCGGTCCTGGAAGGCCGCGTCGATGGCCTGGGTCTCCTCGGTCGCCCGCCTCGCGGACGCGGTGAGGTCGGCCAGGCTCCGCTCCACTCCGGCGCGCACGGCTTCGGCCTGCTGGCGCGCGGCGTCGGGCAGGCGCGCGAGCTGGGCGTCGATCTCGCCCAAGGCTCCTGCCAGATCGCCCAGCGCCCCGCGGCTGGCGCCCAGGCCCGCCTCGATGCGCTGGCCGGCGCGCGCGCCCGCCTCCTCCACCAGGGCGGCGGTCTGGTCGATCATGCGCCGGGCGTCGCCCAGCCGGGTCTGGAAGGCCTGGTCGGCGCGCTGGCCGGCGGCGAAGGCCAGCTCGCCCAGTTGCTCCACCTCCATGCGCGCCGCGCCGACACGGACGCTTGCGGTAGTCTGGGCGGCTTGCGCCTCGGCCGCCAGGGTGCGGCGGGCGTCCTCCCCGGCGCGGGCGAGGGCGTCCAGGGTGCGATGCAGCTCGGCCTGGGCCTCCTGGCGCGCCTCCACCGCCTCGGTGCGCAGCGCCCCCTGTTCAGCCCGCACGCGCGCGGCCAGCTGCTGCGTCTCGTCGCGGGCGAAGCCGATCACGCCCCGCAGCGCCTCGGCGCCGTCCGCGGAGGCGGCGGAGAGCTCGCCCACTCCGGTCCGGGCGTCGGCGATCACCTCCGTCATCCGGGCCTGGTGTGTCTCCAGCCGCGCCGCCAGGTCGTCCTGGTCGGTGTCTAGGGTGGAGAGCAGGTTGGAGAGCGCATGCCGCTGCTCGTTCAGCCGCGCCTCCAGGAAGCGCAGCCGTTCCGACAGGGCGGCGGCGGCCACGTCGAGCCGCTCGGCCTGGTGGGTCAGTCCCTCACCGGCCTCGCGCGCGGCGGTCCCGGCGTCGGTGCTGGCCGCGGCCAGGCGCTCGGCGCCCGAGGCCAGCGTGGCTTCCGCCTCCTGCAGTTGGCTCCGCGCCAAGTCGGACGCCTCGGCCACCAGCCGGCTCTGCCTCTCCACGCCCGAGGCAAGCCCCTCTGCATGATCGCGCAACGAGGCCAGCAGCCCCGTCACCTCCTCACGCTCCCGGGTCAGGGTCTCGCCCACTGTGCGGGCTGTGAGCTGGGCCTGGGCGGCGGTCTCTGTCAGCCGCTCGGTCTCGCCGGCCAGGGCGTCGCGCACCGAGATCAGCTGGCCGTGGGCGGCGATCGCGGCGGCGGAGACCCGCTCCACCTCCATGCGGACGCTGGCGGCGATGTCGCCGGTGCGGGCGGCCGCGAGCGCTGCGGGCGTCATCATGTCCTCGGCCAGGCTGCGCACCCAGCGCGCCTCCGACGCCAGCCTGGCCCCCTGCCGCGCGGCGAACGCGCCCACGAAGATGAACATGGCCGGGAGCACGGCCAAGAGCACGATGATGGCCAGCTGCATTGGCGCGCGCGCCAGCCCGTCCAGGCCCCCGACATAGCCGATCATATAGGCCAGCAGCATGCCCGCCCAGGCGAGCGAGGCGATCCCGGCGAACAGGTAGGCATGACGCGCCAGCCCCGCGTCGGGGGCCCCGCGCCGGGTGGCGGGGCTGACGCCGAGCAGTGCGTCGCTGGGCTCGGGCAGGGGTGCGCGTGGGTTCAGGGGCTTGGACATGGGGCCTAGCCCTCCGCGGTCGGACAAGGCGCGGCCTTTCGGCGGCTCGTCCGGCGTGAAGTTCAGAGGCTGAGGTTGCCGACGCTTGCTGGATCTCATGCCCGACCCGTGACGCGGCGGCCCACCCCCGATGCGCAAACCCCGCCAAGTTCGCGCACAGGGCGAAAAGTTACGGCCAAGCCGGCGATCCGCAAAGCGACGAATCATCTCTTAGGGTTAATGTGTATGATCTGTTCCTGGCCAAATGCGCGCGGCCGTCGCGGCCATGCGCGTCATCCCGTCCGCGAGGCTCAGGCGATAGGATGTCGATCGACGCCCGGCGGCGGGAAGAAGGAAGGCGGAACTCATGCGGCATAAGACGGTGGTACGGACAGGTGCGATCCTCCTGGCGGCGAGCACGCTGGCCCTGGCCGGTTGCGCGGACATGCAGCCCAACGGACCCGGACCGGTGACCGGCGCACCCTACGGCTATGCGCCCCCGCCGCCTGCGCGACCGATGGAGGGCGGGTTCAACCCGCAGGAGTTCGCCTGGTCGGTGAACGGCGGCCCGGGCGAGATCGCCGCCCACGTCGCCTACCGCTCGGTCTCTGGCGAGCGGTGGACCTGTTCGGGCCAGGTGATCGCGCTGATCCCGGCCACTCACTATTCCGCGGAGCGGATGCAGGTGCTCTACGGCTCCCAGGCGCGGGCCGTCGTCCCGGCCGTCGAGGTGCGCAACCGCAACGCCGCCCGGCCGGGGATCGACTACGGCCGATATGTGCGGACTGCGACCTGCGACGCCCGCGACGCCATGGGCTTCGCACGCCTGCCCATCGGCCCCTACTTCCTGATCGCTCGCGCCCGCCCTCGCGGCCACAACGCCGGCCCAAACGACGGCGTGGTGATCATGCAGCGTCTAGATGTCGGCCCGGGGCTGACGCACGTGATCCTGCCGACGCCGTGAGGCGCGCCTGATGCGCTTCGACGACCGCTTCCTGGAGGAGATCAAGGCGCGGCTGCGTCCTTCCGACGTGATCGGGCGCACGGTGAAGCTGCGCCGCCAGGGGCGGGAGTATGTCGGCCTGTCGCCCTTCACCAAGGAGAAGAGCCCCTCCTTCTACGTCAATGACGAGAAAGGCTTTTTTCACGACTTCTCGTCCGGCAAGCACGGCGACCTGATCGCCTTCCTGCAGGAGACCCAGCGCCTCTCCTTCCGCGAGGCGATCGAGCAGCTGGCGGCCGAGGCCGGTGTGCCCCTGCCGACGCCTGATCCGCGCGAGGCGGAGACCGAGCGCCGCCGCCAGGACCTGCACGGCTGGATGGAGGAGGCCGCTCGCTGGTTCGAGGCCCAGCTCCGCCGCCCCACAGGCGACCCTGCTCGCCGCTACCTGGACGGGCGGGGGCTGCCGGAGGCCGAGCGCGCCCGCTTCGGCCTGGGCTATGCGCCCGCCGGCCGCACGGGGCTGAAGGACCATCTCGTCGCCAAGGGCGCGCGCCCGGCTGAGCTGGTCGAAGCGGGGCTCCTGATCGCGCCAGAAGACAGCGGTGCGCCCTACGACCGCTTTCGCGACCGCATCATCTTCCCGATTACCGACGGGCGGGGGCGTATCGTCTCCTTCGGCGGCCGGGCGCTCGATCCGCAGGCCAAGGCCAAGTACCTGAACGGCCCGGAGACCGCGCTCTTCCACAAGGGCTCGACGTTGTACGGCCTGCCCGAGGCCCGCAAGCTGCTGCACGCGCCCGGGGCGAGCGAGGACGCGGCCCTGGTGGTCGTGGAGGGCTACATGGACGCCATCGCCTGCCAGCGGGCCGGCATCGCCGCCGTCGCCCCGCTCGGCACCGCCCTGACCGAGGAGCAGATGGCCGCGCTCTGGCGGCTGACGCCCGAGCCCGTGCTCTGCTTCGACGGCGACGCGGCCGGCCAGCGCGCCGCCCACAAGGTGATCGACCGCGCGCTCCCGCTGCTGAAGCCCGGGCGGTCTTTCCGCTTCGCCCTCCCCACCGGCGGCAAGGACGTGGACGAGGTGCTGCGGGAGCAGGGGGCGGAAGCGTTGCGGGAGCAGCTTGCCGAGACCAAGCCGCTGGCAGAGGTCTTGTTCGAGCGCGAGCGCCTCGCCGCAGAGCCTCTAGACACGCCGGAGCGCCGCACAGGGCTCAAGGTGGCCTTGCGTAAGCTTGCTGGCCTGATCGCAGATCGAGAATTAGCGGAGGAGTACAAGGACGAATTGATCAGCCGGTTTATGATCTATACTAGGCCGCAAATCATTAGCCCCGCACAAGCAGCGGGAGTAATGAGTAGGTATAGATGGGACAAAAAAAGGCGTCAGCCGATACATGGTGCATCTGTTGAGGGTGTGAGGGCCGCTAAGGTGCTTTCGGCTTCTATCCCACCGTTTTCAGCGGCAGCGGCCAACGGTGTGATTTTTCATCCGATGTTTGCCGATCAACGCATCGAGTCAGTACAGGAGCAAACGTTTGGTCAGAAGTCGCTTTCCACCTTTGCCGACGGTTTCATCCAAATTCGGATTCGCCACGACGAGCTCAACGCCGAACAGCTGCACCACGATCTCGTCGAGCGTGGCTTCTCTGCTCAGATGGATCGAATAAGGGCTGCTGCCGCTCGAGCTCATGCTCCGTTCCTGAGCCCAGATTATCCCACCCGAGCAGGTCGCGAGCTTTGGTCGCAGCTTTTGGACGAGGTGACTCGATTGGCCGGTCTGGAAAGAGCGCTCAGCGACCTTAAATTAGAACTCTCCGACGAGTTCGAGGTGCTCACCGACGCTTGGCGCTTGCGAACCGAGCACCGCGTCGCCGAGCTATGGCGGATCAAAGCCGAACGGGATGTTGTTAGGCAAGAGCTAGGTTCGGGAACTTTTTGGGAGCGGGCGGTGTCACATCTCGACCCGCGCATCCTACATTAAATAAGTGTTCGGACGCTTCGCCCGTCCGGATCGGAGACGAGAATGACAGTCAACACGGCCGAGCCGGAAGCGGCGGAAACCACCCACGACGGGCCGCTGCTCGACCTCACCGACGCCGGTGTCAAGAAGTTCATCAAGCAGGCCAAGACCCGCGGCTACGTCACCATGGACGAGCTGAACAAGGTGCTGCCGTCCGAGGAGGTCACCTCCGAGCAGATCGAGGACACCCTCGCCATGCTCTCGGAGATGGGCGTCAACGTCGTCGAGAACGAGGAGGCGGGCGAGGAGGCTACGGCAGAAGGCGGCGCGGTGGTCGCGCGCGAGGAGTCGGCCGTCGTTGCTACTGATGGCAAGCCGGCGTTCGACCGCACCGACGACCCCGTACGGATGTATCTCCGCGAGATGGGCTCGGTGGAGCTGCTGTCGCGCGAGGGCGAGATCGCCATCGCCAAGCGCATCGAGGCCGGCCGCGACACCATGATCCGGGGCCTGTGCGAAAGCGCCCTGACATTTGAGGCCATCATGGTCTGGCGCGAGGAGCTGCGCGAGAGCCGCATCCTGCTCCGCGAGATCATCGACCTGGAGCAGACCTACGGCGGCCTGAATCCCGCGGTCGTTCCAGGTGCTGAAGG
Organism: Caulobacter sp. S45; assembly: GCF_903642205.1. Taxonomy (GTDB): domain Bacteria; phylum Pseudomonadota; class Alphaproteobacteria; order Caulobacterales; family Caulobacteraceae; genus CAHJWH01. The sequence goes on along the minus strand of NZ_CAHJWH010000073.1, from coordinate 1,992 downwards.
CGCCCTGGTGGTCGGCGACGCGCCGGCCGAAGCCCCTGTCGAGGGCGAGGCCGCGCCCGCAGGTGAACCGCGCCCGGACGGCGAGGCCGAAGGCGAGAACGAGGACGACTTCGATGACGGCGCCGGTCCCACCGTCTCCGCCATGGAGGCGGAGCTGCGCGAGGGCGTCATGGCGACGCTCGACGCCATCGCGGAGGAGTTCGAGACCTTCCGCAGGCTTCAGGAGCGGCTGGTCTCGCGCCGGCTGGAAGGCAAGGACCTGGGCGACGAGGACCGCAAGGCGTTCGACAACCTGTCCGGCGGCATCATCGTCCACCTCAAGACCTTGAAGCTGAACAACAACCGCATCGAGCAGCTGGTCGAGCAGCTCTACCTAATCAACAAGAAGCTGATCGGGCTGGAGGGCCGCCTGCTGCGCCTGGCCGACAGCTACGGCATCTCAAGACTCGAGTTCCTGAAGGCCTATTTCGGCGCCGAGCTCGACCCCCGCTGGACCGACAAGGTCAAGCCCATGGGCGTGCGCTGGACCAAGTTCGCCGAGAAGGAAGGCGACCAGATCGCCGACATCCGCGGCGAGATCGCCATGCTGGCCACCGAGACCGGCGTGCCCATAGACGACTACAGGCGGATCGTCCAGACGGTGCAGAAGGGCGAGCGCGAAGCCCGCCAGGCCAAGAAGGAGATGGTGGAGGCGAACCTGCGGCTCGTTATCTCCATCGCCAAGAAGTACACCAACCGCGGCCTGCAGTTCCTGGACCTGATCCAGGAGGGCAACATCGGCCTGATGAAGGCGGTGGACAAGTTCGAGTACCGCCGGGGCTACAAGTTCTCCACCTACGCCACCTGGTGGATCCGCCAGGCCATCACCCGCTCGATCGCCGACCAGGCGCGCACCATCCGCATCCCGGTCCACATGATCGAGACGATCAACAAGATCGTTCGCACCTCGCGCCAGATGCTGCACGAGATCGGCCGTGAACCGACGCCGGAGGAGCTGGCCGAAAAGCTGGTCATGCCGCTTGAGAAGGTTCGCAAGGTCCTCAAGATCGCCAAAGAGCCGATCTCGCTCGAGACGCCCATCGGCGACGAGGAGGACAGCCACCTCGGTGACTTCATCGAGGACAAGAATGCGGTCCTGCCCATCGAGGCGGCGATCCAGAGCAATCTTCGTGAGACCACCACTCGCGTGCTGGCGTCGCTCACCCCGCGGGAGGAGCGGGTGCTGCGCATGCGCTTCGGCATCGGCATGAACACCGACCACACCCTTGAGGAGGTCGGCCAGCAGTTCAGCGTCACCCGCGAACGCATCCGACAGATCGAGGCCAAGGCGCTGCGCAAGCTGAAACACCCGAGCCGCTCGCGCAAGCTCCGGAGCTTCCTGGACAGCTGAGTCCGCGCCCTGCTATTCGGGGCAGGTGATTCATCCTTTGTTCCTGGGTCGCTCCGCGTGAGCGCGCTTCGCGCCCTGCACCGGGAGCGGCTGGCGGATCCCACGCCCTGCGGTTCGCTGTGGATCGACCTGAACGGGACGGAGTGCGCGCTCCGCTGCTCGGGCGCGCTCTGGCTGCCCGGCGAGCAGGCGCTGGTCGCGGCCGACCTGCACCTGGAGAAGGGGTCCGCCTACGCCGCCCGCGGCCAGCTCCTGCCCCCCTACGACACCGCCGACACCCTGGCGCGGCTGGAGGCGGAGGTTGTGGCCCTCGCCCCCCGCACCGTCATCCTGCTCGGCGACAGCTTCCACGACGCCCGTGCGCTCGGCCGGATCGCGCCGGCGCACAGGCTTCGGCTGACCGCGCTCGCGCTCGGCCGTACGCTCATCTGGGTGGAGGGCAACCACGACGTGGCGCTGCTGGCCGAACGCGGCGCGGCCCTGCCGGGCGAGGTGGCCGACGAGGTGCGCCTCGCCACCCTGACGCTCCGCCACGAGCCCCAGCCCGGCCGTCAGCCGGGCGAGGTCGCCGGCCACCTGCACCCCTGCATCAAGCTCGCCCG
>NZ_CAHJWH010000072.1 GCF_903642205.1 Caulobacter sp. S45 | reverse complement strand
TGAGCCCTCATCGACTCACGTTCCGCGCTCCTTGGGAATCCCTGCCGGGAGTCAGGGCTTCAGGCGGCTGGTATTAGGCCGACTTATGACCTCTCTCGCCGGGAGGGACGCGCGTTATCGCCTGTCGCCCCTTGCCCCCATGAGGCCGCAATGGAGTGCGGCATCGTTGCGGAAGCTCGCGAGACGCCCTCCACGCCTTCTGCGTCAACATCGGCGCGAACGTCCCATTCCTGCCGCTCTCCGCTCAAGGGAGAGAAAAAAGGTCGAGCGTCGGGCTACCTGGACCTGAACCGTCACCTGATCAGGCCGCCTGACGGGTGGCCTTCAGCGCCTCCAGCGCCCGGGTACGGGCCTGCTCGTGGGCGACGATCGGCTTGGGATAGTCGCGCCCGAGCATTAGGCCCGCTTCCGCCAACTCCGCCTCCGACGCCGTCCAGGGCGCGTGGATCCAGCGGCGGTGCGCCTTGGCCAACTCTGGGACCCACTGGCGGACATAGTCACCGTCCGGGTCGAACTTCTCGCCCTGGGTCACCGGATTGAAGATGCGGAAGAAGGGCTGGGCGTCCGCGCCCGTGCCTGCGATCCACTGCCAATTAGCGGGGTTGTTGGCCGGATCGCCGTCCACCAAGCAGTCCCAGAACCAGGCCTCGCCCTCGCGCCAGTCGATCAGCAGGTGCTTGACCAGGAATGAGGAGGTGATCAGGCGCACCCGGTTGTGCATCCAGCCCAGGCTCCACAGCTGGCGCATGCCGGCGTCCACGATGGGATAGCCGGTACATCCGCGACGCCAGGCTTCCAGATCTGACGGGCTCTTGCGCCACTCGATGCCGGACAGAGCGCGCTTGAAGGGCGCCTGGTGCAGGGCGGGCTGCTGGGCCAGGAGACCATAGTCGAACTCGCGCCAGCCGAGCTCGCTCAGGAACTTCTGCGCCTGGGTCTCCAGCCCATGGGCGGCCAGCCGCGCCTGCACCGTGCAATGGATCTGGCGGGGCGTGATCTCGCCCCAGTTGAGGTGGGGCGACAACCTCGAACTGCCATCCACCGCCGGACGATCGCGATCGTGGGGATAGGTCGCCAGCTTGTCGGTCAGGAAGGCGTCGAGAGCGGCCTTCGCCCCCGCCTCCCCCGGAGTCCAGCCGAAGCCGCCGGACCAGTCCGGGTGCGACGGGTGCAACCCCCACGCCTCCAGCGCCTCGGACCGGGGCTGGACCTTGGATGCGCGTATGACCTTGGGGGCCCCCTGCAAATCGAGCGGCGGGATCATACCGCTCGCGGTGCGCCAGAAGGGCGTGAAGACCCCGTAGGGACCCCCGGTCTTGGTGCGCACCTGGCCGGGGTCGAGCAGCAGCTTGCCCTCGCAGCTGCAGACCTCAAGGCCGCGCGTCCGCAGCGCTTCAGCCAGGTTCCGGTCCCGCGCGTCCATCGGAGGCTCATAGCTGCGGTTCCAGATCACCGACCCCGCGCCGGTCTCCTCAATAACCGCATCCAGCACGGACCGCGCCTCGCCGCGCCTGAGCAAGAGCCGCGATCCCCGTCCCTCCAGGTCCGCAGCCAGGGCCCTCAAGGACTTGTCCAGCCACCACAGGCCCGCCGCGCCGGAACCGCGCACCGGCGGCTCATCCTCCAGGATGAACAGGGCGATGACGGGACGCTTGGACGCCACCGCCGCCTGGAGCGCCAAGTTGTCCGCCAGCCTCAGGTCACGCCGGAGCCAGACGACGACGGGGTGTTCGAAGCCTGCAGACGTGGCCATGCGACATCCTATAGAGGAGACTCGGCCAACGGCTCGACGGACGCGCTGTTCCGCCGGGCCGGAGGGGTCCGATCCGGCTCCGCTCGTATTTTGCGCGCTCAGGTTGCGCATCGGATGTTTTGCGCGCCAGCATTAACCGGCCGCTTATCTCGCCGTGCCAAAGCTTCGGGGTAGTCCGAGGCTTGCATGGCTGTCGCAGCACGCACATCATCGCCTTCTCCGGCCCACGCTGCTCCCGTTGTCGAGGGCGTGCGCCTGGACCCGGCCGCCACGCGCCTGTCTCGAGGACCCCTGCGTCCTGAAGCGCTCAGCCCGGTGCGCAGCCGCCTGACGGGGGCCATGGTGCGCCAGGGGTTCCGGGCGCTGGACGCTGCGGCCTTGGGCGTGGCCCTGGTGCTTTCGGTCACCCTCTCCCATGCCGACCTCGCGCAGCTATGGCCCTGCGTCCTGGGCGCCGTTATGGGGTTCGGACTGTTGCCCGGCATGGGAGCCTACATCTACGCTCCTGGGGAACGGATGTGGAAGGCGCTGGCTCGCGCCGTCGCGGGGACCGGCCTGGCCATCCTCGCCGTTCTGCTGATCAACGCCCTCGTTCCGGCCACACGCCCGGCGACGCTGAGCTGGAGCTTGGTGAGTCTGGGCGCCATTGCTGCGACCCACGCCGGGGGCCTCGCCTGTGTGCGCCGCTGGCGCCGGGCGGGACGGCTGACGCCCAACATCCTGGTCGTAGGCGCCACGGAGAACGCCCAGAAGCTCATAGAGACGGCGCTGCGCACCCGCGAGGTCGCGGTGCTGGGCCTGTTCGACGATCGCTCTGACCGCATCCCAACCACCATCCACGGCGTGCCGGTGCTTGGCGACACCAGGGCCCTGCTGCAGCACCGCATCCTGCCCTATGTCGACCGCATCGTGCTGACGGTGAACGCCGCCGGGCCAGCGCGCACCGCCGAGCTGATCGAGCGGCTGCACGTGCTGCCGAACGAGCTCTGCCTGTTCCTCGACGCGGAGGATCCCGGTAGCCGATCCACCACCCTGTCCTGGCTGGCCCGGTCCACCCTCAGCGTCCGCGGCGCCAAGGCCCGCGATGGCCGCCAGCTCGCCAAGCGGGCGCAGGACCTGCTGGCGGGCGCGCTGTTGCTGGTCGCGGCCCTGCCGGTGATGGCCGTCATCGCCCTCCTGGTGCGGCTGGACAGCCCCGGCCCTATCCTGTTCCGGCAGCGCCGCCACGGCTTCAACAATGAGGAGATCCTGGTCTGGAAGTTCCGCTCCATGCGGACCGACGCCACCGATCAGGCCGGCGCGCGGCAGGTGGCGGTGGGTGACGAGCGGGTGACGCGCATCGGCCGCTTCATCCGCAACACCAGCCTGGACGAGCTGCCCCAGCTCATCAACGTGCTGCAGGGACGGATGTCGCTGGTCGGGCCCCGCCCACACCCCATCGGCATGAAGACCGCCGGTCAGGACAGCCACCGCCTTGTGGCCGAGTACGCCTGGCGCCATCGGATGAAACCCGGCATCACCGGCTGGGCCCAGATCAACGGCTCTCGGGGTCCCGTGAACACCGCCGAGGAGGTTCGCCGCCGGGTCGAGCTCGACGTCGACTACATTGAGCGGCAGTCCTTCTGGCTCGACCTCTACATCCTAGCCATGACCGTGCCGCGCCTGCTGGGCGACGGCGAGGCGGTGCGCTGAGCCCATGTTCTGGAGGGGCGTGCTCGGCTACCTGCCGGTGAACGTGGTGCAGGCGGTGGCGGGCTTCGGCGCCATCGTGGTCTTCACCCGCATGCTGAGCCCGTCGCAGTACGGCGACTATGCGCTGGCCTTCTCGGTCACCAGCGTCGTCTACACCTGCCTGTTCGTCTGGCTGGAGTCGGCCATGGCGCGCTTCTACGCCGCCGAAGACGAGGCAGGCCGGCTCGGCCTGTACGCCACCCTGTACCGCGCCTTCGCCGCCATGGCGGTGGCGCTGCCGCTGGTCGCCGGCGCCTTGCTCCTGCTGCTGCCGATCAGCGCTCCGCTTAAGCTGGCCATGGGCGCAGGCCTGGTTTCCATCACCGCCCGCAGCCTGCTGAAGATGGCCCAGGAGCGCAGGCGGGCGGCGGGCGAAGTCCGAGGGTACGCCGTCTTTGACATGGCCCAGACCGGCGGCGGATTCGCGCTGGGCGCCGTCTTCGCCATCCTGCACCTGGGCGGCGCCTCCCCCCTGCTCGGCGCCGGTGTCGCCAGCGCGGCCTGTCTGCTGTTCGCCCTGCCGAGCGAACTCCGCCCCGCCCGCCAGGGCCGCTTCGAGGCGGAGCGACTGCGCCGCTACGCCGCCTACGGCCTGCCGATCTCGCTGTCCCTGCTCATGGGTCTAGCGCTCGCCACCACCGACCGCTTCGTGCTGGCTGCCTACATGAACGAGGCCACGGTGGGCGCCTACCATGCCGGCTACAGCCTCTCCAACCGCACGCTCGATGTAATGTTCATGTGGCTCGGCATGGCCGGCGGTCCGGCCTGCATCGCCGCGCTCGAACGCGGCGGCCAGGCGGCGCTGGAGCGCACCGCCCGCGAGCAGGCGTCCTTCATGGTGCTGATCGCCTTCCCCGCCGCGGCTGGCCTGGCGCTGGTCGCCCACCCGCTCGCCCAGCTCATGGTCGGCCCGGCGCTGCGGCAGGATGCGGCGCGGGTGACCCCCTGGATCGCGCTCAGCGGCCTCTTCTACGGCCTGACCGCTCACTACCTGAACACGGCCTTCACGCTCGGGCAGCGCACCTTCCGCCAGCTGGTGGCCATCGGTGTTCCCGCGATCGCCAACCTCGGCCTCACCCTGCTGCTGATCCCCCGCTACGGCCTGGACGGCGCCATGTGGGCGACCACCGCCAGCTATGGCCTCGGCGCGGCGGTCTCCATCCTCCTGCAGCGTGGAGGCGTCAGCCTGCCGATCCCCTGGACCGCCATCGCCCGAAGCGGTCTGGCCACAGGCCTCATGGCGCTGGCCGTCTCGCGCCTGCCATCCGGCGGCGGCTTGGGCGAGCTGGCGGCCAAGACGCTGGTCGGCGGCGCGATCTATGGCCTCGCCGCCCTGGCGCTCGATGCCGGCCACGCCCGCAGCTATGCGGCTCGAGCCATGGACGTCCTGCGGGTGAAGGCCACGGCGCGGCGGGTGACGGCGTGACGGCGGCCGTGAGCGCCCGCATGCTGGACAACGCGCGCCATGCCGGGGCCGAGCCGCGCCTGTCGGTGCTGACCCCGTTCTATCGCGACGACCCCCGCCCACTCCTGTCGGCCCTCGACCAAGAAACCGCCACCCTGGCGGGTGAGGTCGAGCTGGTGCTGCTGGACGACGCGGGGGGCGATCCGGTCTTGTCCCGCACGGTGGCGGACGCGGCGATGGCCCTGACGCTGCCAACCCGCCTCGTCCAGCTCGCCGCCAACGCCGGCCGCGCCCGCGGCCGCAACCAGCTGATGGCCCACAGCCGCGGCCGCCACCTGCTGTTCCTGGACAGCGACATGCTGCCGGACCGCCCGGTCTTCCTGAGCGCCTACCTCGCCCTGATTGCGGCTGAGGACCCTGCGGTGGCCGTCGGCGGCTTCTCCGTCGACCAGGCCGCCCGTCGCCCCGAGCACGCCCTGCACCGGGCGCTAGCCCTGCGCAGCGACTGCCTTCCCGCCGCCCTGCGCCAACGCATGCCCGAGAAGTACGTCTGGACCTCCAACCTGCTGGTCCGGCGCGACGTCTTCGAACGCGAGCGCTTCGACGAAGCCTTCCAGGGCTGGGGCTGGGAGGACACGGAGTGGGGCGTGCGCGTGGCCGCCCGCTACGGCGTCCGCCACATCGACAACCAGGCCACCCACCTGGGGCTGGATACCGCCTCCGCGCTGGCCGGCAAATACGAACAGTCGCCGTCGAACTTCGCGCGCATCCTGGCCCGGCACCCCCGGGCGGTGCGCCGCTTTCCGAGCTACCGGCTGGCGCGGTTCCTGAAAGCCGTGCCGGGCCGCTCCGCTTGGCGACCCATGCTGAGACGCCTGGCGTTGGAGGAACGGGCGCCGCTCAGCTCCCGTGTGGCGGCGATGAAGCTCTACCGTGCAGCCCTCTATGCGGACGTCGTCTGATGGACCTCGAGCCCCACCACGCCGATCCTTCCCTGAAGGGCAAGCTCCGTCGTCGCCTGGTGCGGCTGCAGCACCGCAAGGCGGCGGGACCCCGTCTGGGTCCGCCGCTGATCTCCTTCTCCTTCGACGATGCGCCGGTCTCGGCCTTCACCACCGGCGCACGGGTGCTGGAGCGGTACGGCGCCCGCGGCACCTACTTCGTCTGCGCCGGCACTGCCGGCCAGACCGGCTACATCGGCCAGATGGGCGATCGCGCGGACATGCTGCACGCCCAGGCCGCCGGTCATGAGGTCGCCTGCCACACCTACTCGCACCTGGACTGCGGCCTGGCCGACGCCGCCACCACAGCCGGCGACGTCGACCGCAACACCCGCACCCTTGAAAACTGGGGTCTGATGCGGCCAGAGACCTTCGCCTATCCTTACGGCGACGTGGGTCCGCGCGCCAAGCGGGTGCTGGCGGAGCGTTTCAGCCTGGCCCGCGCCATCCACCATGGCGTCATCGAAGCGGGCGCCGACCTTGCCCAGGCCCCCTCGATCGGGGTCGAGGGCGAAGACGGCGAGGCCACGGCCCTCCACTGGATGGACCAGGCGGTCCGCCGCAAGGCGTGGCTGATCCTGTACACACATGGGGTGGCGGACGGCTTCACCCCCTACGGCTGCACCACCGCCGTCTTCGAACGGCTGGTCGGCGCAGCGGTGGCGCGGGACTTCGAGATCGTCACCGTCGCGGAAGGCGCGCGCCGCATGAGGCCGTCGTGAGCGAAATCGATGTGCTGATCCCAACCCTGCGAAGGCCGGAGAACCTCACCCGCGCCCTGCGGTCGGTGTTCGCCCAGGACCGCGCGGCCGAGCTCATGGCCCGCATCGTGGTGGTGGACAATTCGCCCGAGGCCTGCGCTGCGGCGGTGGTGGAGGCGCTGCGACCCGCCTGCCCCGTGGCCCTGACCTATGTGCACGAGGGGCGGCCAGGCGTCGCCACCGCCCGCAACGCCGGCCTGGCGGCCAGCACCTCTCCCCTGGTGGCCTTCCTGGACGACGACGAGGAAGCGCCGCCCTCCTGGCTGGGCGACCTGCGCCGCGCCCATCTGGCGCTGGGCTCGGCCGTGACCTTCGGACCGGTGCGCGGCGTCGCGGCGGACGCGCATCCCGACCTGAGGCCCTATCTCGAGCACTTCTTCTCGCGTGAAGGCGGCTCCACCGACGTGCTGATCACCGATCCGTTCGGCTGCGGCAACGCCATGATGACCCGGGCGGAGGCGCTTCGAGGTCCCGGGCCCTTCGACACGCGCGCAGACCTGACCGGCGGCGAGGACGACCGCCTGTTCGCCAGGCTTCGCCGGGAAGGCTTGCGGTTCGGCTGGGCGGCGGACGCCTGGGTCTATGAGTACGCGCCGCCCCATCGCGCCCGGGTTGGCTACGCCCTGAAGCGCGCTTTCTGCTACGGTCAGAGCCCCAGCCAGATCCGCGTCCGCAACAGGGCGTGGGCGGCGCTCGTGCTGACCATGGCCATCGGGTCGGCCCAGGCGGTCGTCTATGGCTCGGCTGCCGCAGCCCTGATCGTTGCAAACCGCCGAAGTGAAGCCGTCGTCTTCGCCGACCGGGCGATCCGGGGCCTTGGCAAGGTGCTCTGGCCGTTGAAGGTGCGGTTGTACGGCCTGGCGGCGAGCCCGACGGCGGCGTCGGCGAAGGGCTCGCCCGGCGTCGCTCCGCCGCTTCTGCAGACCTGAGCCCACCGACCTATCGCGCGGCGCAGCGAAAGCCCGCTGATCCAAGCGGATGCCGGAATCTGGATTGTAGAGGGTCGCGCTCCGTGGGTTCAAAGCCGATGTCCCACGTCCGCCTTCTATGATCCAGATCCAAGCGTTCGCCGGGAGGTGCGGGGGGTGGGTCTAGCGGCCGGCCAAGCCCACCTTGTCGCGCAGGGCGTCGATGCGCTTGGACGCCTCGGCCTTGGTGATGCCCTCTTCGAAGGCGTCGGCGTCGTGCGCCTGCTCGGACAGGGTCTTCAGGTAGGAGGCCTGGGCGCCGGTCATCGGCTCGCCGCCCGTGGTCCAGTCGTCAGGGTCCTTCTCGGTATTGGAGCCGGGATCGGGCTCGGTCTTGGGATTGTTGTCGGCGTGCGGATCGGCCATGAATCGCCTGTGTTCAGGGTTCAGATGTTGCTTGAATGTTCCAGCGCGCGCCAGGTTCCGGCATGAGGCCGCGACATGAGCGCTGACCCGGCCGTCTCCCGTCCCGCCGATGGCATCGTCGACGTGGCGGTGATCGGCGCTGGAGCCGCCGGCGTGGGCGCTGCACGCAGGCTGGCCGCGAGCTCTCTGTCGGTCCTGGTGCTGGAGGCCTCGAACCGGGCCGGCGGGCGGGCGCACACCCTCGCCGGCCGTTCGGGCGCAGGCATCGACCTGGGCTGCGGCTGGCTCCACTCCGCCGACCAGAACCCCTGGGTCGCCTTGGCCGAGTCCGAAGGCTTCGAACTCGACCGCTCACGGCCGAGCTGGGAGCGCCGCCTGACCGGCGTCAACATGTCGGACGTGCAGGCGCGCGAGTTCGGCCGCGCCTTCGAGGTTTTCGAGGCGAAACTCGAGGCTGCAGCCGCCGAGCCCGACCGACCGGCGGCGGAGCTGTTCGATGAAATCACGGCGCCCTGGCGGCCCATGCTCGACGCCTTCTCCAGCTATTATAACGGCGCTCTGTTCCGCGACATCTCAGTGCACGACTATGCCGCCTACCAGCCTACCGACGAGAACTGGCGGGTGGTGCAGGGCTACGGCGCCCTGGTCGCCCAGACAGCCGCCGGTCTGCCCATCGTGTTTAAGGCGCCAGTGACGCGCATTGATCGCACCGGCTCGCCGCTCCGGCTCGCCACCGCCACGGGGGAGGTGCAGGCGCGCATGGTCATTGTCGCGGTGCCCACCACCATCCTGTCGGAGGACCGGCTGGCCTTTGACCCGCCCCTGCCCGACCACGCGGCCGCGGCCGACGCCCTGCCGCTCGGCCATGTGGACAAGTGCTTCCTGGCCCTGGCCGAGCGCGCAGCCCTGCCGGTGGAGATGATGGTCACCGGCCGCACCACCACCGCCGACACCGGCAGCTATACCCTGCAACCCTTCGGGCGGCCGATGATCGAGGGCTTCTTCGGCGGCGACCTGGCGGAGGCGCTGGAGGCCGAGCCCCCCGGCGCCTTCTCGGCCTTCGCCATCGACGAGCTGGCGGCCCTGTTCGGCTCCAGCCTGCGCCGGGCGCTGCGGCCGATCGCGGAAAGCCGCTGGGGCGCCGATCCCTACATCCGCGGCGCCTACTCGCACGCCCGTCCAGGCCAGGCGGGCGCCCGCGCCGCGCTCCGGCGGCCAGTGGAGGACCGTATCTTCTTCGCCGGCGAGGCCTGCTCGGCCCACGCCTTCTCCACCTGCCACGGGGCGTACCAGACAGGCGTCGAAGCGGCGGAAACCGTGTTGGCTGGACACGCGCCCGGAGGCGGCGGCTAGACGCTCACCTGGGCGCCCAGCTCCACCACGCGTCCGGCAGGGATCTTGAAGAACTCCGTGGGGTTGGACCCGTTCTTCAGCAGGAAGATGAACAGCTTGTCCTGCCACAGCGGCATGGCCGTCTGCGCCGCCGGCACGACCGAACGCCGCCCGAGGAAGAAGGAGGTGGCCATGATGTCGAACTTCAGCCCCTGCTTGCGGCAGAGGCCCAGCGCCTTGGGTACGTTCGGCGTCTCCATGAAGCCATAGTGGATCACCAGGCGGCGGAAGTCGGCGTTGAAGGCTGAGATCTCCACCCGGTTCGCCTCGCCCACCCGCGGCGTCTCGGCGATGCGCACGGTGGCGATGACGTTCTTCTCGTGCAGCACCTTGTTGTGCTTGAGGTTGTGCATCAGCGCCACGGGCGCTGTGTCGGGATCGGAGGTCAGGAAGATGGCGGTGCCTGGCACCCGGTGAGGCTGGCGGGCGCGCAGCATCTCGATCAGCTCGGTCACCGGCACCGACTCGCGCCGGGTCTTGTCGGTCAGCACCTGAGTGCCCCGGACCCAGGTGTACATGACCATGAACAGACAAAGACCCAGGCTAAGCGGCAACCAGCCGCCTGAGGCGATCTTCAGCCCATTGGCGGCCAGGAACACCACGTCCAGCGTGATGAGCGGCGTGCAGAGCAGGGCCGCCCGCCACAGCGGCCACTTCCACATCCGGCGCACCACGATGTAGGCCAGGATGGTGGTAGTCAGCATGGTGCCGGTCACCGCCAGGCCATAGGCGTCGGCTAGGTTGTCGGCGGTCTGGAAGGCGGCCACCAGCACCAGCACCCCGATCATCAGGAAGCGGTTGACCTGGGGCATGTAGATCTGGCCGGACTGGGTCTCCGAGGTCCGGGTCACCGTCATGCGTGGCAGGATGCCGAGCAGGATGGCCTGCTGGCTCAGCGAATAGGCGCCCGAGATCACCGCCTGGCTGGCGATCACCGAAGCCGCCACCGCCAGCACCACCAGGGGCGCCCTTAAGGCCGGCGGCGCCATGACGAAGAACCAGTCGGAGTTGACGAAGGCATGGTGATGGGCGTGCGCCCACCGCAGCGCCTTGAGCGCACAGGCGCCCTGGCCGAAATAGTTGAGCGCCAGCGCCGGCAGGGCGAAGAACAGCCAGGACGACTGGATCGGCCAGCGCCCGAAATGGCCCATGTCGGCGTACAACGCCTCCGCCCCCGTCACCGTCAGGAAGATCGAGCCCAGCACCAGGAAGCCCACCAGCCCGTGGTGGATCAGGAACACCACGCCGTAGTGCGGGCTCACCGCCGCAAGGATTCCCGGCGCGTCGGCGATGTGGGTGACGCCAAGCGCGGCTATGGTAACGAACCACACCAGCATGATCGGCCCGAAGAAGGTCGCAAGTCGCGCAGTCCCCCGAGCCTGTATTATAAAGAAGCCCACCAGCAGGATGAAGGAGACGAGGGTGATCTCACGGACGCTGACGATGCCGTGAAGCGCCGGCACATCGTTCATGCCCTGGAAGGCGCCCAGCACCGACATGGCCGGGGTGATGATGGCGTCGCCGTAGAACAGCGAGGCGCCGATAAGGCCGAGGATGAAGATGGCGCGTGTGCGCCGCCCGAGCGCGCGCTGCGCAAGCGCCATCAGCGACAACACCCCGCCCTCGCCCTTGTTGTCGGCGCGCATGACGAAGATGACGTATTTGACCGTCACCACCAGCAGCAAAGCCCACAGGGCCAGCGACACGACCCCGAGCACGGCGTTGTCGCGAAGCTGGTCGCGGGACGCCTGGGTCATGGCGACCTGGAAGGCGTAGAGCGGGCTCGTCCCGATGTCGCCGAACACCACACCCAGCGACCCGATCGCCAGCGCCCAGTAGCCATGCCCCTTGTTGATGTGGGGGTGGGCGGTGTCGCTCCCGACCGCCGGGATCGACGAGACGTGTTGGGACTCCTCCGAGGGTGGTGAGCAGACCCCAGCAAACTCGCCGCACAGTGGGTCGACTGCGCCGGCGCTTCCGGCCTGCAACGCCATCAAGGTTCTCCGGACGGCGCATGGGAGCGCACGGCCCTAATTACGCCGTACAACGGCGCGCCGCGATACTCCAAAGCCAAGGCGGGTTCAACGCCCGCCTTGGCCTTGCGGCGTTGCGCATCCACGCAGCGAAGGCGGCCCCTAGCCTTGCGGGCGACCGCGTCCGGTGGGCGGCGCCGTGATCTGATCAAAAGTGTGCTGCTGATCAGGCGACAATTGGCCGTAGAAGGTGCGGGTGGCGTTGGCGTAGCGCATGAACATCTCCTGCTGGAGGCGCAGGGTCGAGGCGATCCGGTCCAGCCGCGCCGGCGTGGACAGGGACGACAGGCCCTGGTGGCCGGCGCGCATGCGGCTCATCTCGTCAGGGCTGGGCTGCGAGGCGGTCTTGAAGGCCGCATAGGCGCCCTGCTGCTCAGGCCGCAGATGCAGCGCTGCCGAAAAGTCCGGCTGTTGCGGGCCGGCGGGCCCACCAGGGCCCTGCGGCTGGGCCTGCACGGCGCCAGAGGTGGCGGCAAGGACTACGGATGCGGCGAGCGCTGTGAGTAGACGGGAGGTGGGGGTCAAGCTGGTCTCCGAAGGTGTGGAACGTCCTCGGGAACAAAGCGCCACGGGCAGCCCTGCGGTTCCCCCTTAAATAGACCGCGCGGTCACGCTACTTAAGATGCGGAGCCGCAAGGGCGACGATGTCCGACAGTCAACGATTTCCCGTCGCCGCCCACGCGCTATGCTTCCTGGCGCACAGCAGCGCGTTCGGGCCGCAGGCTGCGGTGTCAAGCGCGGCGCTGGCCGCCTCCATGCCTACCAACCCGGTCGTGGTCCGGCGCGTGACCGCCATGCTGGCCCGCGCCGGCCTGATCGCCACCCGTGCCGGGGCCTCCGGCGGCGCCTGGCTGCTGGCGCGTCCTGAATCCGTTCGGCTGGACCAGGTGCTGAAGGCGGTCGGCGGCTGCGCCAACTTCGGCTGTCCCCCGCCCGGCGTGAAAGGCTGCCCCGTCGGCGAGCGCATCCCCGATGCGGTGCGCGGCGCGATCGAGGCTGCCGACGCCGCCGCCGTCGAACGGCTGTCGCGCATCACCGTCGCCGACCTGCTGCGCCATGCCGAGCGTCCGCACCCACCCGCCTTACCGTTGCAAGCCGTGGGGGCCTGATGCTGCTCGCCAAGTCCACCTGGCCCGAGATCGAGGCCTTCCTGCAGCGCTCGCGCACCGTGGTGGTGCCCGTCGGCTCCAACGAGCAGCACGGTCCCACGGGCCTGCTCGGCACCGACTGGATGTGCCCGGAGATTATCGCCCATCACGCGTCGGCGGCAGGCGGCGACCTGCTCGTCGCGCCGACCTTCGCCGTGGGCATGGCCCAGCATCACCTGGGCTTTCCGGGCACGATCTCCCTGCGGCCGAGCACCATGATCGCCGCCCTGCGCGACTGGACGCTGTCCCTGGCCGCCCACGGCTTCGAACGTATCTACTATCTGAACGGCCACGGCGGGAACGTCGCGACCCTCGAAGCGGCCTTCTCGGAGGTCTACTCGGAGGCGAGCTATGGCGGCCGTCCGCGGGGCTTCTCTCTAAGACTGCGCAACTGGTGGGACCTGCCGGGCGTGCTGCGCCTGTGCTCACGCCTTTTCCCGGAGGGCCATGGTAGCCACGCCACCCCGTCGGAAGTCGCGGTCACACAGTTTGGCTATCCCGACGCCATCAAGTCGGCGACCTACGCGCCCCGGATCGCCCCTACCGGACCTATTCGTGAAGCCGCCGACTTCCGCACCCGCTATCCCGATGGCCGCATGGGCTCCGACCCCGCCCAAGCCAGTCCGGAGAAGGGTCGCGAGATCGTCGAGCTAGCCTCCAAGGCCTTGCTGGACGAGGTCGCGGGCTTTGCTGCGGAACCTATGTTAACCGGGTGATCTCGGGTCGATGGAGGACGGTCTCGCCTCCCTTGGCAACCCGGCGGCGAGGGTCTAAGGGCTCGATGGAAACACCGTGCGGTCCGGCGCGTCCGCACCGGACCGCCGTCGCGCGACGGCGCATCATCGGAGCTGATCGGCTGTGAGAGATAAGACTGCGGCAGGCAGGGGCGCCTCTCGGTTTACGCCCGTCCGCCTTCGGCTGAGCGCTTTGGCGGCCACCGCCGCCTACGCAATGGGAGCTGCGAGCGCCCGCGCCACGGACCTGCTCGGCCAGCCGACGCCTGGCGGCATCAACATGCAACCCGCCGGCGACCAGCTGAAGCGCTCGGTCATCTTCTTCCACAACGACATCCTGATGCCGATCATCACGGCCATCTGCGTGTTCGTGCTGGCGCTGCTGGTCTATGTCTGCGTGAGGTTCCGCAAGGGAAAGAACCCCACGCCTTCGAACTTCACCCACAACACGACAGTCGAGATCGCCTGGACCGCCGCGCCGGTGCTGATCCTGATGTTCATCGCCATCTTCTCGTTCCGGCTGCTCTACGCCTATCACGACATGCCTAGGCCCGACATGACGGTGAAGGTGACCGGTAACCAGTGGTACTGGAACTATGCCTATCCCGATCATGGCGCCTTCACCTTCGACTCACTGATCCTGCCTGAGGCCAAGGCCGAGGCTGTCGGCAAGCCCTATCGCCTGGGCGTGGACAATCCGCTGGTGGTGCCGGTGGGCAAGACGGTGAGGGTGCTGGTCACAGGCGCCGATGTGATCCACGACTTCGCCCTCCCCGCCTTCGGCCTGAAGACCGACGCCATCCCCGGCAAGGTCAACGAGACCTGGTTCAAGGCCGAGAAGACGGGCATCTATTACGGCCAGTGCTCGGAGCTCTGCGGCGTGGACCACGCCTTCATGCCCATCGAGATCGACGTGGTGGACCAGCCCAAGTTCAACGCCTGGGTGCTCGGCCACGGCGGCAAGGTGAACGCCAAGGTGCTCGGCATGGGCGGTGGGACGGTCGCCGCCGCGAGCCCGGCCTCCGGCACGACCATGCCGGCCGGCGCCACGGTGGGCCCGAGCACCGGCGCCCCCGCCGCC
>NZ_CAHJWH010000071.1 GCF_903642205.1 Caulobacter sp. S45 | reverse complement strand
GGTGGCCGCTACGCCGGTGGTGGGGCCGGTGCTGGCCCCGGCGGCGGCGGCCACCGCCCTCGCTTCGGTGCTGGAATTCGGCGGCCAGGTGGTGTCCGCCGCCGGCGGCTGGGGCCAGGTTCCCTACGACGGCGCCCTGGCCAGCCTGCACAAGGACGAGATGGTGCTGCCCTCGACGCTCGCTTCCCCGCTACGCTCGGCGCTCGGCGATGGCAGCGGCCCGAGCTTCGCCGGCGCCGGCGCGAGCGGCGGGACCGGGGCGACCCACCACCACTGGAACATCCAGGCGTTGGACGCCCAGAGCTTCGCCCGCATGGCGCGCTCCAACCCCGACGCCATCACCGGCGCCCTCACCTCGGCCGCCCAGCGCCTGAGCCTGACCCCCGATCGGCTAGGCGCCGGACGGCTGGCCGGAGCGCGCACGCGATGAGCAGCAGCTATCCCTACCTGCCCATGCGCTGGCTGGTGACCACGCCCGACCTCGCCGACGACCCGGACGTCTTCCCGCGCCTCCCCGGCCAGGGCTTCGTCTCGGAGAAGTCGCCGGTCTGGTCCACCACCGTGCGCACCACGGCCAGCGGCCGCCAGGTGCGCGCCAGCCAGTGCGCCTCGCCCACCTGGCGCTTCAAGGTCGGCTACGAGTTCATCCGCAATCGCATCACAGCTGCGGAGCTCGCCAAGCTTTATGGCTTCTTTAACACCCGCCAGGGCCAGCTCGGCTCGTTCTACTACTACGATCCAGGCGACAACCTGGTGAGCGGGCACCAGGTCGCCACGGCCGACGGGATCACGACCACCTACCAGCTGACCCGCACGGTTTCGGCGGGTACGCCCTTCGCCTTCGTGGAGCCGGTCTACGTGTTGAACGGGACGCCCTCGGTCACCGTCGGCGGCGCGCCGGCAAGCGGCTTCAGTATAGGCGAGTACGCCCAGCTGGTGTTCACGGCGCCGCCAGCGGAAGGCGCCGCCATCGCCTGGTCGGGCTCCTTCCTGTTCTGGTGCCGCTTCAGCCAGGACGCCGTCTCCCCCGCCCAGATGGTCCAGAGCCTGTGGAGCCTGGACGGCCTGCAGTTCGAGAGCGTGAAGCCATGATGTCCGCCTCGCTGACGCCCGCAGGCCGGCCATGAAGACGGCCTCCACAGCCCTGAAGGACTTCCTGCTGACCAGTACCGCCTGCGCGCACGCCGACCTCTACACCTTCACCCTGGCCAACGGGGCGGGCGTGCTTCGCTACGCCAGCACCGACACGCCCGTGACCGCGAACGGCGCGAAGTTCGGCCTGGGGCCGCTGTGCCAGGACGGCGGGGTGGACTCGCAGAGGGGCGTGCACGTCTCCACCGTGGACATCACGCTCTACGCTGACGCGCGCCACACGGTGTCCGGCAAGCCGTTCCTGGACTTTGTGGAGGATTACGGCCTGGACGGCGCGGCGGTGACCATCGAGCGCGCCTTCGCCGCAAGCTTTGCAGACATGGCCGCCCCGGGGCCGGTGGGGACCTATATCCGCTTTGGCGGCAAGGTGGCCGGCGCCCAGACGCTCGGCGCTACCCAGGTCGTGGTGCAGGCGGCGTCGTGGCTCGACCTGCTGAGCGCCAACCTGCCGGCCGACACCTACCAGACCTCGTGCCTGAACAGTTTGGGAGACGCCCGCTGCGGTGTGGCGTTGGCGGGCTATGCGGTGGCGGGGAGCGTGGCGGTGGGGACCAACGCCACCACCTTCTCCGCCGCCCTGACCCAGTCCGCCGGCTGGTTCTCGCTGGGCAAGGTCGCCTTCACCAGCGGCGCCAACACCGGCGCCACGGTGACGGTGAAGAGCTTCGACGGCGCGGGGACCTTCCAGCTGGTCGCGCCGCTGCAGGCGACGCCCCAGGCAGGCGACGCCTTCACCGCCTATCCCGGCTGCGCCCTGTCCATGGCCGACTGCGCCTCCAAGTTCGCCAACCTGGCGCGCTTCCGCGGCCAACCCTTCATCCCCGCGCCTTCCACGGGCCTGCCGACGTGAACACCGCCGCACGCCAGGCCGTGGTGGCGGAGGCGCTGAGCTGGCTCGGCACCCCCTACGCCCACCGCCAGCGGCTGAAGGGCGTCGGCGTGGACTGCGCCCAGCTGCCGCTGGCGGTCTACGCCGCCGCCGGCGTGATCGGTGCGGCGGAGGTGGGCGCCTACGCCAGCCAATGGCACCTGCACAGGAGCGAGGAGCTGTACCTGCGCCACCTGCAGGCGCTGGGCGGCCGCGAGATCGCGCGGACCGAGGCGCAGTCGGGCGACTTCGTTCTCTGGCGCTATGGCCGCACGTTCAGCCACGGGGCGATCCTGACGGGGCGGGGCGGCCAGGTCGTGCACGCCGTTCGCGGCCTTGGCGTCGTGCTGGGCCACTTCGACGCGGACGAGGACCTGCGCAGCCGGCAGATGAAGCTGTTCACGTTGAGCCCTCCTCCTTGAGGGGGAGGGGGAAGAGGAGCCTGCATGGGCGCCAAGTCCACCTCCACCGTCGCCAACCGCTATGTCGGCGTGCAGGTGCAGCAGAGCGTCAAGGCGGCGGTGATCCCCAGAGGTTGGGGCACGTTCCGCGCCTCCTGCAACCTGCTCGATTACCAGGACTTCAAGTCGACAGCCCAGTCCACCAGCGCCGGCGGCAAGGGCGGGAGCGGCTCGACCAAGAGCTACACGTATTCCGCCAGCGTGGTGCTGGGCGTGTGCTCAGGCGTCGTGGCGGGCGTCCGCACCGTCTGGCGGGACCAGTCAACCTACACGGACGGCTCCACCACTGCGCTCGCCCAGGCCGGGCTGAGCCTGATCCCCGGAGCGATCGGCCAGGCGCCCTGGAGCTACCTGCAGGGCGCCCATGCCGACCAGGCCATCGGCTATTCCGGCCTGGCCTATGTCTGCGCGGCCAACTACGCGCTGAACAGCTCCGCCACGGTGGCCAACCACGCCTTCGAGGTGCAGTCCGCCATCCGCCAAGCGGTCGGCGGACAGACGCTGGACGACGCCAACCCCGCCGACATCGCCTTCGACCTTCTGGCCGGCGTGCCGCAGTGGCCGTCCAGCGTCCTATCGGACCTGACCAGCTACGCGACCTACTGCCTGGCGACCGGCCTGTTGCTGTCGCCGTTCCTGGACGCCCAGCGAAGCGGCGCAGACGTGCTGAGCGACATCCTGACCGCCTCCAACGCCGACTGCGTCTGGTCCGGGGGCGTTCTGAAAATCATCCCGTACGGCGACACGCCGGTCAGCGCCAACGGCGCCGAGTGGGCGCCCGACCTCGACCCCCTTTACGACCTGACCGATGACGACTTCCTGGCCCAGCCCAACGCCGATCCGGTGCAGCGCGACGTGAAGCGCGGCGCCGACGCCTATAATTCGGTGGAGGTGGAGTTCCTCGACCGCGCCCAGGCCTATGCCAGCGACATCGCCCCGGCGCGCGACCAGGCCAACATCGACGCCTACGGCCTCTGCCGCCAGGATCCCGTCTCGCTGCACTGTATCTGCGATGCAGGCGTGGCGGGCCATGTGGCCCAGCTGCTGGTGCAGCGCGCCTGCCATGTGCGTCGCACCTACAGCTTCCAGCTGGACGAACGCTACGGCCTGCTCGATCCCATGGACCTGGTGACGCTGACCAGCGGTCGCCTGGACCGGGTCCTGGTCCGCCTGACCCAGGTGAAGGAGGAGGGCGACGGCGCCATCTCCTGCGTGGCTGAGGAGATGCTGGTGGGCGCGGCCCACGCCGCGCTCTACACGCGCCAGTCCGCCGGCGGCTACGTCTCCAACTTCGCCGCCGACCCGGGTCCGGTCTCGGTTCCGGTGCTGATCAACCCACCCGTCGGCTATGTGGCCCAGACCGTGGCCTCGGTCAGGGCCAGCACGGGCGGGGTGAGCGCCGCCTCGATCGGCTACGAGGCCTGGGCGGCGGTGGCGGGCGTGGGAGCGAACTGGGGAGGCTGCGAGGTCTGGGCCTCGTTCGACGACCTCAGCTACCAGAAGGTGGGCGAGGTGCAGGGCCGCGCCCGCTATGGCGTTTCCACCGCCGACTTCCCGGCCGGTTCCGACCCGGACGCCACGAACGCCCTGCAGATCGACCTTTCCGCCAGCCTGGCCGAGCTCGACCCCGCCACCCAGGCCGACGCCGACGGCGGGGCCACCCTGTCGGTGATCGGCGGCGAGATGATCGCCTGGCGCGACGCCATCCTGACCGGTCCTAACGCCTACACCCTCGGCGGCTACATCCGGCGCGGGCTCTACGGCACGCCGATCACCGACCACCCGGCCGGCTCGGAGTTCGCCCGCATCGACGCGGACGTGTTCCGGTATGCTTACGACGCCCTGCAGGCCGGCAAGACGCTCTACCTGAAGTTCCCGAGCTTCAACCTGTACGGCGAGGCGCTGCAGGGCCTGGACGAGGCGGTGGCCTACCAGATGCCCCTCACGCCCAACACGACCTCTTCGGTGATCGAGGTGCAGGCCCAAAGCATCGTCGGCCAGGGCGCGCTCGCCACCCTCGACACGGCCGACACGCCCCAGATCGCGCCGAACGCCATCACCTATGGCGCCACGCTCGACGCCAATCCGACGGTCACCCTGAACAAGGGTGCAGCCTATGTGCAGGTGGGCGAGCTGGTCTACCAGCCGAGCGGCGGCCGGCTGAAGCTCGATGTACTGGTGGTGCTCGGCAACCCCAACGACGGCGACGCCGGGGTGCTGCTGTCGGTGCGCCGGGGCGGGGTGGAGATCGACAACTTCCCGCTGATCGCGCGCGAGACCTTCGACACCCCATGGACGCCCTTCACCTTCGACGACGACGTGCCCGCCGGCGTGGACGCCGACTACACGCTCTGGGCGCAGATCCCGTCGGCGCCTGGGGCGGACAGCTGCACGGTGGGCCGGGTGCGGATCGCGGTGGAGGAGTTCAAGCGATGAGCGACACGCCCGATCCGAGCGCCCGCCTTAGGGTGGCGATCTACGCCGCCGACGGCTCGGTGCGCGGCCTGATGAGCGGCACGCTGGCGACCATCCAGGCCAACACGCCCCCCGGCGGGACGTGGCGTGCGCTGCCGGCGTCGGTGCGCCGGGTGGCCGATGTGCGGCGGGTCAAAGACTAGCCTCCCTCCCCCTCCATGGGGGAGGGCCAGGGGTGGGGTGCTCGCGCCGAGGAGGGCGCCGCTGCGAGCGCGGGAGACGCCTCCCGCCCCTTCCACGCACGTCGTGCACTCATCCCCATCCCCAACCCTTCCCCCGTCGAGGGGGAGGGGAGGTCTCGTGCGACCGCCCGGCCCTCTGCGAAGGGCGGGCTCCAGGAGGACCCTATGCAGTACCTGGAGTTCTACGCCGTCCGGCACGACACCGGCGCGGTGCTTCCCAATGCGACGGCCCAGGCCTTCGCCGCCGGCGGCTCCACGCCGCTGATGATCTACGACGAGGCCGGCCAGCCGATCGGCACCCAGGTCTGCGCCGATGCGCTTGGCAAGCTCGGCGTGGCGCTGCCGTTCGGCGCCTACGACCTGCAGATCGCCTCGTCGGGCTACGCGCCGCCCCGGATCAGCGGCCTGAGCTTCGGCGATCCCATGTCGGCGGGGCTGTTCAGCCAGATCGCCGGACTTAGCGTGCCGGCGGGCGTGTCGCTGATCCAGACCACCGGCTATCTGGTCAACGGGATCGGAGCCGCCCGCTACGCGGTGACCGCCAACACCGGCGCCACCGCCTGGCGAGCCCAAAGCCTGGACGGGCGCTGGTTCGAGCTGGCCGAGCCCGCGCCGGACGTGGCCATGTTCGGCGCGCTGGGCGACGGCGTGACCGACGACACCTCGGCGCTGAATGCCAACATCGCCTATCTCAGCCAGCCGGTGAACGGCTCGAACGCCCAGGGCGGAGGCGTGGTGCGCCTGCGCCGCAACACGGTCCTGCGGATCACCAGCCCGGTCTATCTGAACGCCTTCATCGTCATCGAAGGCGACCTCGGCGCCGGCGGCTTCTTCGAGGACTTCGCACCTGGCCAGGCCAGCGGCTCCGGCATCCTGGCCGACTTCGACCTGCCCGCCGGCGGGGCCATAGAGGCGGTGGGCTTCGTCGCCGCCACCGGCCAGCGGATCGGAGCCTCCACCTACATCCGCGGCGCCGATGTGGACGCGGGCACCTACACCCACCTGACCGGCTGCGGCCTGCGCAATCTGTTCGTCCGGGCCACGCGGGGCACGGCCTTCTGCCCGATCCGCTTCGTGGGGGCGCCGCAGTGGGTGCTGGACAACGTGACGGTGCAAGGCTTCTGGCACGGGCCCATCGCCAACGCCTCATGGGTCGGGCGCATCCCCAGCCTGTTCAGCCGCTGCCTCTACACCGGGCTGATCCTGGACCAGGACTCCAACGGCTGCACGCTCGGCGCCCTATACCTGTCGGGAGACCTGGCGGGGGCGGCTTCCACGCCCACGCCGTCAGCATGCGCCTTCCCGAACTGGCCGAGCTTTGGGCTCACCGATCCCAACACGCAGCCGCCGAACGCCAACTTGTCGCGTACGGGCCTGTGCGTCTTCGCCGGCGATCCGGTCAGCGCCGGGACCTTGGTACTGGAAGGCTGGAACGTGGCGGCCAACGTCTACTCGTCCGGACTGTCGGCTTCGGTGCTGGAGTGCGAGTCCATCTCCGACCACGCGCTGAGCGTCTACGCTTCCCGTGTCAGTGTGGACAACCTGTTCGCCTACACACCCGGCCTGGCGCTAGTCTATGCGGGCGTCGGCGCCGACGTGCGCCTTGGCGTGGCGGAGTGGACCAGCGGCTTCTTCAGCTCGCCGGTGGCCTTCTGGTCCGCCTACGCCGACAGCCTGACCATCGACGGCGTCCGCAGCGCCGGCTACCCCTATGCCAACGGCGTGGTGACCTGGCCGACCTTCGAGCTGCAGCCCTACAACGACCTCTACATCGATGGCGCGGCGGGGAGCGACACGGTGATCGGCTGCGCAGCCGCCTCGCCTCTGAGGACGGTCAACGCGGCCCTGACCCGGCTGCGCCCCGACAAGCTGAACCGCATCTTCCTGGCCCAGGGCCAGACCCACGCCACCGGCGCCGCCACCATCCTGGAGACCCTGACCGTCACCGACTGCCGGCTGGAGCTGCACGGCTTCACGTCCGGGACCACGGCCGGCGCGAGGCCGGTGCTGGAGTGCTCGGTGGATGGCGGAAACGTGCACACCAACGGGCTGATCCTGACGCGTTCGAGCCTGCTCTTCCAAGACGTAGACCTGAACGTGCTCATGTGCACCGGGACGGCGGAGGGCTACAATGCGGGCCTGTATATCCAGGGGGCATGCGACGTACGCTTCGCCGGCGCCTCGGTGGTGCAGATCCAGAGCGGAGCGGTCCGCGTCGGCCTGTTCCAGCCCTGGTACGGCCGCTCCGGCCTGCTGACCTGGAGCCTGGAGGACACGGCCTCCGTCATTCGCCACCCCGCCGCGACCACCTCCGGCTGGCTGGGCGTCTCGGCCTACCAGGGCCTGGGCCGCATGGCGGTGGTGGCTGGCTCGATCAACTCCTCCGCCTCGCCGTCCATTGAGGCCGGCATCCACGCCAATGGCTACACCGGGCCCAGCTATGGGACGGTGAGCCAAGCCTGAGTCCCTCCTCCCGCGCAGAGAAAGTGGGCCGAGCCGCATCCTGAATAAGGAACATATCATGAACCTGCTCTTGTGGGCCCTGGCCGGCGTAGCCGGTCTTTTGTGCGCAGGCGCCGCGTCCGCCCAGACGCCCCAGCCCCTTGGCGCCGCCTCCACCCACGTCCCGGCCCAACCCGCGTCGGTGGTGCTGGCGGACGGATCGGTCGTCGGCGCCGCCAACCCCCTGCCCACGCGCGACCAGAACGGCGCGGCCGTCGGCGGCTTCATCGCCATTCCAGCCCCGGGCGCGACGGTCACGGCCGGCCGCGGGATCGCCGCCGTCTGCAGCGCGGGGGGGCAGGCGAGCTTCGTCGCCTCGGATGGCTCGACCCTCACCGTGCCGCTCAACGTGGGCTTCAACCAGTTCGGATTCTCCGTCGTCCAGGTGCAGGCGGGGGCGACCGCCACCTGCACCTACACCAACCTGAAGTGAGGAGGCGCGAGCCATGCTGAGCCCCGTCCTCGCCGCCGCCCCCGTCTTCGTCATCCCCGTTCTCGGCCAGGTCGCCGCGGCGACCGCCAACACCACGCTCCTCCAGCAGGCGCTGACGCACGGCGGTCGTGTCGACGTGCGGGGTCAGGGCGTCGCCTACCTGAACGCCACCCTGGTCATCGGCGACGCCACCGAGCTGACGCTTGAGGCCGGGCTGACGCTGCGCCAGGCGCCCAACACCAACCGCTCCCTGCTGCGCACCTCCGCCTCGTTGGCGACCGGCGCGGCGGTGACGCTGAGCTGGACCGCAGGCCGGCTGTGCACCGTGGCCTGGCCTTCGCACGGGCTGGTGGCGGGCCAGTCCGTCTGGGTTCAGGGCTCGGCCGTCACGGCGTCCCAGACCCCCTTTCTTGGCGTCTTTCCCGTCGTCTCGGTCACCGACGCCAACACGCTCGTGGTGCGCCTGCGCCGCGCACCTACCGCCGCGCCGACGCTCACCGTCACGGCGGTGAAGGCGAACCGGGGGATCACCGTTCAGGGCGGGGGCCTGTGGGACTACGACCTCGCCAACAACCCCGCGCCCCTCAACGTGGACACCCAGGCCCTGGTCATGGTGGGCGTGGATGGCCTGACGGCCGACGTTCACGTGCAGAACGCCTACAAGTACTGCCTGACGCTGAGCGCGGTGGCCAACTGGCGCGCCGGGCTGAACGTGCCTGCGACCCATTCCGACGGCGTGAAGGTCTATGGCCCGGCTTTCGACGGCGAGGTGCTTCACGTCCTCGGCGCCCCCGGCGACGACTTTCTGTCCTTCCAGCCGAAGGAGGCGACCGGCTTCCTGCAGTATCCGTTGTCGGAGGGCGACATCGTCGGCGTGCGGGGTGGGAACCTGCAGCAGAACGGGCAGTCGGGGACCGATTCGGTCGGCATGCTGACCTTCTACACGCACGCCGTCTACACGACCGACGACGTGGAGCTGGCGGGTGTCCGCGGCGAGAACGGCTACCACGCGGTCAATATCCGCAACAGCTCCGACCAGAGCGCCGGCCAGTTCGGCCGCATCAAGGTCGGAGGCATAGCCTGCCGGGCCATGTACCCGGTCTATGTGGACGCCTCGGTCAGCGGCGCGACGCTCACCGGCGACCGGCTGGAGCTGGCGCTGGAGAACAGCCAGGCCAACGGCGACACCACTAACAACCTCTACCAGGAGCACGTCCACATCGGCGGAAGCCTCAGCGTCAAGACGCTGCGTATCGCCCTCAAGCTTACCGATCCGACCTTGGGCGCCGCCGCCACGTCCTACGCGGTGAACATGGGCGGCAGCGCCAGGCAGCTCATCCTGGACGACGTGCACTTCGTCTGCGCCGCCAATGCGCGGTTCCTCAATATCGGCAATTCCAGCCAGCAGATCACCGTCGACCAGGTGGTGTTCCGCGGCGGCTACTACGCCTGCGCCCACGTGGTCGACCCCGGCGGCGTATCGAGCGCCAACTTCGTCAACACGCCCGAGATCGCCTTCGACCGGACGCGTGTGGAGGGGACGGGGAACACCGCCATCGTGGGGCTCTACGGCGCGGCCAACGTCACCTTCTCCGGCGCCACGCTGAACAACTGCAGCCTGGGCCTGCTGCGCGCCAACGGCTCCTACGCCTGCACGGTGCGTTCGGTGGGGACGCGGCTGCTGGGCTCCAGCGTCTGGATCACCGCGCCGACGGGCGCGCCCAGTTTCACGGTGCAATCGGAAGAGGTGCAGGCCGACGTGACCTCCGCCTTCATCGCGCGGGTGAACGGCGCGCGCATGTGGAACACCAACACGGCCGCAGGCTCCTTAGGCCAGGCCGGCGTGGTGGACTGCGCGGGGACGGCGAGCGGCTCCTGGAAGCTGCGGGCCCAGCCGGCCCAGACCTACTGAGGGCGCCGTCATGAAGAGCCTGTTCCCGCCTCGCGGCTGGCTGGCGGTCGCCATCGTCGCCCTGGTCGCCGCCAGCGAGGCGGCCCTGTTCGCGGGCCTCGCCACGCCTGCGGTGCGCGACATCGTCAACGTCGTGGTCGGCGTGGTGATCGCCAAGTTCGGCACCGTCTACGACTACTACTTCGGCAGCGCCAAGCCGCCCGCCGACTGAAGCGCGCCTCCCACACCTCCAAGCCGTCCGGGCCGCCTCCTGCCGAACACGCAGGGGGCGGCCCTTTTTCGTTTCCGGAGACCTCTCGATGACCTGGATGGACCTGATCGGCTGCGGCGCCGTGCTCGCGCCGGCCCTGGTGTGCTGGATACTGACCCTGCTGGGCGCCCTGGACGAGCGCCGCCCATGACCACGCCTAAGCTTCGAGACGACCTGATCGCCGACGAGGGCCTGCGCGAACACGCCTACGCCGACGCCGGCGGCGTGTGGACCATCGGCGTCGGCCACACCGGGCCGGAGGTGCGCCGCGGCCTGGTCTGGTCGCGCGAGACCTGCCTGCAGGCGCTGGAGCACGACATCGCCCGCGCCGAGCAGGGGCTGGACGCGCACCTGTCCTGGTGGCGCGGGATGTCGCCCGAGCGCCAGGACGTGCTGGCCAACATGGCCTTCAACCTCGGCGTGGAGGGCCTGCTCGCCTTCCGCCACACCCTGGAGGCCGTGCAGGCGGCCGACTATGACCTGGCGGCCCGGCGCATGCTGGCCAGCGAGCCCTGGCGCTCCCAGGTGGGCGCCCGAGCGATGCGGCTGGCGGCGCAGATGCGTACCGGCGTCCGCAGCCACGGAGGCGAGCCATGACCAGCGCGGCGTGGGGGGCGGCGAGTTCGGCCGCGGGCGTGGTGGGCGTGTTCATCGTGCTGGTGCGCCACATGCTGGCCAGCGCCCGCCAGCAGGGCGCCCGCGACGAGCGCGAGCGCCAGATGAGCGGGCGCATCGACAAGCTGGAGAACCGGGTGGAGGGCGTCGCCGCCATCGAGCGGCATATCGTTGCCCTCGACGTCACGGTGCAGGGCTGGGACAAACGGTTCGAGAGCCTGGAGGGCATGGTGCGCGAGGGCTTCGAGAAGTTCGACCACCTGCTGCGCCCAGTCTTGAAGAGCGCGGCGTCCGGACGGCGCGCGCCCAGCCGACCGGCCGCCGACGCCTGATCCCCAAGGCCCTACTGGCCGCGGTTGTACCGGGAGGTGGCGATCGAGCCGGCCTGGCCGGATCCGACCTTGCGGGGGCGGCGCCTGCGGCGAGGCTCGGCCGGGGTGCGCCGACCTACCATCAGCCCATGGGACAGCGCCACGGTGAACCATAGCGCCAGGAAGACGAGCGCCTGCCGGAAAAGAAGCCAGAACACGAAGGGCGCTGCGCCGGCCTCGCCCCAGCTGCGCCAGAGCAGGTAGAGATCGATCGCCCCACACGGCGTCCAGAAGGCGAGCACGGCCAGCTGAAGGAACAGGGTGACCCGCGGGTCCGCGCCTGGCGGTGTTCCCCGGGTCGTCTCGATCTCATAGAAGGTGCGCAAGGCTGTCCTCCTCACGCCACGAGGGTGCGATGATCGATTATGCCCTAGACACCCTTAAGTGTCCGTGAAGCTTGGCAGGAAATCCCCGTGACCGCCGACGACCGCCAGGCCAGGCTCGCCGCGGCCCTGCGCGCCAACCTCAGGCGTCGCAAAGCCGCCGTCCTCCCACCTCCCGCAGATAGCGAAGCCGAGCGCGCGCCGTCTGCGGGAGAGCCCCGCAAGCCGGAGTGAACCGGTCTGAACGCGCGCCTTGGCGTCTGCGGCGGGAAGCGCCTATATCGCGTATACGAGAGTTGCGGGGCTGGACCCGCGGACGGAGTAGGTCACATGGGCGGTCTCAGTCCTATCCACTGGCTTATCGTGATCGGGGTAGGCGCGGTGCTGTTCGGCGGCCGCGGCAAGCTGTCCGGCATCATGGGCGACGCCGCCAAGGGCATCCGCGCCTTCAAGGACGGGCTGAAGGATGAGCAGCCCACCACGGCGACCACGCCGCCGGCTACCCTCGCCGCACCACCTGCGCCGCCGACGCCGACCGTCGCCGCCGCGCCCGTCGAACGTTCGGACATCGCCCGCTGACACCCGCTCGGCCGAACTCAGCCGCGGTCGTGACCCGGACCTGAGCCCATGTTCCAAGACACCCAATGTTCCTAGACGCCGGCGCCGAGGAGATCATGGTGGTGGCCGTGGTCGCCCTGATCTTCGTGGGGCCCAAGGACCTGCCCATCGTCCTTCGCAAGGTCGGCCAGTTCACCGCCAAAATGCGCGGCCTGGCGGCGGAGTTCCGCGCCAGCTTCGACGAGATGGCCCGTCAGTCCGAGCTCGACGAGCTGAAGCGCGAGGTCGAGGCGCTGCGCCGCGGCGAGTACGTCAAGCCCGTGAGCCAGGAGATCGACAGCCATTTCGAGACCCTGCACAAGGAGCTGGGCGCCCCGCCTCCGGCCGGCTTCGGCGCGCGGGAAGGCGAGATCGCGCCGGGCCCCTACGCCATGACCCAGCTGCCCGGGCCCGCGGCCGATACTCCGCCTGCCGCCACGCTCTCCCAGGCGCCTGAGGCCGTCCAGCCGCCTGCGGCTCACCCCGAACCCGCCCCCGCCGCCCACGCGGCGCAGGAGCCCGCCGGGTGAGCCACGTCGATGAAAGCGAGATCGAAGCCTCCCGCGCGCCCCTCCTCGACCACTTGGCCGAGCTGCGTACGCGGCTGATCGTATGCGTCGGCTCTCTGGTGGTCGGCTTCATCCTCTGCTTCTTCTTCTCTCGAGCGATCTACCTGGCCCTGCTGCGCCCGTTCGAGATGGCCGGCGTACTGTACGCCGAGCAGAAGCTGCACGGTCACAAGGGCCCCTTCGACCTGCTGTTCGCCATCACGGGCCTTCGCCCGGTCACCGGCCATTCGGACCTGCGGCTGGTGTCGACGGCGCCCCTGGAGTTCTTCTTCACCAAGATGAAGCTGTCGGGCTTCGGCGCCCTGATGATCTGCTTCCCGGTGATCGCGTGGCAGCTCTACCGCTTCGTGGCGCCGGGGCTCTACAAGAAGGAGCGCAACGCCTTCCTGCCCTTCCTGATCGCCGCGCCCGTCTTGTTCCTGATGGGAGCGGCCCTGGTCTACTACGTGATGCTGCCCTTTGTGCTGTGGTTCTCCCTCTCGCAGCAGATCTTCGACCCTCATGTGCAGGTCGCCCTGCTGCCCAAGGTGAGCGACTACCTGGACTTGGTCACCCACATGCTGCTGGCGTTCGGCTTGTGCTTCCAGCTTCCGGTGGTGCTGTCGCTCGCCGCCCTGGCCGGCCTGGTCGACGCCGCGACGCTGGCCAAGGGCCGGCGTTACGCGATCCTGGGCATCGTGGTGGTGGCCGCCGTGGTCACCCCGCCCGACCCGCTGAGCCAGTGCCTGCTGACCATCCCGATCTACGGGTTGTACGAGGTGAGCATCTGGTGCGTCCGCCTGATCCAGCTCCGCCGCAAGCGCGAGGAGAGCCGTGAGCTGGCGCTGACGTGATGATCCTCCCCTCTTGGGGGAGGGGAACCCGCGAAGCGGGTGGAGGAGGTTGCGCCGCCGCTTCGCGTCGGCCCCCTCAGTCGGCTACGCCGCCAGCTCCCCCGGTGGGGGAGCATCTAGGCGCCGCGCCGCTTCCCCTCCACGCCGCGCGCCTTTAGACAGGTCCCACCGCGCACCACGCCCTGAGTCTCTCCCCCTGCGATGTTCGACGTGAAGGCCATCCGCGACGACCGCGCCGTGTTCGACCGCGGCTGGACCTCGCGCGGGCTGGACGGCCCGGCTATCACTGACGTGATTCTGACAGCCGATGCTGATCTACGTTCAATCCGAACCGCCTACGAAACCGCCCAGGCGCGTCGGAACGAGGCCTCAAAACTTATTGGAGCGGCCAAGAAGGCTGGCAATGAGGTTGAAGCGACTGAATTGGTTGCCAAGGTCGAGGCGTTGAAGGGCTTGATGACGCGGCTTGAGAAAGCTGATGACTCGGGTCTGAGTCAATTACTCTCCAGCTTTCCTAACATCCCCGCCGATGACGTGCCGCAAGGTGTCGACGAACACGGCAACGTGGAGCAGGTGAACCGTCGCTTTGGGAACCCTGCCGAGCTTCCCGCCGGCCAGATGAGGGCGCCCAAAGACCACGTTGAACTCGGTGAGCGGCTAGGCATGATGGACTTCGAGGCCGCCGCCCGCATGTCGGGCTCCCGCTTCGTCGTCCTACGCCGAGACCTTGCTCGTCTAGAACGCGCGCTCGGTCAGTTCATGCTCGATTTGCAGACGCGGGAGCATGAATACGAGGAGGTGTCCCCGCCGCTGCTGGTGCGAGACCATGCTATGTTTGGAACGGGACAATTGCCCAAATTCGATTGGGACTCTTTCGCAACGTACAGTCCGGAGTTTGACAACGCCGTTGGTGCAAACTGGTACGTTGAAACAGAAGCCTCAATGCCAGATCGGGCTGTTGAACTTCTTTCCTCTTTTAACGGTGTAGGGGATCGTGACAAGTTAGCAGAGGCGCTTGAGCGAGCGCATTACGAAGGGACCAATGATCTTATCGAGGCTATGAAGCGTGACTTTCGCTCACATTTTCTGATCCCCACCGCCGAAGTCTCCCTCACCAACCTCGTCCGCGAGCAGATCACGCCGGAGGAGCAGCTCCCCCTCCGTTTCACCGCCCTCACCCCCTGCTTCCGCTCCGAGGCCGGGGCGTCGGGGCGGGACACGCGGGGGATGATCCGCCAGCA
>NZ_CAHJWH010000070.1 GCF_903642205.1 Caulobacter sp. S45 | reverse complement strand
TTCAGGCTGCGCCATCATTCCTCATAACACGCCAGGGTAGCGCGACGAAGTCGTCCCTCACATCCCGTACTCGACCTGGCGCGAATTGCTCCGCATCAGGTTGCGGTAGCGGGCCAGCGCCCAGAGCGGGAAGAACTTCCGGTAGCCGTGGTAGCGCAGGTAGAAGACGCGGGGGAAGCCGCCGCCGGTGAAGACTTCTTCCGGCCAGAGGCCGTCCTCACCCTGGTGGTCCTGCAGCCACTTCACGCCGCGCGCCACGGCCGGATGGTCCGCTTCGCCCGCCGACATCATGGCCAGCAGGGCCCAGGCGGTCTGGGAGGAGGTGGAGGGGGCGGGCTCGAAGCCGGTGTAGTCGAGCTTGTAGCTGTCGCAGCTCTCGCCCCAGCCGCCGTCGGCGTTCTGGATCTTCAGCAGCCAATCCACCGCGCGGGTCATCAGGGGATCGGTGGGGCCGACGCCCGCCTTGTTCAGCGCCACCAGCGCCGACCAAGTGCCGTAGATGTAGTTCACGCCCCAGCGGCCCCAGAAGCTGCCGTCCGCCTCCTGCTCGTCGCGCAGGTACTTGATGGCCGAGGCCATGCGCGGGCTGTCCAGGGGTTCGCCGAGCTGGGCCAGCATGCCCACGCAGCGCGCCGCCACGTCCACCGTGGGCGGGTCGAGCAAGGCCCCATGATCTGCGAACGGGATGTTATTCAGGTAATAGTAGGTGTTGTCCGCATCGAAGGCCGCGAAGCCGCCATCGGCGCTTTGCAGGCCCGCGACCCACTCCTCGCCGCGGGCGATGGCCTCGTCGTTGCCGTCGACGCCCAGCCGCGCGCGGGCGCGGTCCATGGCCATGACCACGACCGCGGTGTCGTCCAGGTCCGGATAGTGGGCGTTGTTGTACTGGAAGGCCCAGCCGCCGGGGCGCACGTCAGGCTTCACCTCGGCCCAGTCGCCCTTCACGTCGAGCACCTGGCGCTTGCGCAGCCAGTCCAATGCCCGCTCCACCTTGCGCTCGCCGCCGGGAACGCCGGCTTCCATCAGGGCGTGGGAAGCGAGCGCGGTGTCCCAGATCGGGCTCTTGCAGGGCTGGCAGTAGGCCTCGTCGTCTTTCACGACGAGCAGCTTCTCCACCGAGAGCCTTGCGATGGCGCGGTGTGGGTGGTCCTCGGCATAGCCGAGCGCGTCGAACATCATCACGCTGTTGGCCATGGCGGGGTAGATGGCGCCCAGGCCATCCTCGCCGTTCAGCCGCTCCACCACCCAGGCCACGCAGGCGTCGAGGGCGCGCTTGCGTAGGCGCTTGGGCC
Organism: Caulobacter sp. S45; assembly: GCF_903642205.1. Classification (GTDB taxonomy): domain Bacteria; phylum Pseudomonadota; class Alphaproteobacteria; order Caulobacterales; family Caulobacteraceae; genus CAHJWH01. The sequence continues at coordinate 13,562 of NZ_CAHJWH010000070.1, read as the reverse complement.
ACAGGCCATCGGTCACCTTCAGCACGCCGTCCAGCGCGTTGAAGCCTATGGTCCAGGCGAGCTTGGGGTCGGGCACGTTGGAGACGCGCTGGGCCTTCACCGTCGGCTTGATCAGCTCGCGCACGTGCACGCCGCGCGGGTTGCGGGCCTGGGGCCGCAGGTTCATCAGCACCAGGAGCGGCACGATCACCGTGCGCGCCCAGTAGCTCATCTTGGACAGGTGGATGGGGAACCAGCGCGGAGCCAGGATCAGCTCCGCCGGCATGTTGGGGATCTCCACCCAGTCGATCTCGCCGTACAGCGCCAGCTGGATGCGGGTGAAGACGTTGGTGGCGGCGGCCCCGCCGGCGGCCAGGATCGCCTCCCGGGCGCGGGCCATGTGCGGCGCGTCGATGTCGTCGCCGATCATCTTCAGCGCGAAATAGGCCTTCACGCTGGCCGACACGTTGAACGCGCCGCCGTGGTAGAGCGGCCAGCCGCCGTGCTCACCCTGGACGCGGCGGAGGTAGACGCCGATCTTGTGCTCCAGCTCCAGGTCGTCCGGCTCCGCCAGATAGTGGCGCAGCAGGATGTATTCCGACGGGATGGTGGCGTCGGCCTCGAGTTCGAAGACGAAGTGGCCATCGGCGTGCTGCAGGCATAGGAGCGCATCCGCCGCCTTCTGCACGCTGCCGTCCAGGTCTTGGACGGAAACCTCACCGATCAGGCGAGCTTCGTCCAGAATCGCGTCGTACATAATTCCTTTGTCCCCGGAGGGCTGACCTACACGCTAGAAGGCGCCAACGCCAAGTCCGCGGCGTGGCTCCCAGAGCGCAGTGCGCCCTCAATCGTCGAGGGCAGCCCCGTGGCCGTCCAATCGCCGGCCAGAAGCACGTTTTTCCAGCGGGTCTGGGCCTTGGGCCGCAGCGCATCCTGCTCAGGCGTGGCGGCGAAGGTGGCGCGCTTCTCCTTCAACACCTGCCACGGGGGAAGCTCGTTCGACAGACCATGCACGGCAGCGACGTCCTTCCAGAGCAGAGCGGCCAAGGCGTGGCGATCCATATCGACGAGCCGATCTGCACCGCTGACGGTTACGGACATGCGGTCGGAGAAGGCGAAAATCCACTCCACGGTTCCGCCGATCACCCCGATCAGCGGCTCCGCCCCGGCGGGCGGGGTGAGGCGGAAGTGGGCGTTGACGATCGCGCGGTGCTCGGTGGGAACGATCAGCTCCGGCAGCAGGTCGGCGGCGACCCAGGCCGGGGTGGCCAGAAGAAGCTTGTCGTCGGGGCCGAGCGGCGTCTCGCCGTCTGAGAAGACGAGGGACGTGGCGCGGTCACCGTCCAATGCGATGCGGCGCAACCGCCGGCCGAGCCGCACCGACGTTCCGAGTTTGGCAAGGGCCTCAAGCGCCGGCTCCACGAAGGCGGCCGACAGCGTCGGCTCGGCAATTCGCGGACGATAGGCGGCGCCGCCTTTGGCCAGCGTCTCGCGCACCACCGCGCCGGCGAGGTCGGCGGAGCCCTCCCGAGCGTCTGTGTTCAGCACTGCGAGCAGGAAAGGATCGAGCAGCCGGTCCCACAGGGCGCCGCGACAGGCCATCACCTGATCCACCCGCCGTCCGGGCTGGAAGCGCAGGAAGGGCAGGAGCGAGAGGTGGTCCGCTGCCCGCGTTCCCGGCGTCCGCCGCTTGGCAGAGAGCATCCACCAGGGGAGGGGACCCTCGTTGGGGCGCAATGTCCAGCGCTCGCCGGTGCTGAGGTCGGCCCAGTGGAACACCGCCTTGTCCGGGCCGGCCAGCCGGTCGCGGGCGCCGATGGCGTCCAGATAGGCGTAGACCGCCGTGTTGCCGGACAACACGAGGTGGTTGCCGTTGTCGAGCGTCAACCCGAGCTGCGGATCAAAATAGGAGCGGCAACGGCCGCCGGCCTGGGCGGCGGCTTCTGACACCTCCACCGCACTGCCTCGTCTGGCAAGCTGGACGGCGGCCGACAGGCCGGCCAGTCCTGCGCCCACCACATGCACGGTCATGCCTCCCCCCATCGCGGGGAGAGGGTCACTTGAACACCTGCCGCGCCACCAGCCTCAGCAACTCGCCTTTGCCGAGCTTCACACGGGTGCGGGGCGGCGCCCAACCGCCGGCGGCGGTGCGGTCGAGTGTGCGCGCGTAGACGGCGGACATCAGCCGCGGCGCGAGCAGGCGTCCGCGGGGACGGGCGTGCAGCACGCGATCTGCGGCGGCGTAGTGGGTGCGGGCATCGGCCAGCAGCTCGCCGGCAGCCTGCTCGATCCTGACGTCGTTCACCACGGTCATCGGGTCCTCGCCTGCGATCCAGGCCCGGTCCAGGGTCTCGCGAGGCACATATAGGCGCCCGATGGCCGCGTCTTCGTCTAAGTCGCGCAGGATGTTGGTGAGCTGAAGCGCCCGACCGAGATGGTACGCCAGCTCCAGGCCCGGCGCCTCGTCCATGCCGAAGATTCGCACCGAAAGCCGCCCTACCGCGCTGGCCACCCGGTCGATGTAGAGGTCGAGCACGGCGGCCGAGGGCGCGCGGATGTCGGTGTCTACGTCCATCTGCATGCCGTTGATCACCGCCAGGAAGTCGCCCTTCGCCAAGCCGAAACGGCGCACCGCCTTGGCCAGGAAGCCGGCGCGTCCGGGCGGGCCGCTGGCGTAGAGGCTTTCCAGGTCGGCGCGCCAGGCGTCCAGCTCTGCGCGCCGCGACGCGCGGTCGCCGCCGAGGTCGTCTGCGATGTCGTCTACGATGCGGCAGAAGCCGTAGACGGCGTACATGGCCGTCCGCTCCTCCTTGGGCAGCACGCGCATGCCGGCGTAGAAGGAGCTGCCTGAGGCGCCGCTGGTCGCGGCATCTGGCCGGCCTTGCGCGGCGTTTGAGCGTTCGGCCACGTCGAGGCTCACGCGGCGGTGGACCGGCGGCGGAAGGGCAGGGCGATGGCGGCGGTGAGCGCCAGGGCTGCGGCCTCGGCCTTGGAGTGGTGCACCCGTTCGCTGAGGGGGTCGCGCACCGACAGCCGCCGACTCAGATCTTCCGCCAGGCGCTGGATCACCGCCACCTCCAGCCGCAGCCGCCCGTCCCTGATCATGCCGGCGAAGGGACGGGATTGGCCGAGCAGCACGGCCGTGCGACCCGCTAGGTCGGCGATCAAAGATTTTAGCGCCAACGGCGCCTTCGGCTCGGCCAGGGCCTCCACCCCGATCCCGGCGGCCTGCAGGTGGTCCTGGGGGATGTAGACCCGGTCCAGGTCGCGGTAGTCCTTGCCGCAGTCCTGCAGGTGGTTGATCACCTGCAGTGCGCTGCAGAGCGCATCATTGGCCGGCCAGGTCTCGCGGCTCTCCGCGTGCACGTCGAGCACGAAGCGACCGACCGGCGCTGCGGAATAGCGGCAGTAGTCCATCAGATCCGCCCAGTCGGCGTAGCGCAGCTTGGTGACGTCGCGACGGAAGGCTTCCAGCAGGTCCAGCCCGTGCTGAGGGGTTATCCCCCGCGCCTGCTGCACCTGACGCAGCGCCAGGGCCTCAGGGTTGTCGTCGCGCTCGCCGGCCAGTGTGCCGCGCATGATCGCCAGGTGGGCGAGCTTCTCGTGCGGCGTGGCGTGGGGGTCATCGGAGACGTCGTCGGCGGTGCGCGCAAAGCGATAGAAGGCCAGAATGGGCGCCCTGTTCTGAGGCGCCACCAGGAGGGAGGCGACGGGGAAGTTCTCATCGGTGTGACCCTTGCCGGATGCGAGGGCGGAGGCGTTTTGCACGCTCATTCGGCCGCTTCCATGGCCTCGAGGTGGGCCTCCGCCTGGGCGCGGCCTTTCCACATGCCGCCCTTGCCGCTCCAGACCTGCACAGCCGATTGTAGCGTGAAGGCGGTGTAGAGCAGCCCGATCAGGGGCAGGGCCAGACCCCAGAGCGGCGACAGCCGATAGAGGCGCAGCATGGGTTGGAAGCTGATCGCCATGAGCAGCCAGGTCATTGCTCCAACAGCCGCCGCCAACCCATGCAGCGAAAGAGCCAGCATGGCCGGCGCCAGGTAGGTCAGGGCCATGCCCAGCACCGTGCCCGCCAGGAGCCAGGGCGAATAGCCGAGTTGGGCGTAGGCCGACCGCGACACCATCTGCGCCACTTCGGCGAACCCGGCATAGGGCCGCAGGCTCTCAGCCCGGAGTGTGAGGCCAAGCCAGACCGGCCCCTGCGCCTTGAGCCGACCGGCGAGTGCGCAGTCGTCGATGATGGCGTCCTTGATCTCGCCGACGCCGCCAGCCGCCTCCAGCGCCTGGCGACGCACCAGCATGCAGCCTCCGGCGCCGGCCGCGAGCTTCCGTTTCGGATTGTTCACCCAGCCGAAGGGGAAGAGCATGTCAAAGAAGAAGACGAAAGCCGGGATCAGCAGCCGCTCGGCGCGCGTCTTACAATGGAGCCGCACCATGAGCGAGACCAGCACTAGCCTTCCCGCCTCGGCCCGGGCCACCAGCTTGCGCAGGTTCACCGTCTGATGGCCGATGTCGGCGTCGGTGAGCAGCACGTAGTCGGGCGCGCTCCGGGAGGCGTGGGCCACGCCCTGGTGCACCGCCCACATCTTGCCGACCCAGCCACGGGGTAGCGGAGAGCCGGCGAGCACCTCCAGCCGCTCCGCTCCGGGCAGGGCGCGCGCGATCTTCCCGGTGTCATCCCCGCTCTGATCGTCCACCAGCACGACGCGAAACTCGCCCGGATAGTCCTGGGCCAGCAGCGAGCCGATCGAGCGGGCGATCACGTCCGCCTCGTCGCGCGCCGGCATCACGGCGACCACCGACGGCCACCTGGAAGGTTCGGCCGGCTCTTGGCGGTCGTCCCGCTCGCGGGCCAGCCAGAACATGCCGCGCCCGAGCAGCAGGTACAGCCAAATCAGCAGACCCAGGCCCGCGATGGTCGTCAGGACCAGCTCAGCCCCGCTCACCGGATATGGCCCGCGCTCTTGAACCAGGTCACCGCATCCTCGAGCGCGTCCCGGTAGGGCCGCGCCCTGTAACCGAGCTCGCTCTGCGCCTTGGCGGAGGAGAAGAACATCTTGTGGCGTGACATGCGCAGCGCATCGGCGGTCAGGAAGGGCTCCTTGCCCGTGATTCTGGCCACGGCTTCCGCAGCATGAGCCAGTGGGAACAGCGGCGCGAGCGGGAGCGACACCGCAGGCGCCCTCCGGCCGACCAGCTCGGCGATGACGCCCAGCATCTCGCGCAGGCTCGCGTCCTGACCGCCCAGAACATACCGTTCGCCAATCTTGCCCTTGTCGAAGGCCAGCAGGTGCCCGTGGGCCACATCGTCCACATGCACCAGGTTCAACCCGGTATCGACGAAGGCCGGCATCTTGCCGTTAGCAGCCTCCACGATGATCCGCCCGGTGGGTGTGGGCTTGACGTCCCGTGGACCGATGGGCGTCGAGGGATTGACGATGACAGCCGGCAGCGCCTCGTCGGCCACCATCCGCTCCACCTCGCGCTCGGCCACCACCTTGCTGCGCTTGTAGGCGCCGATGGCGTCCTGTGGCTGGAGCGGCCGGCTCTCGTCCGATGGTCCGTCCTTGAGGCTCAGGGTGGCGACGCTGGAGGTGTAGACGATCCGCTCGACGCCGGCCGCCTTCGCCGCCTGCATCACCGCGCGCGTGCCGGCCAGGTTGTTGCGCACGATCTCCTCCGGATCGCGCGCCCAGAGCCGGTAGTCCGCAGCCACATGGAAAAGATGGCGCTGGCCGGCCATGGCGGCGGCCATGGAGGTGGCGTCGCGCATGTCGCCCTCCCACAGCTCCGCGTCGAGCCCGGCGAAGTTCGTGCGGGGGCTGGACGTGCGCACAAGGCAGCGAACCTGCATCCCGCGCTGGCGCAGCGCCCGGGCCACCGCCGAGCCGACGAAGCCCGACGCGCCGGTCACCAGCACCCTGTCTCCGCCCGAGCCGTAAGCCATTCCTATCGTCCACCGACGGCGGGAGACGCGTCCCGCGCCCTCATCTAGCCCAAAGGCGTGCGGCGCGCGCTAGTCCTCGACGCCGGCGCTACTAGCGGGTGCGGATGCAGCGGATGGCGCTCTGACCATCCACATTGCAGAAGTAGCTGCCGAGCATCGCCTTGCGGATGGCCACCGTGGAGCCGGCGTGCGGCGGGTTGAAGAGGTCGGCGCCGTCGATCTGGGTCCAGACGGCGTCCTCGTCGGTGACCATCACCCACCTGCTATCACCGTTCTGATGGGCGCCGGCGAGCTTGACCGAGACCTTGTCAACCTGCTCCTCCTTGGGTCCATGCGCGAACAGGTTCAGCGAGGGCACGTTGAAGCCGAAGGCTTGGCGCTTCACCGCGCGCACCTGTTCCCGGTCCACCACGACCACCTGGCCGCTGGCCTGGGCCTGCTCGAAGGCGTCCGTCGCCTTGTCGTAGCAGTCAAGCCGCGCGTCGCGGTCGGTGAGCTTGCGGCAATCGCCGATCGCCTGGGCCACGGCGGCGGGGTTGGCGGTTGGAGAGGCGGGCCTGGCGGAGGCGGGCAGGGCGCCCGCTGCAGCGAGCAGGCTCAGCATCATCATCGTGGCGCGGTGCGAGCTGGGCATCAGGCTCTCCTCGGTTCGAGACCTTGGCTATTCAAAGCCGCCGGAGGCTGATCCGCAACCGCTGCAGCGCCTGAGCGGGCGCATTCGGCTGCGCCTGCTGCGACCGGGACACGCAGGCCGCCTCGGCCTTGCACGCAAGGGCGCAATTGCAGGACTTGGCTTGTCGTCATAGGCTCCGAGTCGCTTCCATCCGCCGCACGGTTCGCCCATGTCCGAGACCAACGCCCAGGAACCGACCATGGAGGAGATCCTGGCCTCCATCCGGCGCATCATCTCGGAGGATGACGCGCCCCCGGCCGCCGCCGCGCCGGAGCCGGCCGCGGCGGCCGAGCCTGTCCATGCCCCTGAGCTCCGCGCCTCTGAGCCGATCCACAAGCCCGCGCCCGACCCCCCCGCACCGGCGGTTACCGCTCCTCCTCCGCCGCCGGAAGACGATGTGCTGGAATTGACCGAGCCAGTGGACTCGACCCCGTCCAGGCCAGAGCCCGCAAAGCCGCAGACCTACGAGGAAACCTTGGGCGATCTTGACGTCTTCTCGACCGCACCGCCGGCCAAGCCCGCGCCCGCCTTCGCCGAGGAGCCGCTGGTGGGCAGCTATGCCGCCGAGGCCAGCGCTGGCCATTTCGGCGCTCTCGCGCGAACCATTTCCATGCCCAAGGAGGGCCGCACACTGGAAGATCTCGTGCGCGAGATGCTGAAGCCCATGTTGCGCGACTGGCTGGATCAGAACCTCTCATCAATCGTCGAGGCCCGGGTGCAGGCCGAGGTCGAACGCATTTCCCGGCGCCAGGAGTACTGAGGCCGAGCCTCGGGCTGAGACGCCTCGGTTGGAACAATCCAGGCCCGCATGATCTTCCCTGGTCGACCGCGCGGAGGTGATGATGACCGACGAGGTGGGAACGACCCGGCGGGGCATGGTGACGGGCGGCGGCCTGGGACTGGCGGCGCTGGCCATCTCCGCCGCCTCAGCCTCGGCGGCCACGTCTGCCGGCCAGCCGACCCCGGTCGACGAAGGCTTGGTCCAGGGCGCCAACCTCAGCTTTCCGCCCATCTATGCCGAGACGGAGCGCCCCGACGCGCTGCCGCCGAACCTCGACCCGCCATCGCACCGTGTCGGCTTCGCGATCGTGGGGCTGGGCCGACTGGCCGTGGAGAACATCCTGCCGGCCTTTGCGGAGTGCAAGCACGCCCGGCCCGTCGCCCTGGTCAGCGGCGATCCCGCCAAGATGGCCGTTCTGGCCGCTCAATACGGCATCGTGCCCCAGGCCTGCTACGACTACTCTAGCTTCGCCCGCATCCGCGACAACCCGGCCGTGGAGGCGGTCTACGTCGTCACCCCCAACGCCCTGCACCGCGATGGCGTGGTCGCCGCCGCCCGGGCCGGCAAGCATGTGCTGTGCGAGAAGCCCATGGCCGCCAGCGTCGCCCAGGCGCGCGAGATGGTCGCCGCCTGCCGCACCGCCGGCGCTAGGCTCATGATCGCCTACCGCTGCCAGTACGAGAGGACCAACGCTGAGCTGGCCAAGCGCGTGCGCGCTGGCGAGTTCGGCCCCGTCCAGCTGATCGACGCCGTCAACACCCAGAACCAGGGCGACCCCACCCAGTGGCGCCAGGTGAAGCGCCTCTCCGGCGGTGGCTCCCTACCGGATGTGGGGCTCTACTGCCTGAACACCACCCGCGCGATCCTGGGCGAGGAGCCGGTGGAGGTCTATGCGAGCATCCACAGCCCGCCGGACGATCCCCGCTTCGCCGAGGTGGAATCCAATGTCAGCTTCACCCTGCGCTTCCCCTCAGGCGCCATCGCGAACTGCGCCTCCAGCTACAGCGCTCACGAGCACCGCAACATCCGGGTGATGGGCGCCAACGGGACGGCCGAGATCGAGAACGCCTTCGCCTATGAGGGCCAGCGCCTGCGCCTCTCCCGTCGCGACGGCATGGCCGAGGCCAACACCGAGCTCTCGCTGGCGCGCCGGAACCAGTTCAGCCTGGAGATCGACCATTTCGCGCAGTGCGTCCGCTCCGGCGCCCAGCCCCGCACCCCGGGCGAGGAGGGCCTGCAGGACCAGGTGCTGATGGGCGCGATCTACGAGTCCGCCCGGACCGGCCGCCCCGTGCGCCTGGAGCCCGTCGCCGGCCGCGACGTGTTCCGCGGTCCCCCGCCGCAAGCCGCCTGAGGGCGCCGCTCAGCGCCGCCGCCGGACCAGCATCCACGCCAGGACGCCGGCCAGCACGGCTAGGACGAAGACAGCGATCATCGCATAGCGGGCGATCTTCACCGCCACCGCGCCGAGCACGATGGCGGGCAGCAGCAGCAGGGTCATCCACCACGGCTGCCCGTCGACCCATTGGTTGAACATCGACCCCATGCAGAAGCGATACGCGCCCGGAGCGAGGCTTGACAGCCGTACGAAGTCAGAAGAGAACAAAGTGGCAACTTGGGAGATCCGGATGATCCGTCTGGCGCGCGACTCGATAGCCCTTGCCTCGGTGGGCGGCTTCGTCTGGATGGTCTGTGCAGCGGTGCAGCTCGTGGGCTGAGTCGCTGAGGCCCACGACGGGACGGAGGCGATGATGGCCGAGGCGGCGCTGCGAGGGGGCATGGGTTCCACGCAGGGCGGCTTCGTCCACCTGCGGGTCCGTTCGGCCTATTCGCTGCTGGAGGGCGCCATCAAGGCCGCCGAGATCGCCGGCCTCTGCGTCAATGCCGGAATGCCCGCCGCAGCCCTCACCGACCGTGCCAACCTGTTCGGCGCGCTGGAGTTTTCTCAGTACATGAAGGACAAAGGGGCGCAGCCGATCATTGGCTGCGCCCTGCCGGTTTCCGGGATCGGGGAGGGGCCGCCGGAACGTTGGGCCCGTTGTCCGACCCTGGTTCTGCTGGCCAAGGACGAGGCGGGCTGGCTGAACCTCTGCACCCTGTCGTCGATGGCCTATCTGGAGGGGGAGGGCGAGGAGCCCTGCGTGCCCTGGACGGCGGTGGAGGCGCACGGCGAGGGGCTGATCCTGCTGTCGGGCGGCCCCGACGGCCCAGTGAACCCACTCTACGCCGCGGGCAAGGCGGGTGAGGGCGACGCGGCGCTCGCCCGCATGCAGGCGGCGTTCGGCGACCGCCTCTACGTCGAGCTGCAGCGTCACGGGCAGCCGATAGAGGCCGCCGCCGAGCGCGGACTGGTGGCCTGGGCCTACGCCAACGACGCGGCATTGGTGGCCACCAACGACGCCTACTTCACCGAGGCCTCGATGCACGAGGCGCACGACGCCCTGCTCTGCGTGTCCGATGGCTCCTTCCTGGGCGAGGCGGAGCGGCGCAAGGTCACCGAGCTTCACGGTTTCCGCTCGGCCGCCGAGATGCGCGAGGCCTTCGCCGACCTGCCCGAGGCCTGCGACAACACCCTCGACATCGCCAGGCGCTGCGCCTTCCTGGTCTCCAGGCGCGACCCGATCCTGCCCCGCTTCGACACCGGCGCCGGCCGCACGGAGGCCGAGGAGCTGGCGCACCAGGCCCGCGAAGGGCTTCGCGCGCGCCTGCTCGCCCACCCGCCCGCAGCGCCTGAGGCCGAGTACTGGGCGCGGCTGGAGCGCGAGGTCGCCGTCATCTCGCAGATGGGCTTTCCCGGCTACTTCCTGATCGTGGCGGACTTCATCAAGTGGTCCAAGGCGCACGGCATCCCCGTCGGTCCGGGCCGCGGGTCCGGGGCGGGGTCGCTGGTCGCCTATGCGCTCACCATCACCAACATCGACCCGCTCCGCTTCGGCCTGCTGTTCGAGCGGTTCCTCAATCCGGAGCGGGTGTCCATGCCCGACTTCGACATCGACTTCTGCCAGGAGCGGCGCGACCAGGTCATCACCTACGTCCAGCAGAAGTACGGCCTGGACCGAGTCGCCCAGATCATCACCTTCGGCACGCTGCAGGCGCGCGCCGTGCTGCGCGACGTCGGGCGGGTCATGCAGCTGCCGCTGGGCCTGATCGACCGCCTCGCCAAGATGGTGCCGGCCAACCCCGCCAATCCGGTGACGCTCGCCCAGGCGCTGGAGATCGAGCCGCGGCTGCAGAAGGCGCGCGAGGACGACCCCTCCGTCGCAGGCCTGCTGGACGTGGCGCTGCGGCTGGAGGGGCTCTACCGGAACGCCTCCACCCACGCCGCGGGCGTCGTGATCTCCGACCGGCCGCTGACCCAGCTCGCGCCGCTCTACCGCGACCCGCGGTCCGACATCCCCGCCACCCAGTTCAACATGAAATGGGTGGAATCCGCAGGCCTGGTGAAGTTCGACTTCCTGGGCTTGAAGACCCTCACCGTGCTCGACCGGGCGGTGCAGCACCTGAAGGCGCGCGGATGCTTGCTCGACCTCGACGCCCTGGCGCTGGACGATCCCGCCACCTACGCGCTGTTCGCCTCAGGCCAGACGGTCGGGGTCTTTCAATTCGAAGGCCAGGGCATGCGCGACGCCCTCCGCAAGCTGCAGCCCACAGTCATCGAGGACATCACCGCCCTCGGCGCCCTGTATCGGCCCGGGCCGATGGACAACATCCCGGCCTATATCGATTGCAAGCACGGACGGCGCGAACCAGACATGCTGCATCCCACCCTGGAGCCGATCCTCAAGGAGACCTACGGCGTCATCATTTACCAGGAACAGGTGATGCAGATCGCCCAGGTTCTGTCCGGCTATTCGTTGGGCGAGGCCGACCTGCTGCGCCGGGCCATGGGCAAGAAGAAGAAGGAGGAGATGGACGCCCAGAAGGTCCGCTTCGCGTCCGGCGCGGCGGAGAAGGGCGTCGATCCCGACCAGGCCGGCTCCATCTTCGAGTTGGTGGCCAAGTTCGCCGGCTACGGTTTCAACAAGAGCCACGCGGCCGCCTACGCCCTGGTCAGCTACCAGACAGCCTGGCTGAAGGCGAACACGCCGGTGGAGTTCTTCGCCGCCTCCATGAGCCTGGACCTGTCCAACACCGACCGGCTGGCGGTGTTCTACCAGGACGCCCGTCGCTTCGGGGTCAAGGTGCGGGCCCCCGACATCAACCGCTCCTCGGCCGACTTCGCGGTGAAGGACGGGGAGGTGCTCTATGCCCTGGGCGCGGTCCGCAACGTCGGCTTCGCCGCCATGGAGCACGTAGCCGAGGTCCGGCGCGAGGGCGGGACGTTCGCCGACCTGTTCGACTTCCTGGAACGGATCGACACCCGTTGCGTGAACAAGCGCGCGCTGGAGAACCTGGCGCGGGCCGGTGGTTTCGACACCCTGCACCCCAACCGGGCGCAGATCGTCGCCTGCGCCGACCAGCTGATGGCCTATGCCCAGAGCATGACCGCCGAACGGCAATCCTCTCAGGTCAACCTCTTCGGCGACGACACCGGCGCCGCGCGCCCGCGCCTTCAGCCGGTGGAGCCCTGGACCCACACCCAGCAGCTGGACGAGGAGCTGGCGGCGGTGGGCTTCTATCTCAGCGGCCATCCGCTGGAGCAGCTCTCCGAAGTGCTCCGCCGCAAGCGCACCACGCTGCTGGCCGAGGCGGCGCAGCTGGCGGAGGCGGGGCACGAGGCCTTCCGCATGGCGGGCGTGGTGCGCAGGAAGTCCGAGCGGCCGTCCAAGGCCGGCGAGAAGTTCGCCTTCGTCACCCTGTCCGACCCCACCGGCGAATTCGAGGTGCTGTTCCCGCCCGAGACGCTGCGCAAATGCCGCGACTTGTTGGAGCCCGGCCGCGTGCTGCTGGTCAAGGTCCGCTGCAAGGGCCGCGAGGGCGAGCTGCGCTTCTTCGGCGACGACGCGGAGATGCTGGACACGGTGGTGGCTGACTCCGCCTCGGGCCTGCGGGTCTACATGACGCCCGAACGGACAGCGGTGGAGGCCCTGAAGCGGCGGCTGCAGACGGCGAGCACTCAACGCGGCGGCGAGGTCTGCGTGGTGGCGGCCATGGACGGCGGCTGCGAGATCGAGCTTAAGCTGCCCGGCCGCTTCAGCCTTGACGCCGCCCTCCGTGGCGCGCTGAAGACCGCGCCGGGCGTGCTCTATCTGGAGGAGGCGTGATGGGCTGCGGCTACAATCTCAGGATCAGGACCAGGGTCGACACGATGCAGAGGTGGAAGAGGATGTGGAGAAGGTCTGGGGAGATGCCGCGCCGTTCCGGCAGCACCTTCAACGTGCCGGCGAAGCGGATGCGGTAGCGCGCCTCCCGCTCCGGGCTTCGCCAGAACAGATATGGCCCCCACCATGCGATGACCGCCCCGGCCGCGGCGGCGATGTAGGTCCACAACAGCCAAGTGCGCAGCCACATGGGCCAGGGCTTCGTTCCGTAGACGCAGGTGGCGCTGAAGACCAGGGCGAACGGCAGGGCGCTGAGCAGGGTGACCCGCAGCAGCTTGGCTGGTGGATCGCTGGCGCGCACCGCGGCGAGGTTGTTCAGCCGGCCCAACGGCGCCCAGTCGTGAAGCAGGATGAAGGCCAGCTGGACAGCCTGCAGGACGAGGAGGCCGATCTGCACCTTGGACGCCATGGCCCGATGCTCTCAGGCTTTCTCGCCGCTGGCAAGTGGAACGGCGCCGTCCCCGCATCTGGGCTCAGGTGGCGGGACGGCAGTAGACGAAGTGCACGCGGGAGGGGTCCGCCGCGTCCCGGGCCTCGCGGCACTGGTAGTCGCGGCCGGCGTTGCGGGCGCGCCAGGCCACGGTGGCTCCGGGATAATGGCGTATGTCGTAGACCGAGATGCCGCCTGCGGGCGCGGTGAGCTGGGCGGCGGTGACCTGCAGCAGGGCGTCGCGCTCGACCCCACAGGCCACCAGGCCGCACCTCTGGGAGGCGGAGGCGCAGCCCTGCAAGGCGAGGCCGGCCAGGGCCAACCCAACCACCAGCGTCCCAGCTAGCCTCATGCCAGGCCGCCGTGCACGATGCGACCGTCCACCACGGCCAGGCGCACCTCGCCCTGAAGCCTGCGCCCGTCGAAGGGCGAGTTCTTGGACTTCGACAGGAGGGCCGCGGCGTCGATGACCCGCGGCGCCTCGGGATCGA
>NZ_CAHJWH010000069.1 GCF_903642205.1 Caulobacter sp. S45 | reverse complement strand
CGCGCAGGCCAGCGCCCCCGCCTGCCAGGGCGCCACCAGGCCCGCGGCCAGCTGGCCGGCCAGGATGGCGACGAAGCCGCCGGCCTCCATCAGCCCGGTGCCGCCGAGGATGTCGCCCTCGTGCAGCTGCTGGGGGAGGATGGCGTACTTCAGCGGCCCGTAGACCGAGGAGTGCACGCCCATCAAAAACAGGGCGGCGAGCAAGAGGCCGATCGACTGGGTGCAGAAGCCCGCCAGCCCCAGCCCCATGATGGCGACCTCGGCCAGCTTGACCAGGCGCACCATCTTGGCGCGCTCCCACGCATCGGCCATCTGGCCGGCCACCGCGGAGAACAGGAAGAAGGGCAGGATGAACACGCCCGTCGCCAGCGTGCCCAGCAGCGCCGACTTCGTGGGGTCCGCCCGGTAGATGACGTAGCTGCCCATGACCAGCAGGCCCGTCTTGAACAGGTTGTCGTTGAACACGCCGAGCAGGTTGGTGACGAACAGCGGCGCGAACCGCCGCTTGCCCAGCAGGAACAGTTCCGAGGAGGACTGGGGCACGAGGTGGCTCCCGAGGGCGAACGGAGGATTCCGCTTGACCGCAACGTCATCGAACACCAGAAATGATCACCGTTCAATTAAATTCTGAGCGGTGTCTAATTGAGGGCCGGATGGGGCGTCGCTCCGATCACACGCGCATCGAACTCGAAGAGCTGTTCGTCGCCGAAGGCCGCAGGCAGCTGGCCGAGACCGGGCTGGCGCGCTTCTCGGCGCGGGAGGTGGCCAAGCGCGTCGGCTATTCCATCGGCACCCTCTACAACGTGTTCGGCAGCTATGACGGCCTCATGCTCGCCCTTAACGCCCGCACCCTGGCGCTGTGGGCGCAGCATCTGCGGGACCGGCTGGCGGCTGCGGGAGACGACCGGATCAGGGCGCTTGTCTGCGGCTACTTCGAGTTCGCCCGCGACAACCCCAAGGCCTGGATCGCCATCTACGAGCACCACATGGCCGACGGCGGCCCGGCGCCGGAGTCGTACCAGGCGCTGGCCGCCGACCTGATGAGCGTGGCGGCCGGCGAGGTCGCCCGGGAGCTCCCCGAGGCCGCAGCGGAGGCGGTGCTGGCGCTGACCCGCTCGCTCGTGGCCACCGTCCACGGCCACTGCGCCTTCGCCCTCTACCGCACCTTCAGCATGCTGGGCGAGACCGCGCCGGCCGACGCCGCCTTGGCCCGGGTGCGCGAGACGCTGGAGGCGGCTAAGACCAGAGATCGCTGACCCCAGAGGGCCGCTCGCCGGTTACAGCCTTCAGCGCAGAACCAGGACACGGTCCGGTGGCTGGTGTAGAGCCAGTCCCGGCGCACAAATGGGGTCGTCGGGTGGATCGTTACGTCTTGGTCAAGGCCTTGCAGGCGGTGGGGCTGGTGATCGCGGCCTTCGTGCTGCTACGGGTCGTAGGGCCCTGGCTGGTCGACCTGCACAGCACCCCGGCCCTCATCCTGGCCGCGGTGCTGCTGATCGCAGGCGCCTTCGTCATCGTCTGGTTCAGCTTCATCCTGCTCTCGTCCCTGCGACGCCGCCGCGACCGCCGCTCCCCGACAGCCCGCATCATCAACATCTCGAGGAGGGACGACCCCCATGCGTAACCCGTTGGCGCTCGCGGTCGCCGCCCTGGCGCTCAGCGCCTGCACCCAGGTCAAGCCCGGCCATGTGGGCGTGCGGGTGGATAACCTCGGCTCCAATGCGGGCGTCGAGAACACCGCGCTGGGGGTCGGCTACTATTGGACCGTCTTCTCGCAGATGATCTATTCCTACCCGATCTTCACCCAGACCTACAACTGGACCGCCTCCCACAACGAGGGCGCGGCGACCGACGAAGCCTTCCACTTCCAGTCCAAGGAGGGGCTGTCCATGGCCGCCGACGTGGCGGTGAGCGTGCACGTCGACCCCTCCAAGGCGCCCATCCTGTTCCAGAAGTACCGCACCGACATGGACGGCATCATCGCCGGTCCGGTCCGCAACGCCGTGCGCGACGCCATCGTGCGGCGCGCCTCCACCTACGGCGTGGAGGAGATCTACGGGCCCAAGAAGGCCGAGCTCGCCACCCTGTCGGAGGGCGACGTGCGTGCCTTCTTCGCGCCCTTCGGCCTAGTGATCGAGCGGCTGTATCTGACCTCCAACATCGAGCTGCCCGACCAGGTTCGGAACCAGATCGAGGGCAAGATCGCCGCCGAGCAGAACGCGCTGAAGGAACAGGCCAACGTGGCCGTCATCCAGGCCCGCGCCCAGCAGCAGATCGCCCAGGCCCAGGGCGACGCGACCGCCACCAACCTGCAGGGCGCGGCGCTCCGCGCCAACCCCGAGGTGCTGAAGCTGCGCGCCATCGAAAAGTGGGACGGCCACCTGCCCCAGGTCACCTCCGGCGCCACGCCGTTCATCAATCTCGGGGGCGAGGCCAAGTAGGCCGGCCCTCTTCCGCACTCGCCTGGAGCGCCCGATGACCGCCGCCGCCGCCTACACCCCGCCCAAGGTCTGGACATGGAACAGGGAGAACGGCGGCCAGTTCGCCAACATCAATCGTCCGGTCTCAGGCCCCACCCATGACAAGGACCTGCCCGTCGGCCGCCACCCCCTGCAGCTCTACTCGCTGGCCACGCCCAATGGCGTGAAGGTGACCGTCATGCTGGAGGAGCTGCTGGAGCTCGGCCACGCGGGGGCGGAGTACGACGCCTGGCTGATCCGCATCGGCGAGGGCGGCCAGTTCGGCAGCGGCTTCGTGGGCGTGAACCCGAACTCCAAGATCCCCGCCCTGCTCGATCGCAGCGGCCCGACGCCGATCCGGGTGTTTGAGTCCGGCGCCATCCTGATGCACCTGGCCGAGACGTTCGGCGCCTTCCTGCCCACCGAGCCCGCCGCCCGGGCCGAGTGCCTGTCCTGGCTGTTCTGGCAGGTGGGGTCCGCGCCCTATCTCGGCGGCGGCTTCGGCCACTTCTACGCCTATGCGCCGGTGAAGATCGAATACGCCATCGACCGGTTCGCCATGGAGGTGAAGCGCCAGCTCGACGTGCTCGACAGGCGCCTGGCCGACCACGCCTACCTCGCGGGCGATGACTACACCATCGCCGACATGGCCGTATGGCCCTGGTACGGCGCGCTCGCCAAGGGCCTGGTCTACGAGGCGGGCGAGTTCCTGCAGGTGCAGGACTACAGGCACCTGCAGCGCTGGACCGACGCCATCGCCGAGCGTCCAGCGGTGAAGCGGGGCCGCATGGTCAACCGCGTCATGGGCGATCCCGCAAGCCAGCTGCGCGAACGCCACGACGCCGCCGACTTCCTGACCCGCACCCAGGACAAGCTGGAGGCGGCGGCCGGCTGAGGCGCAGCGCAAGGGCGGAATAGCATCCCTCCTGCTCGATGGGCAGGGGCTGGGGTGGACGCCTTGACACCGGCGGCTTGGGTGCGGCCTGCGGCATCGTGCCTCTGACCAGGCGGCGGCGCAGCGATCAAGGCCGCCCTGCGGTGGGTCAGCGGCCGGCGGCGAACATGTCCATCTGGTCGCCGGGCTTGGCCGGGGGGCGGAACAGGTCGGTGCGGAGCGGCGTGCGCTCGCTGACCAGGCCCAGCGAGGTGCAGGCGCGGCGATAGCGCTGGCGGATCAGGTCGGCGACCGGGCCGGAGCCCTTCATGCGCTGCGCCCAGTCGGGGTCGTAGTCCTTGCCGCCGCGCATCTGGCGCACCAGCGACATGACCCGGGCGGCGCGGGCGGGCCGCTCGGCCTCAAGCCACTCGCGAAACAGGTCCTTGATCTCCCGCGGCAGGCGAAGGACGACGTAGCTGGCGCTGGAGGCTCCGGCGGCCTTGGCCTGCTCCAGCACGGCCTCCAGCTCGTGGTCGTTCAGCCCCGGGATCACGGGTGCGAACAGCACGCCCACCACCGCGCCCGCATCAGCGAGGGCCCGCACCGCCTCGAGCCTTCGGCCCGGCGTCGCGGCGCGGGGCTCCATGGAGCGGGCGAGTTTGCGGTCCAGCGTCGTGATGGACACGAAGGCGCGGGCCAGCCCGGCCTGTCCCATCCGCGCCAGGATGTCGGCGTCGCGCATGATCAGGGCCGACTTGGTGATGATGCTGAAGGGATGGTTGAACCGCTCCAGAACCTCCAGGACGCTGCGGGTGATGCGCAGGCCCTTCTCCGCCGGCTGGTAGGGATCGGTGTTGCCGCCGATGTGCACCGGCTTGCAGACGTAGGTCTTGGCGGACAGCTCGCGATCGAGCAGGCGCGCGGCGTCCGGCTTGAAGAACAGCCTGGTCTCGAAGTCCACGCCCGGCGACAGGCCCATATAGGCGTGGGCGGGGCGGGCGTAACAGTAGATGCAGCCGTGCTCGCAGCCGCGGTAGGGATTGATCGAGCGGTCGTAGCTGATGTCTGGGCTGTCGTTGCGGGTCAGGATCACCCGCGCAGCCTCCGCCGTCAGCCTGGTGGCGAGCTTGGTCGGCGGAGGCTCGTCCGGCTCCCAGCCGTCGTCGAAGGCCTGGATGCTCAGCGCTTCATAGCGGCCCGAGGCGTTGGACTTGGCGCCCCGGCCGCGCAGGGGCTGGACCAGCGTTGCCATGAAAGCACGCTACCAAAGCGGACGAACATAACAAGAACGAAGTGACGCGGCATTCGGTTAGCTAGGAGCGCCGCCAGCAGTCGCCTCATCCTTCGACAAGCTCAGGATGAGGGCGGAGGTGAGGGGCGCGCTCCTTGGCCGCTTCAGAACGCCGCGAGGCTCACGGCCTTGGCGCCGGGGCTGTCGGCCCCCAGCGTCTGCGTGTCCAGGCCGAAGATCTGGCGGTAGGTCCAGTAGTAGGCCATCACCCGCTGGACGTAGTCGCGCGTCTGGCCGCTCGGCATGCTCTCCACCAGCATCAGCGAGTCGGCGTCGCCGCCCATCCTGGCGGCGAGCTTCTGAACCACGCCGGGGCCGCTGTTGTAGGAGGCCACGGCCTTCAGCACGTCGCCCTGCACGGCGCCCAGCAGCTTGGCGACGTAGGCCTGGCCAAGCTTCAGGTTCAGGGCGGGGTCGCGCAGCGCGGAGGGGTTGTGGCGCAGCGTCTCGTCGCCGGCTAGCCGCGCGGCGGTTTCTGCGGTCAGCTGCATCAGGCCGTAGGCCGAACCGCTGGCGGCGTTGGGGTTGAAGCGGCTCTCCTGGCGGACCAGGGCATAGACCAGCGCCTTGTCGATGATGAAGCCGCCCGCGGGCGTCAGCACCGGTGTGGGAAAGGAGCCCATGTCGAACCGAGCCCAGCCGGCCTTAGCGGGGTCGGGCCCGCCGAGCGGGGCGTTCAGGGCGATCGCGAGGGCGGTGAGCTTTGGCCGCTGCGCCTCGTTGGCCGTGGCCATGGCGGTGCGCAGCTCCTCGCCGGCCTCAAGCGGCAGCCCGATCTGGATTAGGGCGGCGGCGCGGCGCGCGGCGGGGTCGGTGTGGACGAAGGCGGAATTGGCGGCGGGGTCGAGGCCCGTGGCGTCCAGCAGGTCGGCGATGGCGTCGGCCTTGGGGGCCTTCACCGACAGCCGGTCCAGCTCGCGCGCGGCGATCAGGCCGTAGAAGGTGTCCGGCGAGCGGGCGGCGACCTTGAGCAAGGACCGGGCGTGGTCGGTCTCACCGGCCGCGAGCGCTGCTCGGGCGCCCCAGTAGGCGGCGCCGGAACGGGTCCAGGGGCTCTGGCGCACGTCCGCGGACAGAGGCTCCAGCGCGTGCAGAGCCTCAGGGTAGCGCTTCAGCCGCGTGGCGGAGAGGCCGGCGATCCAGCGCTCGCCTGAGCTTTCTCCGAGCGCGTAGGCGCGATCCATGTCGCCGGCGTAGAAGGCCTCGCGCGCGGACGCCTGTCCGCGGCTCTCGGCGGCGGGGCGGACCTGCAGGCTGCGCGAGACCCGCTCGCCCAGGCTCACGGCGCTCGGAACGTCGGCGGCGGCCGACAGGGGCTGGCGGGGCGAGGGCGCCGACGCCGGTTTGCGCTTCAGGGTCAGGTCGTAGACGCGCTGGGCTTCGGGCAGCTCGGCGTTGGCCAGCATCCAGCCGCTGAGTTCGGCGTAGGAGGCGCGGTAGTCGGGGTTCAGCAGCCGGGCTGCCTGCAGCCGTCCTCTCAGGCACGGATCGGCGACCGAGCCCGCCAGCGCGCTGGCCGTGGCGAAGTCGCCGCGGTGCATGGCGGCGAAAGCCTCGCCGTAGTGCTGGGCGTCGGTGGCGTTCAGCACCTTCAGCGAGGCGTCGATGGACGGCGGGGCGGCGAGGGCGGGGGAGGGCGTGTTCGCCAGGGCGGCGGGGGCTTGGCAGGCGGCGGCGAGGGCGAGGGCTGCGGCGGCGATCCAGGATCGCGCGCACGGACGCCGTACGGCGCCAAGTCTCGCTATCGCCATTAAGCTGCCTTCCGCTCGGCCGCTCGCCCCGGGAGAGTTACGCGTGGGTGGCGAGGTGCACGTGGTCCCAGATCAGCTGGGGGTCGGTATCAAGCTCGGGCGACGGTGACGGAGCTAGGTTGACCGATCAAGTCTTGACAGGAGCGTCAGGACATCCTGCCACGCGTGCGCCTTTGCGGCGGGTTGTCGCAGCAGGAAGGCCGGGTGCAGGATCGGCAGGGCGGGGATAGGCTCGCCTCCGCCCTCCGGCGTCCAATCGAACCAGCGGCCGCGCAGGCTGAGGATGCCCTCGCTCCGGCGCAGCATGTGCTTGGCCGAGGCGCCTCCTGCGAGCAGCAGAATGCGCGGCTTCACCAGGGCGATGGCCCGCTCCACGAAGGGCAGGCACATGGCTTGCTCGGCCTGAGAGGGCGTTCGGTCGGCGGACGGACGCCAGAAGACAGTGTTGGTGATGAACACCCGACCCTCCAGCCCGCCGGCCGCCAGGATGCGTTCGAGCAGCTGGCCGGAGCGGCCGACAAAGGGCTCGCCACTTTGGTCCTCCTCCGCCCCCGGACCCTCGCCGATCAGCATGACCGGCGCGTTCGCCGGGCCGCGGGCGAAGACGGTGCGTGCGGCCCGGGCCTTCAGCCCGCCCCATGGGAAGGCGGCTACAGCGGCCTCGAGCGCCGGCAGGTCGATGGCCCGGGCGGCCGCGGCCTTGGCGAGGTCGAAGGCCTCGGCGTCATGGGCGGCGAGCGGCGTGCGCGAGGGCGCGGCCGGCTTGGCGTTCACGGCCGGAGGCGGCGGCTTGGGCGCCAGTCGGCGTGCGCCTTCGGCTAGCCGATCTACGGGTGCGTCGTCGTAGGCGAACTCCACTCCCGCCTCGGCCCAGAAGGCGAGGAGGCCGCTCAGGGGGTGAGGGGCGGCGGGGGTCATCCGCGTCTATCTGCGCTCAGCTTATCTACTCGTCGGGGCCTTGACCCGCGCCCTTCCAGGTTCAGATAGGTGACGCAAGCGTCAAGCCACCGAAAGAAAGAGCATAGGGATGTCCGCCGAACAGGTCGAGGACGAGCTGGGCCATGCGGAGGCGCGCATCGAGCGCGAGGCCATGGACTACGACGTGGTCATCGTGGGCGCCGGCCCGGCCGGCCTATCCGCCGCCATCCGGCTGAAACAGAAGGCGCTCGACGCCGGCGAAGAGGTCTCGGTCGCGGTCGTCGAGAAGGGCTCCGAGGTCGGCGCCCACATCCTGTCCGGCGCAGTGATCGATCCGGCGGGCCTGCGCGTCCTGTTCCCCGACTGGGAAGCGAAAGGCGCGCCGCTGGAGACCGCCGTCACGGAAGACCGGTTCATCCTGCTCGGCAAGCGCAGCGCCACCGACATTTCCTGGCTGCCCATGCCGTCGTTCATGAAGAACCACGGCTGCTATATCGCTTCGCTCGCCAACCTCTGCCGCTGGCTGGCGACCCAGGCCGAGGAGCTGGGAGTGGAGGTCTATCCCGGCATGTCGGCCTCGGAACTCGTCTACGAGGACGGGGCGCTGAAGGGCGTTGTCGCTGGCATGTTCGGCATTGCAAAGGACGGCGCTCATAAGCCGGACTACCAGCCGGGGATCGAGCTCCGCGGCCGCTACGTCTTCCTGGCCGAGGGCGTGCGTGGGTCGCTGTCCAAGATGGTGCAGGCCAAGTACGGCCTGTGTGAGGACACCGACGTGCAGAAGTACGGCCTGGGAATCAAGGAGCTGTGGCAGGTCCCCGACGAGGTGTTCCAGCCGGGCCTGGTGCAGCACACCCTCGGCTGGCCGCTGGACGACAAGACCGGCGGCGGCTCGTGGATGTACCACTTCGGCGAGAACTACGTCTCCATCGGCTTTGTGGTGCACCTGAACTATAAGAACCCTTATCTATCGCCTTTCGACGAGTTTCAGCGCTTCAAGACCCACCCGGCGGTGGCCAAATTCCTGAAAGGCGGCAAGCGGATCGCCTATGGCGCGCGGGCGATCGTGGAAGGCGGGGTGCAGTCGGTGCCCAAGCTGGTCTTCCCGGGCGGGGTTCTGCTGGGCGACAGCGCAGGCTTCGTCAACGTGCCGCGCCTCAAGGGCAGCCACAACGCGGTGCGCTCCGGCATCCTGGCGGCGGACGCGGCCTTCGAGGCGCTGCGCTCGGGGCGCAGCAGCGACACGCTGGACGGCTACCAACTCGCCTACGATCATTCCGAGATCAAGAAGGAGCTGATGCTGGTGCGCAACGCCAAGCCGCTCCTGACCCGGCTCGGCACCTTCAAGGGCACGATCGCTGCGGGCGTCGACATGACCGTCACCAACCTGACCGGCGGCTTCTCCTTCCTGGGCACCCTGAAGCACAAGAAGACGGATGCGGCCTCGACCGGCCTCGCCAAGGACTACGACCCCATCGTCTATCCCAAGCCCGACGGGGTGGTCAGCTTCGACAAGCTGTCCTCAGTGTTCATCTCCAACACCAACCATGACGAGGACCAGCCCAGCCACCTGAAGCTGAAGGACCCCAGCGTCCCCATCCGGGTGAACCTGCCCAAGTACGGCGAGCCGGCGCGGCTGTACTGTCCGGCGGGGGTCTACGAGGTGGTGCAGGACGACGCGGCTCACGACCCGCGCTTCGTGATCAACGCGCAGAACTGCGTCCATTGCAAGACGTGCGATATCAAGGATCCCTCGCAGAACATCGTCTGGACGACGCCCGAGGGCGGCGGGGGCCCGAACTACCCGAACATGTGACAGGCCCGCCCGGGCGGGTCGCCTCCGCCGCCAAGCTTGCGAGGCGGCGGAAAGCATGACTTTTGGCCGCATGCCCAAGCCCGTGCCGGTGCGCCTCCTCGCCACGCTGATCCTGCCCCTGGCGCTCGGCGCCTGCGCCTCCGGGCCGCAGCTCCGCGGCCCCATGACGGGGGTGGCGGAGGCGCCGTCGGAGGACAGCTCCGTCTACGGATTGTATCTCGCGGGCGAGGCCGCCCTGGACGACGGATCGCCCGCGGCGGCGGCCGGCTTCTTCGGCGAGGCGTCGCGTCGGGCGCCTGAGACGGTTGAACTGAAGCAGCACGCCTTCGCCGCCGCCCTGCTCGCCGGCGACGTGGAGCGAGCCGCAGCCCTGGCGCCCCAGCAGACAGCGCCCGGCTCCGACCCGTCGAGCGTGTCGGCCTACGCCCTCGGCCAGCTCACCCTGGCGGTGGTCGAGCTGGCCCACAGCCAGAACCACGCCGCCTATCAGCGGCTGTCCGCCTCCTCCATGGGTGAGCACTGGGCCGCGGCGTCGCTGCTGCAGCCCTGGGCGGCGGCCGCAGACGGGAACTGGGCCGTCGCGGTCACCCAGCCGGTCGGAGGGTCGGACCGGGCGGTGGAGGCGTTCGGCCAGCTGAACCACGCCCTGCTGCTGGAACGCGCCGGCAAGCTCGACCGCGCCGAGGAGGCCTTCGCCAGCCAGGCTGGCCGCAGCGGCGTGTTCGCCCTCGCCTACGGCGGCTATCTGGAGCGGCACGGCCGCCGTGTCGACGCCCTGGCGCTCTATCAGAAGGGTTTGGTCAAAGACCCGACCGATCCCGCCTTCAGCGCCGCCCGGGCGAGGGCCGCTGCAGGCGGAGCGCCGCCGCCCGCGCCATCGCTGCGCACCCGGGCAGCCGAGGCGCTGGTCGGTCCTGCAGCTCTGCTGCTGGCCCAGAAGCAGCCCGACGCGGGACTGGCCTATCTGCGTCTGGCGCTGACCCTCGATCCAGACCTGTCTGAGGCCTGGGTGCTGGTCGGCGACGCCTTGGAGGCCCAGCACGACATCCCCGGCGCTCGCGCCGCCTATGCCCACGTGAAGCCGAGTTCCCCCGAATACACTACCGCCCAAGGCCGCCTGGCCCTGGACCTGCAGGAGGATGATCAGAAGCCCCAGGCCCTGAGCACCGCCCAGGCCCTGGCCGCCGCCCGTCCGGACGACCCCCACACCTCGCTGGTCCTGGCCGATCTCTATCGCGATGACGGACGCTATCCCGAAGCGGTCCAGACCCTGGACAGGCTGATCGCCCAGGTCGCCCCCGCGACAGCGGCGGACTGGCGGCTCTACTACCTGCGCGGCGCCGCCTACGAGCGTGAGGGCAGGTGGAGCGAGGCCCAGGTCGACCTGCAGCACGCCCTCAGCCTCAAGCCCGACGACCCTGAGGTGATGAACTATCTGGGCTTCGCCTGGGCCGACCGGGGCGAGCATCTGGACCAGGCCCTGCCGCTGCTGGAGAAGGCCAACGCCCTGGCGCCGGAGTCAGGCGCCTTCATCGACTCGCTCGGGTGGGCCCACTACCGGCTCGGCCAATATCCAAAGGCCGTGATCGAGCTTGAGCATGCGGCTAGCCTTGATCCCGCCGATCCCGACATCAACACCCATCTCGGCGACGCCTACTGGCGCATCGGCCGCAGGCTGGAGGCCCAGTACCAGTGGCGACGGGTGCTGACGCTGGAGCCCGACGCCAGCACGCGGACGGCCATCGAGGACCGCCTCGCCCACGGCCTCGCCGCCGGCCCCACACTGGCCGCCGGGAGCGTCCGCCCTTGAGGCGCAGCGCGCTCGCGCCCGCCAAGGTCAACCTCTTCCTCCACGTCGCGCCGCTCGCCCCGGACGGCTACCACCCGCTGGCCAGCCTGATGGTCTTCGCCGATGTCGGTGACCGTCTTAGCCTGGAGCCGGCGGAGGCGACCGGCTTCGTCCTCACCGGGCCCTTCGCCGCCGCCCTGGCCAGGGAGGACCCGGCCGCCAACCTGGCTTGGCGCGCGGCGCTCCGCCTGATCGAGCAGTCCGGCGTGCGGCCCGAGCCCTTTCGCCTGACCTTGGAGAAGAGGCTGCCAGTAGCCGCAGGGCTCGGCGGCGGCTCCAGCGATGCGGGCGCAGCGCTGCGCCTGGTGCGGGAGGCCTTTGTTCCCGATGCTGACGAGACGGTGCTGGAGGCGATCGCCGCGGAGCTCGGCGCCGACGGCCCGGCCTGCCTGTTCGGCCGCCCGGTGCTGGCGCTGGGCCGCGGCGAGCGGCTGTCGCCTGCGCCCGGTCTGCCGCCCCTGCCGGCGGTCCTGGTCAATCCCGGCGTGGCCTGCCCGACCGGGCTCGTCTACCGCGCCTACGACGCCCAGCGGGAGAAGGGCGCGTCCGATCTGCCGGTCCTGCCGCCAGCCTTCACCGACATCGCCTCGGTGGTGGCCGTGCTGGGGCCCTGTCGGAACGACCTGGAACCGGCCGGCCAGCACGTCGCGCCCGAGATCACCGAGGTCTTGGACCGGCTGCGGCGCCAGCCCGAGACGCGGCTCGCGCGTCTGTCCGGCTCCGGCGCCACCTGTTTCGCCCTCTGCGAGACGCCTGAGGACGCCGGGGCCCTGGCGGATCGCTTGACGGCCGAGGCGCCCGGCTGGTGGGTGCGCCCTTGCACCTTCCGGGATCCTGCCGCGACCTGAAGCGGAAGTTCACGAACCCGTGATGGCGGAAACCGAACGGGCTTGGCCGCGTAGGCGAGGGGACGCGCCGCCTCCGGCGCGACGCCAGACAAGGATTTCCTCATGCGCTTCGAACGCCTGTTGGCCGGGGCCGCTGCAGCCGCCCTGATGGCCGGGTCCGCCCTCGCACAGAGCGGCGGATCGATGAGCGGCTCCATGCAGCCGAACTCGCCCAATGGCGCAGGCTCGATGCAGTCGCCAGCCGGCGCCGCCCAGCCCTACGCCCCGCCGCCCACCACGGGCGGCATGGCCCAGCCCTCCGACACGGGCGGGAACATGACCGGCGACGCCACGAGCGGCGGGAGCATGGGCGCCATGTCCGGCGCGAGCTTTACCCCGATCCGGCCCATGCCGGCGTCCAACATCATCGCCACCCTGACCGCCTCGGGCGAGTTCACAAAGCTGCTGGCGGCCTTGAAGGACACCAACCTGACGGACCTGATCGCCACTCACCCCAACCTGACGCTGTTCGCGCCGACGGATGCGGCCTTCGCCGCCCTGCCGCCCGGCCAGCTGGACATGCTGATGAAGTCGCCGCCCCAGCTGCAGGCGATCCTGACCTACCACCTGGTGGCGGCCACGATTAAGCCCACCGACGTCATGGGCCACGCCGCGGGCAAGGTGCCCACGGCCGCCAAGAAGTCGATCACCCTGGACGGCTCCGGCCCGACCCTCAAGGCCGACACCGCCAGCGTGCTCCAGCCGGGCGTGACGGCCTCGAACGGCATCATCTACCCGATCGACAAGGTGCTGACGCCGCCCGCCGTCTAAGCCCGCTCGACAGGCTCGGCCGCCTTGCCCCTCCAGCCGGCGGACCCTATGGTCCGCCGGCTTCCGTTTGGGCCTCCGCCACCGTCTCCATGAGCGCTGCACTGACTTTCCAGGACCTGATCCTGACGCTGCACCGCTATTGGGGCGACCGGGGCTGCGTGATCCTGCAGCCCTATGACGTGGAGGTCGGCGCGGGCACGCTGAACCCCAACACGGTCCTGCGCGCCCTGGGGCCGAAGCCCTGGCGCGCCGCCTACGTTCAGCCCTCGCGCCGCCCGGCCGATGGCCGCTACGGCGAGAACCCCAACCGGCTGCACCAGCATCACCAGTACCAGGTGATCCTGAAGCCGAACCCGGACGACCTGCAGGACCTCTACCTAGGCTCGCTCCGCGCCATCGGGCTCGATCCGTCCGTCCACGACATCCGCTTCGTGGAGGACGATTGGGAGAACCCCACCGTGGGCGCCTGGGGGCTCGGCTGGGAGGTCTGGTGCGACGGGATGGAGGTGACCCAGTACACCTACTTCCAGCAGGTGGGCGGTCTGGACGTGAAGCTGGTGGCGGGGGAGCTGACCTATGGCCTGGAAAGGCTCGCACTTTACCTGCAAGGCGTTGAGAGCGTTTACGATTTAAGGTTCAACGCGCGCTGCACTTATGGCGAGGTTTTCCTGGAGAATGAGCGGGAATTCAGCGCTTATGAGCTGGATGTGGCCGACGTCGACACGCTCAGGCGCCAGTTCGAGGACATGGAGCGCCAGGCGCCCATCGTGTTGGCCAGCCGCGGCCGCCAGGGCCAGCCGCTGGTGCTGCCGGCCTACGATCTGGTGCTGAAGGCGTCGCACCTGTTCAACATCATGGACGCCCGCGGCGCGATCGCGGTGGCTGAGCGCGCCAGCTACATCGCCCGCATCCGCGACCTGACCAAGGCCTGCGCCGAGGCGTGGGTGGCCGGCGGCGCCTGATGGACCTGCTGCTCGAACTATTCTGCGAGGAGATCCCCGCGCGCATGCAGGCCCAGGCCGCGCGCGACCTGGAGCGGATGGCGCGCGAGCGCCTCGCCACAGCCGACCTCGCCTTCCGCTCGATGCGCAGCTTCGCCGGCCCGCGCCGGCTGACGCTGGCGGTGGACGGCCTGCCGGACGCCCAGGCCGACCGCGCCGAGGAACGCCGCGGCCCGCGCGCCAACGCCCCCGACAAGGCGGTGGAGGGGTTCCTGCGCTCCACCGGCCTGACGCGCGACCAACTGACCGAGCGCGACGGCCAGCTCTACGCCACTCTGCACCACCGCGGCCGCGCCACCTCCGAGATCGTGGCGGAGATGGTGGAGGCAATCGTGCGGGGCTTCCCCTGGCCGAAGTCCATGCGCTGGGGGGCGGGGACGTTGCGCTGGGTGCGCCCGCTGAAGCGCATCCTGTGCCTGCTCGACGGCGAGGTGGTCCAGGTGGAGATCGAGACCGGCGCGGGCGTGATCGCGGCCTGCGATCTCACCGAGGGCCACCGCTTCATGGGCCGCGACCGCGCGCCCTTCGCGGTGACCGGCTTCGACGACTATGCCGAGCGGCTGGCCGCGCACTACGTGGTGCTCGACCCCGCCGAGCGGCGGGCGCGGATCGCTGAGGGCGCGGAGGCGGTGTGCGCTGCTAGGGGGCTCGAGTGGGTGCGAGACGAGGGCCTGCTGGACGAGGTGGTGGGCCTGGCGGAATGGCCGGCGCCGATCCTGGGCGACATGGACGCGGGCTTCCTCGACCTGCCGGCGGAGGTGATCCGCACCTCCATGCGCGTGCACCAGCGCTACTTCGCCGTGAGCGACCCGGCCACGGGCAAGCTGGCGCCGCACTTCGTGGTGGTGGCCAACATCGAGCCCCAGGACGGCGGCGCGGTGATCGCCCACGGCAACGCCCGGGTGCTGACCGCGCGCCTGTCGGACGCCCGCTTCTTCTGGGATCAGGATCGCCAGGGCGACAACTTCGGCCGCTGGGCGCAGAAGCTGCAGGGCGTCACCTTCCACGCCAAGCTCGGCACCCTGGCCGAGCGGGTGGAGCGGATCGCGGCGCTCGCAGCTGAGATCGCGCCGCTGGTGGGCGCCGATCCGAAGCTGGCGGAGGCGGCCGCCAGGCTCTGCAAGGCGGACCTGGCGTCGGGCATGGTCGGCGAGTTCCCCGAGCTGCAGGGGATCATGGGCGGCTACTACGTGCGCGCCCATGCGAACGATGCGCTGCCATTAATCGCCGGGCCGGACGGCAACGAAGACCCTCTCGCCACGGTGGAGCAGATGGTGGGGGCGGCGCTGGCCCCCTCAGTCGGCTTCGCCGACAGCTCCCCCGGGGGGGGAGCATCTGACGCAACGCTCGCCGCCGCC
>NZ_CAHJWH010000068.1 GCF_903642205.1 Caulobacter sp. S45 | reverse complement strand
TCCGGGCGGCGGCGGGCGGCTGAGCCTGCTGGAGCCCCCCGCCTCGCCAGACCTCCTGAGCCTGCGCGCCCTGCAGACGCTCAGCCGCGCCGACCGCCTGGTGGTCGCCGACGGTATCGCGCCGGCGCTGGTCGCGCTCGCCCGGCGGGACGCGCCGGTCAGCCGGGTCGCGGAGGTGAGCGCCGCCTCAGTGGCCGACGAGGTCGCCCGGGGCGGGTCGGTGGTCTGTGTGGGACCGGCGGCGCTGTTTACGGCCTTCGGGGCTGCGGAGGTGCTGCCGGTGGCGGTCGCCCCTGCCTGACAAGCTTCGCCGGAACGCGCCCTTCCGCGCCACCCGGAACGCGCCCTTCTGCGCCACGTTGTCAAATCCGAGATGCCGGCCTCCGCCGGCGTCGCCTGGAGACCGGTCATGCTGGGTTGGGCGCTTCTGTTCGCGATCGTGGCGATCGCGGCCTTCTACTTCGGCTTCTTCGCCCTGGCGGGCCTGGCGGCGACCATCGCCAAGGTGCTGTTCCTGATCTTCCTGGTGCTCCTGGTGGTCAGCTTCGTCGTCCGCGCGCTTCGCGGCGGCTCGGTGGTCTAGCGGCCGGCCCGGACTCCGCTTTCAACGCCGCGCCAAGCCGTCCGCCGCCTAGCCGGCGCCCATGACCATGCACGCCTGACCCTTGGCCGACAGGGCGTGGCAGGCGGCCTTGGCCTGCTTCTGGCTGAGCCCGCGGAAGCGGGCGCGGTAGTTGCCGCCGGCCTCCTCCACCATGCCGGCGCCCGCCACCAGGGGCGAGATCTTCTCGATCTGGCCCGCGGCAAGGGCGTGGTTCTTGTAGGCGCCCACCTGGATCATGAACCCGCCGCCGCCGCTCTTCGCAGCGTCCGTCTTGGCCGATTTGACGACGCCCTCAGGTTCGGCGACGGCGGTTTGAGTGTCGGCGTCGCAGGCCGCGGCGTGGCGATGATGACGGCGTGGGGTGCAGGGCTTAGCCGGCGCGTCTTCCTGCGCCTCGGCCGCCTTGACCTTGGCGACGCGGGATTTGGCCGGACGCAGCTCAGGAGCAGTGGCCTTGGGCGCCTCGGCCTTGGCGACGGCGGGGTCGCCGCAGGCCTCCGCCGCCCGGTGGCGGCGATGGCGTCCGCGCCGGGCGGAGGCGCAGTCGACGGTCGCGGGCTGCGCTTCGGCTACCTGGGCCGGCGGCTCGGCCAGACTGCGGGCGGCCTCCAGGGTCGGCAGGGTGCGCATGGTCGGCTGGACCTCGACCTGCAGGTTGGGCTGGTCGGCGGAGCCCATCTCGATGGGCGCGCGGGTGACCGGGCCGCTCATGTCGTCAGGCGAGGCGATCAGGGAGGCCAGGCGCATCCGCTGGCCGAAGGCGCGGCCCTTCAGGACGGTGAAGCCGGCGTCCAGCAGCTCCTCCACGTTCTCGTCGCGGGCGGCGACGGAGGGGCCGCCCAGCACCACGGTGATCAGGCGGTGGCCGTCGCGCACGCCCGACGCGACCAGGTTGAAGCCGGCCAGGCTGGTGTAGCCGGTCTTCATCCCGTCCACGCCCGGCATCTTAGCCACCAGGTGGTTGTGGTTCAGCAGCAGCTTGCCGCGGTAGGTGAAGCTCTTCAGCCCGAAGAACTGGTAGTACTGCGGGTAGTCGCGCATCACCGCGCGCGACAGGATCGCCATGTCCCGCGCGGTGGTGATCTGCTCGCCGTCCGGCGGCAGGCCGGAGGCGTTCACGAAGGTGGTGGAGGTCATGCCGAGCTCCCGCGCCCGCGCGGTCATCAGCTGGGCGAACTGGCCCTCGCTGCCGCTCAGCCGCTCGGCCATGGCCACCGCCACGTCGTTGGCGGAATGCACAGTCATGGCGGGAATCGCCTCGCTCACCGTGAGCTGCTCGCCCGCGTGGGTGGAGACCTTGGAGGGCATCATGGAAAAGGCGTGGGGCGAGATGGTGATGACGTCGCTCATCCTTAAGCGCCCGGTCGAGAGCGCCTCGAAGGTCAGATAGAGCGTCATGATCTTGGTGATGGAAGCGGGGTGGCGCAACGCGTCTGCGCGCATGGTATAGAGCACCTCGCCGGTGTTGGCGTCCTCCACGATGGCGGCGTACTTCGGCTGGGTGAACAGGCCCTGCGCCTGGGCGATCGCAGGCGCGCAGACCGCAGCCAGAGCAGCGAAGGCGCAGGCGATGCCGGCGGGGCGCCGGCGGGCGGGGTGCGGCATCAAGGTGCGTCCGTCTCTGTTCAACCGGCGGCCCCCCGACCGCCTACGACTATGGTTTATGATGAGTGTCCAACCTTTCTCCAAGGTAAACAGTGCGTGAGGACGCCCGTGTCGCATCCATAAAGCGAAATGCGATGCAGCATAGCACATTTGTGCGCTGCACAATTTTTCCTTGACGGGAGTGTCAGATTGCGGTTAGTAGACCTCATAGCGACGCTGACCCGGCCTGTCTGCGGGCCTCTGCCATTCGCGTCGCCCTGACCTTCCGAGGAGACGCGAGATGGACATGAGCGCTGAAACGATGACCGAGCAGACCGTCAAGGAAGGCGCGAACGCCGCCGCCGACACCATGCACCAGGCCGCCTTCGCTGGCGACAAGGTCATACGCGACGCCATGAGCCGCACCAGCGCCATGACCGACCACGCCTTCAAGGACGGCGTCGAGAAGTCCATGACCGCCCTGAACGAGCTGGGCGCCCAAAACAAGCGCAACCTGGAAGCCGTGGTGGAGAGCGTCACCGCCGCCACCAAGGGTGTCGAGACGCTGGGCAGCCACGCCATGGCCTACACCAAGAAGGCCGTGGAGAGCCAGGTCGAGCAGGCCAAGGCCCTGTCCACCGCGCGCAGCATGCAGGAGCTGATCGAACTCCAGACCGCCTTCGCCAAGACCGCAATGGAGGCCTACATCGCCGAGATGAACAAGGCCGCCGAGGTCCTGTCTTCGGTGGTGAAGGAGAGCATCCGCCCGCTCAACGAGCGCGCCACCGCGCTCGCCGAGACGATGCAGTCCGCTCGCTGAGCCGCAACTACATAGGTAGGCGTTAGAGGTCCGGGATGGAGACGTCCCGGGCTTTTTCTTTGTCCGGCCCGTCGTCGCGACCGGCGGCGAAGGGGCCGGCGCCGAAAGCATGGGCGCCGATCGAGCTTAATCTCACGCCGTTTTTGTCAAGGGCTTCCAACCCGCCGTAATTCCCATATCTAATCCGCGGCGGTGGAGTTGGTTGGGCGCCGTGGAGACAGGTGTGGATGGC
Source organism: Caulobacter sp. S45 (assembly GCF_903642205.1). GTDB lineage: Bacteria > Pseudomonadota > Alphaproteobacteria > Caulobacterales > Caulobacteraceae > CAHJWH01. The sequence goes on along the minus strand of NZ_CAHJWH010000068.1, from coordinate 11,823 downwards.
CGAGCGTAAGCCAGGGGATCGGGGAAGCGGCGCTGGCTCCGCAGTGGTCACGCAGGTCAAGCCGAAGACGCAGAAGCCGTCCCTGTACCGCGTGCTGATCCTGAACGACGATTACACGCCCATGGAGTTCGTGGTCTACGTGCTGGAGCGCTTCTTCAACAAGACGCGCGAGGAGGCCACGCGGATCATGCTCCACGTTCACCAGCACGGCGTGGGGGTCTGTGGCGTCTTTACCTATGAGGTCGCCGAGACCAAGGTGGCGCAAGTGGTCGACACGGCGCGCCGCCATCAGCACCCGCTCCAGTGCACCATGGAAAAGGATTGAGAAGTCGCCCATGCCGTCCTTCTCTCGCAACCTCGAAGAGACCCTCCACCGCGCCGTGGCCTACGCCAACCAGCGTAAGCACGAGTACGCGACGCTGGAGCACCTGCTGCTCAGCCTCGCCGACGACCAGGAGGCGACCGCGGTTATGCGCGCCTGCAACGTCGACCTGCCGGTGCTGAAGAAGAACCTGACCAACTATCTCGACACCGAGCTGCGCAGCCTGATCGTGGACGACGGCGAGGACGCCAAGCCCACCGCCGGCTTCCAGCGGGTGATCCAGCGCGCGGTGATCCACGTGCAGTCCTCCGGTCGCGACGAGGTGACCGGCGCCAACGTGCTGGTGGCGGTGTTCTCCGAGCGGGAGAGCCACGCGGCCTTCTTCCTGCAGGAGCAGGACATGACCCGCTACGACGCGGTCAATTTCATCGCCCACGGCATCGCCAAGAAGGCCGGAGCGTCGGAGCCCAGGAACGTGAAGGGCTCCTCCACCGAGGAGAACGTCGAGGAGAAGAACACCAAGACCGGCGGGGAGGCGCTGGAGGCCTATTGCGTCAACCTTAACGAGAAGGCGCGCGCGGGCAAGGTTGACCCGCTGATCGGCCGGATGCAGGAGGTGGAGCGCGCCATCCAGGTGCTCTGCCGCCGGAGCAAGAACAACCCGCTGCTGGTGGGCGACCCGGGCGTCGGGAAGACCGCCATCGCCGAGGGGCTGGCGCGCAAGATCGTCACCGGTGACGTGCCCGAGGTGCTGGCGGGCGCGACCATCTTCAGCCTCGACATGGGCACGCTGCTCGCCGGCACCCGCTATCGCGGCGACTTCGAAGAGCGCGTCAAGCAGGTGGTGAAGGAGCTGGAGAGCCACCCCAACGCCATCCTGTTCATCGACGAGATCCACACCGTCATCGGCGCGGGCGCCACCTCGGGCGGAGCCATGGACGCGTCGAACCTGCTGAAGCCGGCGCTGGCGTCGGGCACGCTGAAGTGCATGGGCTCCACCACCTACAAGGAGTTCCGCCAACACTTCGAGAAGGACCGCGCCCTGGTCCGCCGTTTCCAGAAGATCGACGTGGTGGAGCCAACGCTCGACGACACCATCAAGATCCTGAAAGGTCTGAAGACCTATTACGAGGACTTCCACAAGCTGAAGTACACTGACGACGCCATCAAGGCGGCGGTGGAGCTGTCGGCCAAGTATATCACCGATAGGAAGCTCCCCGACAAGGCGATCGACGTGATCGACGAGGCAGGAGCCTCGCAGATGCTGCTGCCCGAGGCCAAGCGGAGGAAGAAACTCGGCGTCAAGGACATCGAGAACGTCATCGCCAAGATGGCGCGCATCCCCACCAAGTCAGTCTCCAAGTCCGACACCGAGGGCCTGCGCAGCCTGGAGGAGGACCTGAAGCGCGCCGTCTATGGCCAGGACGACGCCATCCACCAGCTCGCCGCCGCCATGAAGATGTCGCGGGCGGGCCTGCGTGACGGGCAGAAGCCGATCGGCTCCTACCTGTTCTCAGGGCCCACCGGCGTCGGCAAGACCGAGGTGACGCGTCAGCTGGCGCACACGCTCGGCATCGAGCTGCTGCGCTTCGACATGAGCGAGTACATGGAGCGCCACACGGTCTCCCGCCTGATCGGTGCGCCTCCGGGCTATGTCGGCCACGACCAGGGCGGCCAGCTCACCGACGCGGTGGACCAGCACAAGCACGCCGTGGTCCTGCTCGACGAGATCGAGAAGGCGCACCAGGACGTGTTCAACATCCTGCTGCAGGTGATGGACCACGGGACGCTCACCGACTCCAACGGCAAGAAGGTGGATTTCAGGAACGTCGTCCTGATCATGACCACCAACGCCGGGGCCTCGGACAACAACAAGAACGGCATCGGCTTCGGCCGCGGCCGGGTTACGGGTGAAGACGAGGCGGCCATCACGCGGCTGTTCACGCCGGAGTTCAGGAACCGCCTGGACGCCATCGTCACCTTCAAGCCGCTGGCCCAGGACACCATCCGCCACGTGGTGCAGAAGTTCGTGCTGCAGCTCGAGGCCCAGCTCGCCGACCGCAACGTCACCGTCGAACTTAGCGACGATGCGGCCGACTGGCTGGCCAAGAACGGCTATGACGAGCTCTACGGCGCCCGCCCGCTCGCCCGGGTGATCCAGGAGCACATCAAGAAGCCCCTCGCCGACGAGATCCTGTTCGGCCGGCTGGTGCGCGGCGGCCACGTCAAGGTCGACCTCAAGGACGCCAAGATCATCTTCGAGATTGAGAGCCTGTCCGGCGAGACCCGCCCGGGCGAGATCGACGTCACCGCGGGCGACCTGCTGGAAGAGTCGCTCGACGACGACGAGGCCGGCAATGAGCCCGCCATGGCGGACTGAGGTCTTCATCTTCCCCACAGCGTGGGGGAGTCCCGCCGAAGGGGGGCCGCGCGTTAGCGCGGAAGCGCCTTCGACGTGGCCTCCGCGCTCTCGCGCGGTCCCTCCGTCAGCTTCGCTGACACCTCTCCATCTGCGATGGGGAGGATAAAGGGGCTTTCACAAGCCTCCCGGAACGCGTGTTGGCCCCGGGGGTTTTGGTGCTGTCCAGCTTTGCAGGTTCCATGACCCTCTCCCGTATGCTCTTGGCTTCGGCCGCCGTGCTGACGCTCGCGGCCTGCTCCCAGTCCCCGACCAGCGGTGGAGCCGGCAAGACGGCGTCCACGAACACCACCGACGACGCCTCTACCAAGGCGGCGGCCTCCGGGCCTTCCGGCCTCAGCCTGCAGGCGATCAACGGCGCCCAGTTCACAGCGCCCGCCGGCGCCGCCGCGGCCTCCGGCAATGAGACCGGCGGCGACAACGAGATCAACGGCTACGACAACGTCGCCGGCAATGCGACCGGCTCCGCGGACCCGGACACCAAGTCCCCCAGCCCCACCCTGGTCCGCGCCGAGGTGCTGCTCGACCGCGCCGCCTTCAGCCCCGGCGTGATCGACGGGCGCATGGGCGAGAACGTCAAGCACGCGATCATGGCCTACGACCAGGCCCACGGCCTGCAGCCCTCCGACGAACTGGACGAGGCGACCTGGAAGTCGCTCACCTCCGCGGACAATGCGCCGGTGCTGAAGACCTACACGATCACCCAGCAGGACGCCGCCGGGCCCTTCGCGCCGAACGTGGGCGAGGACTTCGTCAAGATGTCGAAGGTGCAGTCGCTGGGCTACACCTCGCCCCTGCAGATGTTGTCCCAGCGCTTCCACATGGACGAGCAGTTCCTGCAGGCCCTGAACCCCGGCGCGGACCTCTCCAAGGCCGGCACGCCGATCGTGGTGGTCGACCCGGGCCAGGGCGCACTGCCCGAGGTGAAGACGCTGGACGTCAACAAGAAGATGGCCCAAGTCATCGCATATGACGACAGCCACAAGGTGGTGGCCGTCTTCCCCGCCACAGTGGGCTCCACCACCCGACCCTCGCCCAAGGGCACCTGGAAGGTGACCGGCGTCTCGCAGAACCCCGACTACATGTACGACCCGAGCAAGCTCACCTGGGGTCCCAAGCACGCCGGCAAGCTGCACATCCCGCCCGGCCCGAACAACCCGGTCGGCGTGGTCTGGATCGCCCTCAGCGCGCCCGACTACGGCATCCATGGCTCTCCCGACCCGCACGTGATCGGCAAGACGGCTAGCCACGGCTGCGTGCGCCTGACCAACTGGGACGCCGAGGAATTGTCCAAGGCGGTGAAGCCCGGCGTGAAGGTCACCTTCGTCAGCGAGAGGGGCTGATCCGCATGCGCTGACGAGGGCCTTCGCAGCGTCGCCCGGAGGTTCTATCCGGGGCTGATGTTGCGGACCCTGCAGGACCTGAGCGGCGGCGTCGCGGGCTTTGACCAGGTCATCGACGTCCGCTCCCCCGGCGAGTTCGCCGAGGACCACCTGCCGGGCGCGGTGAACCTGCCGGTGCTCGACGACGACGAGCGGGCCGAGGTCGGGACGATCTACGCCCAGTCCTCCAAGTTCGACGCCCGCAGGATCGGAGCGGCCCACATCGCCCGCAACGTCGCCGCCCACCTGGAGGGGCCGCTGAGGCACAAGATCGGCGGGTGGTCGCCCTTGCTCTACTGCTGGCGGGGCGGCCAGCGCTCCCAGGCCATGGGCTTGATCCTGGCCCAGGTGGGCTGGCGCACCACGGTGCTACAGGGCGGCTATCGCACCTACCGCCGCGGCGTGGTGGCCCGCCTCTACGATCAGGCGCCGAGCCTGGACGTGGTGCTGCTGGGCGGCCCCACCGGCGTGGGCAAGACCGACCTGCTGGCGCGGTTGGCCGCCCGCGGCGTGCAGACGTTGGACTTGGAGGCGCTGGCCGCCCACCGTGGCTCGGTGTTCGGCGAGATGGGCGGCCAGCCCAGCCAGAAGCTGTTCGAGAGCCGCCTGGCCGCCGCGCTGGACGCCCTCGACGCCACGCGCCCGGTCGTGGTGGAGGCCGAGTCCAGCCGCATCGGGGAGCGGTTCCTGCCGCCGGCGCTCTGGGGCGCCATGCAGGCCGGTCGACGGATCGAGCTCTGCGCGCCGGTAGAAGCGCGTGTGGCGGCGCTTGCCCGCGCCTATGATCCCGTGGCGCGCAACCCTGACCAGCTGGCCGAGCTGCTTGGGCGGCTGCCCGGCCGACACGGCCGCAAGCGTCTGGACGCCTGGCTGGCCATGGCCCGGGCAGGCGAGATCGAGGCTCTCGTAGCCGAGTTGCTCGCCGAGCACTACGACCCCGCCTACAGGCGCTCGGGCCGCGAGGGCGCCTCGCCCAGCCTATTGCTGGAGCTGGAGGACCTCGGCCAGGGCGCGCAGGAGGTCGCCGCCAAGGCTGTGGTCGACTTCATCGCCTGCGGTGATCGACCGGGTCGGTGATCCTGGCCAGGGCGACCCTGGCTGGCCACCGGCCTTTCCCTCCAGGTGTGCGGCCGCTATATGCCGCCTGCAAAATGGAGGCTCCGGATGGAGATTCGCGAAGGGCTCACCTTCGACGACGTTTTGCTGGAACCCGGCGCGTCGGACTACATGCCGACCCAGGTGGACACCTCGACCTGGCTGACGCGCGAGATCGCGCTGAACATCCCGCTGCTGTCCTCCGCCATGGACACGGTCACCGAGAGCCGGCTGGCCATCGCCATGGCCCAGGCCGGCGGCATGGGCGTGATCCACAGGAACCTCTCGGTCATGGAGCAGGCCGACCAGGTGCGAGAGGTGAAGCGCTACGAGAGCGGCATGGTGATCAACCCCATCACCATCCACCCCGACACCCCGCTCGGCGAAATCCGCGCCATCAAGGCCCAGCGCCGGGTCTCGGGCTTTCCGGTGGTGGAGCGCGAGACCGGTCGGCTGGTGGGCATCCTCACCAACCGCGACGTACGCTTTGAGAGCGACGCCGCGCGCACCGCCGGCGACCTGATGACGGCCGAGGGCCTGATCACCGTGCGTGAAGGCGCCACCCAGGCCGAGGCCCGCGCCATCCTGCAGCGCCGAAAGATCGAGCGGCTGATCGTGGTGGACGACGACTTCCGCGCCGTCGGCCTGATCACCGTCAAGGACATGGAGAAGTCCGAGGCCTACCCCGCCGCCGCCAAGGATGACAAGGGCCGCCTGCGCGTCGGCGCGGCCTCAACCGTCGGCGACACGGGCTACGAGCGGTCCATGGCCCTGGTGGATGCGGGCGTGGACGCGGTGGTGATCGACACCGCCCACGGCCACTCCATCCACGTCGCCAACGCGGTCAAGCGCATCAAGTTGGAGAGCAACCGCGTCCAGGTCATCGCCGGCAACGTGGCGACCTATGAGGGCGCGCGCGCCCTCATCGACGCGGGCGCGGACGCTATCAAGGTGGGCATCGGCCCGGGCTCCATCTGCACCACGCGCATCGTGGCCGGCGTCGGCGTGCCCCAGCTATCGGCGGTGGCCGACTCCGTGCGCGCGGCGGCGGACAGCGGGGTGCCGGTGATCTCGGACGGCGGCATCAAGTTCTCCGGCGACCTCGCCAAAGCCATCGCGGCGGGGGCTTCGGTCGCCATGCTGGGCTCGATGTTCGCCGGCACGGAGGAGGCGCCCGGCGAGGTGTTCCTCTACCAGGGCCGCTCCTACAAGGCCTATCGGGGCATGGGCTCGGTGGGGGCGATGGCGCAAGGCTCCGCCGACCGCTACTTCCAGAAGGAAGTGGCCGACACCTTCAAGCTGGTGCCCGAAGGCATCGAGGGTCAGGTGCCGTTCAAGGGCCCGATCTCGGCCATCCTGCACCAGCTGGTCGGCGGCCTGCGCGCCGCCATGGGCTACACCGGCGCCTCGACCATCCCGGAGCTGCAGGCGCGGGCCCGGTTCATCCGCATCTCCGCAGCGGGCCTGCGTGAGAGCCACGTCCACGATGTCCAGATCACCCGGGAAGCGCCCAACTATCCGACGGGCGGCTAGGGCGACCCACGCGGTCATGGATTTGACAGAGCCTGAAGGGCGAGAGCACATCACCAGCATGACGCTTGTCGTAGTGAAGGCCGCATACGACGCCGAGGCTGGCGTCTGGTACGTGGAGTCCAGCGACCTCCCCGGCCTTAATGTCGAGGCCGCCACGGTGGAGCAGCGGCGTTAGCAGTTGCCGCTTGCAGTGGCCGACCTGGTGGAAGCCTCCGGCGAGCAGGACGAGTACGGCATCCCCCTCGAGATCATCGCGCACTCCAGCGCGCGAGCCCGTCGTCGCGTGGCGTGAGGGGCTACGGGCGTCTGGTGCGCGAGGCGCTGCTGGAGGGGGGCTGCTGGTCGTGCGGCGCGGCAGGGTCGACCACGATGTCTGGCGCAGCCCTCGGATCGAGACGCCCTTTATGGTTCCGGTGAACATCGACTCCCGCCACACTGCAAATAAGGTGCTCAGGGACGCCGGACTGCCCAAGGCGTTCTGAGTCGATGGGGCTGACGCATGACCACTGAACTCTCGATTCTCGGCTGGACCCTGGTCCTGGCCATCGTGCAGGTCTTCCTGCCGGCCGCCGCGCGCAGCCGGGAGACCGGCGTCGGCTACAACGCCGGGCCGCGCGACGAGCCGGGTCCGCCGGTGGGGAAGGTGACCGGCCGGCTGCAGCGGGCGGAGAAGAACCTCTTCGAGACCTTGCCCCTGTTCGCGGCGGCCGTGCTGATCGCCAACCTCGCCCATCGCGACGGCGCGCTGACCCTCTGGGGCGCCTGGACCTACCTAGTCATGCGGATCATCTACCTGCCGCTCTATGCCTTCGGCGTGCCCGTGGTGCGCTCGGTGGCGTGGATCCTGTCCGTGCTGGGATTGGTGCTGATCCTGTTCGCGGTCCTGCGGCCCGCTTGACGCCGGCGGCCCGGCTCGCCGCCGCCATCGAGGTGCTGGACGCCATCGGCGGCGGCTCGGCGCCGGCGGAGGAGGTGCTGCGGGCCTGGGGACGCGCGCACCGTTTCGCCGGGTCCAAGGACCGGCGCGCCATTGCCGAGCGGGTCTACGCCGTGCTGCGCGCCCGCACTCGGCTGGCCTGGGCCATGGGCGGGGAGAGCGGGCGCGCCTTGGTGATCGGCGCCCTGAGGCTGCAGGACGGGCTTGATCTCGATCGGATGGAGGCGCTGGCCGATGGCCAGGGCTATGGGCCCGCGCCTCTCACCGAGGATGAGCGTCAACGGCTGCGCATCGCCTTGCAGCCTCCGCCGGACTGGATCGCCGCGGGCCTTCCCGCCTTCGCCATCCCTATGTTCCAGACCCGGTTCGGACTCGAATGGCTGCCGGAGGCGCAGGCCCTCACCGGCGCCCGCGCGCCACTGGACCTGCGCGTCAACGCGCTCCGTGGCGGCGTTGACCAGGCGATGTCGCTGCTGGCGATCGACGGCGTCGAGCCCGGGCGGACGCCCTACAGCGCGTGGGGCCTGCGCCTGCCGGCCGACCTCGCCGCCGACGTCACCCGGTGGCGCGCCTTCCAGACCGGCTGGGTGGAGGTGCAGGACGAGGCCAGCCAGATCGCCGCCGCCCTGGCCGGAGCCCGCCCAGGCATGACCGTGGTGGACTACTGCGCCGGCGGCGGCGGCAAGACCCTGGCGCTCGGAGCCGCCATGCGCGCCGGCGCGGAGGCGTCCCCCGGCGCCCGCCTCATCGCGCTGGACGTGAACCCCAAGCGGCTCGACGCCATGGCGCCGCGCTTGGCGCGGGCGGGTGTGCGCGCCGAGGTGCGGCGGATCGGCTCGGAGGGCCAGGGGACCGAAGACCTGCCGAACCTCGCCGACCTGGTGTTCGTGGACGCGCCCTGTTCCGGCTCCGGCACTTGGCGGCGCCATCCGGAGGGGACTTGGCGGGTGACCGCGGAGACGGTGGAGCGCCTCGCCCGCCAGCAGCTATCCATCCTGGCGCAGGCCAGCGCCCTGGTGAAGCCGGGCGGGCGGCTGGCTTACGCCACCTGCTCGGTGCTGCCGGCGGAGAACGAGGCGGTGGCCGCGGCCTTCGAGCTGAACCATCCGCAATTCCGGCCCTGGCCCATCGCGCGCGTGCTGGACGCGCCGGACCTCACCGACGCCGCCCGCATCCGGCTGGCCGAGCTTGCGGGCGGCGGCTCCAGGCTCCAACTGACGCCGCACCAGAGCGGGACCGATGGCTTCTTCCTGGCCCTGTTCGAAAGGACGGCATGAGCGACACTCCTACGCCCCCCAAACCCGGCCACCAGCGCGTCCTGATTGTCGATTACGGCAGCCAGGTCACTCAGCTGATCGCCCGGCGGGTGCGCGAGGACGGTGTCTATTGCGAGGTCCACCCCTGCCAGAAGGTGGACGACCTGTTCCTGGAGACCTTCGATCCCGCCGCCATCATCCTCTCCGGCGGCCCCGAGAGTGCGGCTCAGGTCGAGAGCCCCAAGGCGCCGGACTCCACCTTCACCCGTGGCCTGCCCGTGCTCGGCATCTGTTATGGCGAGATGACCATGTGCAGCCAGCTCGGCGGCCAGGTGGAGGCGGGGCACGGGGGTGAGTTCGGCCGCGCGGAGATCGAGATCGTCGGCGAAAGCCCGCTGCTCGCGGGCTTGGGGGAGATCGGCCAGGCCGAGCCGGTCTGGATGAGCCACGGCGACAAGATCACCGCCATTCCGCAGGGCTTTCGCGTCGTGGCGACCTCGCCAGGCTCGCCCTTCGCCGCCATAGCCGACGAGGGGCGGCGTCTTTATGGCGTGCAGTTCCACCCCGAGGTGGCGCATACGCCCCGCGGCGCCCTGCTGCTGCGCAACTTCACCCGCCACATCGCCGGCCTGAAGGGCGACTGGACGATGGCCAAGTTCCGCGAAGAGGCGATCGCGCGCATTCGTGCCCAGGTCGGGCAAGGCCGGGTGATCTGCGGCCTGTCCGGCGGGGTGGACAGCTCGGTGGCGGCGGTCCTGATCCACGAGGCCATCGGTAGGCAGCTCACCTGCGTGTTCGTGGACACCGGCCTGCTGCGCGCCGGCGAGGGCGATCAGGTCGTCACCCTGTTCCGCGGCCAGTACAACATCCCGCTGATCCACGTGGATGCATCTGATCGCTTCCTCGGCGCCCTGAAGGGCGTCAGCGATCCGGAGACCAAGCGCAAGACCATCGGCCGGCTGTTCATCGAGGTGTTCGACGCCGAGGCCGCCAAAATCGACGGCGCCGACTTCCTGGCCCAGGGCACCCTCTATCCCGACGTCATCGAAAGCGTGTCGGTGCACGGCGGCCCCTCGGCGGTGATCAAGAGCCACCACAATGTGGGCGGCCTGCCCGAGCGCATGCGGCTGAAGCTGGTCGAGCCGCTGCGCGAACTGTTTAAGGACGAGGTGCGCGCGCTCGGGCGGGAGCTCGGCCTGCCGCCGGCCTTCGTAGGGCGTCATCCCTTCCCCGGTCCGGGCCTCGCCATCCGCATCCCCGGCGAGGTCACGCCCGAGCGTGTCGCGGTGCTGCAGAAGGCCGACGCCATCTGGCTGGAGGAGATCCACAAGGCCGGCCTTTATGACTCCATCTGGCAGGCCTTCGCTGTGCTGCTGCCGGTGAAGACGGTGGGCGTCATGGGCGACGCGCGCACCTATGAGGACGTCTGTGCGCTCCGCGCCGTCACCTCGGTGGACGGCATGACCGCAGACATCTCCCGCCTCCCTTGGGAGGTGCTGGAGCGCACGGCCACCCGCATCGTCAACGAGGTCTCAGGCATCAACCGGGTGACCTACGACATCACCTCCAAGCCGCCCGGCACGATCGAATGGGAATGACTTAGGGTCGTTCGGCAGCTATCGCGGGAAGTCGGTTTATCCCACTTATTCTCTTCCAGGTCAATCACTTAACCCACGCCATCTATCGCCATCAATCGCGGGTAAGCGGCGGAACATGACGGTAGCGCTGACGGTAGGCTGTTGTGGCCCATCAGCGTAAAATGGCCATACCGTCACGCCCGATTGTCAACCCGATTTCTGACCTGCCAGTAAGCAATTGAAGCCATTAGGAAAAACGAGAAGGTTGACGGTATAATCGCTGACGGTAAATTACAGAGACGAAGGCCTCATTTTTACCGTCAGGAGCCTCGATCCATGCTCACCGACCTCGCGCTCAAGCGTCTGAAACCTCAGGAAAAAACATACAAAGTCGCGGATCGTGACGGTATGTATGCTGCGGTGTCGCCGGCAGGCCAGATCGCCTTCCGATACGACTATCGGCTGCACGGACGGCGCGAGACGCTGACCTTCGGTAAATATGGCCCCGACGGGCTGTCCCTCGCCGAGGCGCGGGAACGCTGCATGATAGCCCGCAAGCTCGTCGCCGAAGGGAAGTCGCCGGCGCTTGAAAAGCAGCGGGAGAAGCGGCGCGTCTCAGGGGAGCACAGCTTCGGTGAGGTCGGTGCTCGCTACTTCAAGCAAGCGCGCATGGCCGACAGCACCCGGTCCATGCGCAAGGCGATCTTTGATCGTGACATCGAGCCGGCCTGGAAAAACCGGCGGCTCTCAGAAATCTCGCCCGACGACCTCCGCCAGCTCTGCGGCAAGGTGAAGGAGCGAGGGGCGCCGGCGACGGCGATCCATGTGCGCGACATCGTCAAACAGATCTTCGGCTTTGCGATCCTACACGGGGAGAAGGTGCCCAACCCAGCCGACGAAGTCGGTCCCGCCTCGATTGCCACCTTCGAGCCCAAAGACCGGGCTCTATCGCCGGCAGAGATTCGCGTTCTGCTAACGCAGATCGAGAAGGTCGCCACGCTTCCAACCATCCGGCTGGGATTGAAGCTCTTCCTGCTGACGATGGTCCGCAAGAGCGAGCTTCAGGATGCGACCTGGGATGAGATCGACTTCGAGCGAGCGGTCTGGACGATCCCGAAGGAGCGGATGAAGCGCTCGAAGGCGCACAACGTCTACCTATCACAACAGGTGCTGGACATAATGATCGCGCTGAAGACCTGTGCCGGCAATTCGCGCTACCTGCTGCCGTCCCGCTACGATGCGGACGCGCCCATGTCCCGCGCGACCTTCAACCGCGTCACCTACTCCGTCGTGGATACGGCG
>NZ_CAHJWH010000067.1 GCF_903642205.1 Caulobacter sp. S45 | reverse complement strand
ACCCCATCCGCCTCGGCGAAGTCGCGCACCCGGCGCAGCAGCCGGCCCGCCACCCGAGGCGTGCCGCGGGAGCGCGTGGCGATCTCGGCCGCACCGTCGGCGGTGAGGGTCAGACCCATCTTGCGCGCGCCGTGGCCCAGCACCGCCTGCAGCTCCTCCGGCGTATAGAACTCCAGCCGGAGCGGGATGCCGAAGCGATCGCGCAGCGGCGTGGCCAGCAGACCTGCCCGGGTGGTGGCGGCGACCAGGGTGAAGGGATTTAAGGGAATCTGCACCGAGCGGGCGGACGGCCCCTCGCCGATCACCAAATCCAGCACATGGTCTTCCATCGCCGGATAGAGGATCTCCTCCACGATGACAGGCAGGCGGTGCACCTCGTCGATGAACAGCACGTCGCGCGGTTCCAGGTTGGTCAGGATGGCGGCGAGGTCACCCGGCTTGGCGAGCACCGGACCAGAGGTGGCGCGAAAGCTCACCCCCAACTCGCGCGCCACGATCTGGGCGAGCGTGGTCTTGCCGAGCCCCGGCGGGCCGAACAGCAGGACGTGGTCCAGCGGCTCGGACCTGGCTCGGGCGGCGTCGATGAAGACCTTCAGGTTGGCCTTGACCGGCGCCTGGCCAGTGAACTCCGCCAGGGTCTGAGGCCGGAGCGCCCGGTCGAAACCCTCCTGCGGCGCAGGCTCGCCGGACACCAGACGGCTCACCGGCCGAGCTCCTGCAGGGCCGCCTTGATCAGGGCCGGCAGGGGGGCGTCAGGGTCCAGGCGCGTGGCGACCAGCTCCACCGCACGGCGGCCGACGGGCTCGGCGACGCCGAGGCCGAGCAGGGCGGAAACCGCTTCGCGTGTCACCGATGGTGCGAGAGGCGCCGGAGCATTTACTGCGCCGGCGTGCAGCGGCATGGACAGGCCCGCGCCGATGGGCTTGCCCTTCAGCTCGGTGACGATGCGCAGGGCGAGCTTGGCGCCGACGCCGCTGGCGCGGCTTACAGCGGCCTTGTCGTCGCGGGCCACGGCGGAGGCCAGCTCGGCCGGCGGCAGGACGTCCAGCACCGCCAACGCCGCCTTGGGCCCGACACCCTGGATGGCCTGCAACAACAGGAAGGCCTGGCGCTCGGACTTGGAGAGGAAGCCGTAGAGGCGCGTGCCGTCCTCGCGGGTCTGGCTGTCGATGTCGAGCGTGACCTCTTCGCCGAGCGGCGGCAGCCGCTGCAGGGTGCGCGCGCCACAGCGCACCACGTAGCCGACGCCACCGACATCGACGACGGCCTCCTCCTCCTCGATGTCGGCGACCAGGCCACGCAACCGGCCGATCACGCCGCCCCCCGCAGACGTGCGAGGCGCAGGTGGGCGTGGGTGATGGCCACGGCCAGGGCGTCGGCGGCGTCGGCAGTCACCTCGCCGGCGGTGGGAAGCAGGCGGCGCACCATGAAGGCGACCTGCGCCTTGTCGGCGCCCCCTGTTCCCACAACGGCCTTCTTCACGAGCCGGGTGGCGTACTCGAACACCGGCACGCCGGCCCTGGCAGGGGCCAGCAGGGCGCAGGCGCGGGCTTGGCCCAGCTTCAGGGTCGACGCCGGGTTAACATTGACGAACACCTCCTCCACCGCAGCCTCGTCGGGCCGGTGCTCGACGACGATGCCGTCGAGCTGGTCGAGGAGCGAGAGTAGCCGGTCCGCCAGGGTCCCCGCGTCGGGCGCGCTCGCCACCCCGTGCGCGATGTGGGCGAGGCGGGCGCCGGTGCAGGCGACCAGGCCCCAGCCGGTGCGGCGCAGGCCCGGGTCCAGGCCGAGAATCAGGAGCGTGTTCGTCATGCGTTCTAAGAGCATAAAGCATGGAACGGCCGCCGGATCGTTAATGCGCTCAGGTTTGCAGGAACCGAACAGAGCTCTCGCAAGACCCGGAAGCAGGCTCTTGGGCCGGGAGGGGGCGCCCGCGCCTTAAAGATCGTGCTCGGCCGGCGTCGGTCTCGACGGCTGCCATCCTAGCCGGTCATCAGCGTCCCGAACCGCTCGAACAGGTAGAGCGAGTCGGTCGGCCCGGGGCTGGCCTCAGGATGGTGCTGGACGCTGAACACGGGGCGGTCCTTCAGCCGGATGCCGGCGTTGCTGCCGTCGAACAGGGAGATGTGGGTCTCCTGCACCGCGTCCGGCAGGCCTTCACGGTCCACGGTGAAGCCGTGGTTCATGGAGACGATCTCCACCTTGCCCGTTTCCAGGTCCTTCACCGGATGGTTCGCCCCATGATGTCCCTGGTCCATCTTGATGGTCCTGGCGCCCAGCGCCAGGGACAGCATCTGGTGGCCGAGACAGATGCCGAACACTGGCTTTCCGCTGTCCACCAGCTTGCGGATCTCCGGCACGGCATAGTCGCCGGTGGCTGAGGGATCGCCCGGCCCGTTGGACAGCAGCACGCCATCGGGATGGCGCGCCAGCACCTCCTCGGCCGTCGTGGAGGCTGGCAGGACGGTGGCTCGAGCGCCGATGGAGGTGAGGGCGCGCAGGATGTTGCGCTTGATCCCGTAGTCCAGCACCGCGACCTCGAAGCGTGGCTCCGGCCTAGGCTTGGCGTAGCCGTCCGGCCAGGACCATAGCCCCTCGTCGAAGATGAAGCTCTGCAGGGTGGTGGCCTCACTAGCGAGGTCCATGCCCACCAGCCCGCTCCAGGCGCGCGCCTCCCCGATCAGCGCGTCGAGATCAAAGCGGCCGTCGGCTGAGTGGGCGATGACGGCATGGGGCATGCCCTGCTCGCGGATGCGCTTGGTGAGCCTGCGGGTGTCCACCCCCGCCAGTCCTACAACACCCCGCGCCTTCATCCAGGCGTCGAGGTCGCCCGAAGCACCCGAGCCCGCGCGCCAGTTGGCGGCCTGGGTAGGCACGTCGCGGAACACGGCGCCGCGGGCGGTGGTGCGCGCGCCGCCGAACCCGCCCTCGCGCCCAAACTGCTCGGTGTCCTGCAGGTTCACGCCGGTATTGCCGATGTGGGGGAAGGTGAAGGTGACGATCTGAGCCATGTAGGAGGGATCGGTCATGATCTCCTGGTAGCCGGTCATGGCGGTGTTGAAGCAGACCTCGCCCACCGCCTGGCCCACGTGGCCGACGCCGATGCCGCTGAACACCGTGCCGTCCGCCAGCACGAGCACGCCCGTCGCGCCTTCGATCACCTCGGCCATGCTCGCCTCCGCCGGCCCGCGGCATGCGAGCGCGCGCGTGCATATAGCCGATAAGGCGCCCTGGCGAGCGGGGTCAGGCGGCCGCGAGCCGTCGCAGCCTTCCAAGGGGCCGGCGAAGCCAACTCCGCACCGGCCAGACCAGCGCCTCGCCCACGGTCTGCGGCTCCTCGCCGGTGTCCAGCCCGGTCTGGATGCGCTCGCCGGGCCGCGGCGGGCGGTAGGCGCCGGTCAGGACGTCGAAGATCGGGAACAGCGAGGCGAAGTTGACGTCGAAATGCTCCTCCGCCTCGGAGTGGTGCACACGGTGGTAGCCCGGCCCGTTCAGCACCCAGGACCATCGCCCGAAGTCCAGCCGCGTGTTGGAGTGCACCACGAAGTGGTAGTAGCTGACCGCGACATAGACGCCGACCACGCTCGCCGGCGTCCTCAACAGTACGCCCACCATCAGCCAGACGGTCACCGTCTTGATCGCCGGCTCCAGCCAGAAATGCCGCGCCGCGGTGGCAGAGTCGAAGGCGCGGTCGCTGTGATGCAGGGAGTGCATGGCCCAGAGCGCAGGCACTGCGTGCTGGGCGCGATGGAACAGGTATTCGCCGAGGTCCATGACCAGGAGATAGGCCGCCAGTCCCGCCCACCAGCCCACTCCACGCGCCGGTAGCCGGATCAGCCCCCCGCCGGCCGCATTGACCAGAAGCGTCGCGACGCCTCCCAGCGCCGGGACCGCCAGAGCCTGACCGAGGAACAGCGCGCCCCAGACCGCGAGCGCCACGCCATGCAGCCGCTCCCGCTTCAGGTGCGCAGGCCAGAGCCGCTCGCCGACATGACGCACCAACCCCATGACGAGCAGCGGCGCGAGCACCACCAGGGCGAGGCGGAGGGCGGGCGTCAGGGCGATCAAACGATGACCTCGGCGAGCGTGGGCTCCATCGTAGGGCCGCCACTCCCACCAGCCGGTTAAGGCGCGCGCTCACCACTGGTTAAGGACGTCGGCGCTAGGATCGGGGCCTATCCTCCCTTGCGCGAGTTGACGATCCCCGTGGACAGCGCCGCCAACATCACTCCGCTCACGCCCCAGCTCGGCCGCGCACGCCTGGCGCTCATCAAGCGGCTGGCGGACGTGGTGTGCCTGCCCTCCAGCCGGGTCAACGGGTTCGAGCGGGCCATGACCGCCGACCTGCTGGTGGAGATGCTGCGCGAGGCCTCGCCCTCGGACCGCGCGCGGGTGTCGCGCCGGCTGGCCAACCTGGTGGAGATGCCTAAGCGGCTGCTGCGCCTGCTGCTGCGCGACGACATCGAGGTGGCGCGTCCCCTGCTGGCGGAAGACACCCTGCTCAGCGAGGCCGACCTGATCGACTGCGTGCGCCAGGCCGGGCCGGAGCACCGGCTGCTGATCGCCCGGCGTCGCGAGCTTGGAGAGCTGGTCTGCGAAGCCCTGATCGAGGCCGGGGAAGAGAGCGTCGTCCTGGCGCTCCTGCGCAACACCGGCGCGCTGCTGTCGGGCGACGCGGTGGACGCCCTGGTCGCCGCCTCCCAGAAGGTGGCCGACTTCATCCCCGCCCTGCTGAAGCGGGTAGAGCTGCGCCCCGCCCACGCCTACGTCCTGTTCTGGTGGTCCGAGCCCGACCAGCGCCGCGCCATCCTGCAGCGCTTCGCGGTCAGCCGGGAGGTGCTGCAGGAGGCCGCCGGCGACGTGTTCCCGCTTTGCGCCGAAGAGAACTGGCAGGACCCACTGGTGCGCAAGGCCCTGCAGTTCATCGAGCGACGCCAGAGGAACCGCGCCGCCATCGCCCGCTCTCCCTACGCCAGCCTGGACGAAGCCATCGGCGACGCCCAGTCGGGCATGAACAAGGATGCGGCGCGCGAGATCGCCTTCCTGGCCGGGGTGAAACCCACCACCGCCGCCAAGATCTTCACCGACCCGTACGGTGAGCCCATCGCCATCCTGTGCAAGGCCACGGGCCTGCCCCGAAGTGCGGTGCTCGCGCTGTGGCGGGCGCTTCGGCGGATCGAGACCGACAGCACCGGCGCCATGACGCCGGCGCTGGAACGCACCCTGTTTATCTTCGACATGATGGCGGTGGATCGCGCCCAGACGGTGCTGCGCTACTGGAACTGGTCGCTGTCCAGCGCCCTGACGCCGGCCCTGGTCCGCGCCATCCGCGAGGGCGACGACAGCAACCTGGACGAATACTCCCAGCCCCAGCGGGCGGCCATGCTGGCCCTGGCGCGGGACTTCGGCCGGTAGCGGCGGCTCAGGCCGCCGGGCGTGCGGGTCTGGCCGCTTGCGCTATGGCCACTGGGCCAGCCAGTCGGCCAAGCCCTGCGGGGTCATGTGGCGGGCGTCGGCCAGAGCGGGCGTATGGCCGGCGTCCAGCAGCCGGCCTGATCTCGGATCGACGATGAAGAGGCTGGGCACGCCGGCGAGCTTCGGCACGCCGTAGCGGGCGGGCACCTGCAGGTTCTGGTCCATGTGCCGGCCGGAGTCGACCGTCACCTCGACATAGTGGGTGTCGACGAAGCGCTTGAGGCTGGGCAGGTCCATCGTCCCGGCCAGGATGCGGCAGTCCGCGCACCAGTTGCCGCCCATGTCGATGAGCAGGAGCTTGTGCTCGCGCAGGGCCTCGCTCCGTGCGCGCTCCACCTTCGCATCCACGGCCTTTGCGTCGGCGTCACCCTGGGGATCGTACGGGTAGGGAAGCGGGAGGGGCAACTCGGAGAAGCTTGCCACATCCGCCTTGGGCGGAACAGCGGCCCTCGCGTCCGCCCAGGCCAAGACGTTGAAGATGGCCGCAGCGGCGGCGATGATCTTGATGGCGGTCACGGGCGAACCTCAGGCTGGTCGCCCGAGATTGCCGTAATGGCGGGAGCGTTGGCAAGGCCGATCCGGAGCGGCGTCATGAACCCGCCGGACCCGACCTGCGCGGTCCGTCCGACCCTCGTATTCGGTCAGGCCGATCGGCGCCCGCAAGCCCGCTCCGTCTCATGGCGTTCCCGCAGCGATGTCCTGCGGCAGGTAGCGATCGCGGAGCTGGAGGCCGCGAGAGGTGTCCGGCTGCCGCTTGCCGGCGATGAACACGGCCAGCGGCCAGGACGAGGTCTCCAGCGGGTCGCCGCTCCAGACCACCACATCCGCCTCGCGGCCGACCTCGAGCAAGCCCGCCTTGTCGCCGAACCCGAACACGCGGGCGGGAACGGAAGTCAGCGAGGCGATCGCCGCTTCGTAGGGCAGCCCGTAGGCCACCGCCGTTCCCGCGTTGAAGCGCGCCTGGCGGAGGTTGTTGAAGTCCCTGCTGCCCTGGATCACCACGGCGACACCGGCGGCCTGCAGGCGGGCCGCGTTGTCCAGGCGCGCGCCCAGCGTGTCGAAGCTCTCGGGCAGGTCGTCCTCGGGATCGACCAGCACGGCCACGCCTGCCTCGGCGAGTTCGGGCGCGACCTCCCAGGCTTCCTGTGCTCCTTCCAGGATGACGTGGACGTGCTCGGCAAGTGCGAAGCGGAGCACCTGACGGATGTCGGCGGCGCGCTGCACGCGCACCAGCAGCGGCGTGCGGCCCTGCACCACGGGGACCAGCGCCTCCAGGTCCTCGCGGCCATAGCGCGACGCCGCAGCGTCGCGGTCGAACGCGGCCGGGTCACGGGCGAACCGGCGCGCATCGGCCAGCGCCGTGTGCAGCAGCACGAAAGCCGTGCCCCGCGAGGAGGCCGGACCGCCGCGCAGCAGGTCAAGCGTCACCGCCAGGCGCGACTTGAACACCGGGTCGGGATCACCCTCGTCCAGCCGCACCGCCGCCGCCTGGCCGCCGAACAGGCCCGGGTCACGCCAACCGGCCTCGCCCGCGCCGGCGGTGAGGTGACGCGCCTCCAGCACCTCCTGGCCGTCCTCGCCCTCGTCGTCCTCTTCACCGCCCTGCAGCGGCGCAGGCGTGACCACCGCCAAGGTGACGCCCGTCTGGCGCGCGCGGGGGACGAAGGTGGAGGCGAGGTTGACGCCATAGCTGATGTCGAACCCGGCCGAGAGGCCAGCGCCGGCGCTGTCGTCGTGGGTGGCGCGCACACCTTCCACCTCGCTGGCCGTCAGATTGGTGGAGGCGGCGATCAGCCCGGGGGTGACGACCTTGCCCGTCCCGTCGATGACCTGGGCGCCCGCTGGCGGGAGCACGTCTGCGCCCATGGCGGCGATGCGGCCGTCGGTTATGACCAGGGTCCCGCGGGCCAGCGCGCCCTTAGGCCCAGCGGTCTCGATGCGAGCGCCGACTATCGCCACCGTCTCGGCGGAGGCGGGAACGGTGAAGGCGAGGGCGAGGGCGGTGGACAGGATGAGGCGGCGCGGCGTCATGGCATGGTCCCCTGCGGCGTGAAGGCTCCCTGCGCCGGCTGGCCCAGCTCGAAGTCCGACCGGGGCTGGGCGGGGTGAGCGCGGTCGTAGACTTGCGCCCCGTCGATGAAGACGTGCTCGGCCAGGGCATACACGCTGAAAGGATCGGTGCTCCACACCACCAGGTCGGCGGCCTTGCCGGGCTCCAGCGAGCCGGTCTCCTTGAAGATGCCCAGCGCGCGGGCCGGGTTGGCGGTGATCCAGCTGATCGCGTCCGCATGGCTGACGGGGATGCCGGCGCGGGCGCCCGCAGCCATGGCGATGGCGGCCTCCTGGTTCAGGTGCTGGTCGATGTAGTCGTCGTCGGAATGTATGATGGTGCAGGCGCCGACGCGCTGCACCAGGGCGGCGTTGGCCTCGGTGGAGTCGAAGCTCTCCATCTTGAAGCCGCCCCAGTCCGCCCACATCACCGAACAGATCCCCTCGCGCTTGAGCAGGGGCGCGATCTTGTAGCTCTCCACCGCGTGGTGGAAGGCGGCGATGTGGAAGCCGAACTCGTGGGAGATGTCGATCATGGTCGCCATCTCGTCGGCCCGGTAGCAGTGGTTCTGGATACGGATATCGCCCTTCAGCACGCCCACCAGGGTGTCGAGCTGCAGGTTTCGGGTCGGCGGGTCGGCGGCGACGCCGCGGCCGACCTTGGCGCGGTACTCGTCCCATTTGCGCCGGTAGTCCTGGGCGGCGAGCCAGGCCGCGCGATAGCCGGCCACATTGCCCATGGCGGTGGAGGGCGCACGGCCCTTGGAGCCGTAGACCCGCTTGGGGTTCTCGCCGCAGGCCATCTTCAGGTCGTAGGGCGCGCCCGGGAACTTCATGGCCCCCACCGTGGTGGCCGTGACGTTCTTCAGCACCACGGAGCGGCCGCCGAAGAGGTTGCCGGAGCCGGGCAGGATTTCCAGCGTGGTCACCCCGCCTGCGCGGGAGCGGTCGAAGGCGGGATCCTGCGGCCAGACGGAGTGCTCGGCCCAGACCTGAGCGGTGTTCGGGTCGGTCAGCTCGTTGCCGTCCGAGCGGGACGGGACAGACGGCACGGGGTAGTCGCCCATATGGCTGTGGATGTCGATGACGCCGGGCGTGACCCACTTTCCCCGCCCGTCGATGAGGGTCGCGCCGGCTGGCGTCGGTGTTCCGGCGGGACCGACCGAGGCGATGCGACCGCCTGACATCACCACCACGCCGTTCACGATCTCCTGCCCCGTGGCGGTCAGGATGGTGGCGCCCACCACGGCGGCGGGCCGCGACGGCCCTGGCCGGTACGTCGAGGGGAAGGGGTCGAGGTCCGCGTCAGGGTCGAGGCCTGCCAGCAGCGGCGTCTTGTGGGCGGCGGCGTCGGACTTGGCGGCCGTCGGCCCTGACGAGCCCGTCGCCGTGCAAGCCCCTAGAAGCAGGAGGGCGGCCCAGGCCGCTCCGAACCGAAACTCAACCACAGCCGCGACCCCGTTGACGTCCCTTTGTGCCGGCCTGGGCAGGTCCTTGTCCAGGGCTGTCGGGCGGCGCACGGCGCGCGAGGACCCCGGCGCGGGCTCCTGTGTCGCCATGTCAGCCGAACCAGTCGAGCTGAGGCTCAGAACCGACCGCCGAGGATGGTCATGGACTCCTGCATCTACCACGTGGCGCCCGGGAACCTCTTCAAGACCGTGGGCTCGGTCGGCAAATCGTGGAGCTGAAGACCTGCCACCGGGCGCTGGCGCCCAGACGTTCGCGGCCGGCCATCACGTCGGTGATCTTCAGGTCGAAGTCGCCGCCGACCTGCCCGACGACCCTGTAGGTCTGCCGATTGATGCCTTGGGTCCGATTGTCGTTGATGAACGCGGAGTAGTAGGGCGCGTCACCTGCGGCGAACAGCGGGTTGGTGACCGCAGCGATGGCCAGGGTGATGAAAGCATTGTCGGGCTGGATCTGGTAGACGCCGAAGGAGAAGTCCGGCTGGATGACGTTCTGGACGGTCGTCTCTACTCCCTTTGAATCCAGCGACGCATAAAGATGGGGCGTGAAGTCGTAGTGGGCGTTCAGCTCGAAGCCGTGTGTGTCGATCGGGCTGGAGATCTGGGTGTAGGTCTCGGGGAAATAGAGCGAGGTGTTTCCGGCCGGCAGCTGGCCGAAGGCGAAGCTGCTGTAACCGGTCCGCGCAGGGACAGGGACGGGCGTTCCGTTCGCGCTAAACAGGGCTACGGGTGCGAACGTGTTGCCGTCGAGCAGTATACCGTTTCGTGTCACATACTCTGAGCCTACGTTCGGGACGATCAGGTTATCGGGAATATGATCGCCGGTAATCGCCGATGGGCTCGAGTAGAAGGTTGGATCGACAGGTCCAGATAAGTCGTTCGGATTGGTGATCCCACCAAAAGTTTAATCATCTGGGCGGGGGGAGGAGCCAAGAAACCGGGCGGCGCCAGTCTGGCATTGTCCCTCGAAGACGTGGCAAGCTTATCCTAAAACAGGCGTCCTGTTGATCGCGTGCGGGCCGGGCCTTAATCGGCCGGCCTTCCCGGCCAGCGGGGCGGGACGCCTGAGTGGAGCAGCACAAGATGATCGAGCTTGTCATCAATCAACGTCGCAAGAACCTCGGCGGGTTCGAGGTCGGACGCGTGCTGCCTGATGCTCGGCGGCGCATGGTGGGGCCGTTCGTCTTCTTCGACCACATGGGCCCGGCGGACTTTGCGCCCGGCCTGCCGCGCTCGGTTGACGTGCGGCCCCATCCGCACATCGGCCTGTCCACCGTCACCTATCTCTTCTCGGGCGAGATCATGCACCGGGACAGCGTGGGCTCAGAGCAGCCCATCAGGGCGGGAGAGGTGAACTGGATGACGGCGGGCCGCGGCATCACCCATTCCGAGCGCTTCGAGAAGGGCCGGCTGGAAGGCGACGTCCTTCACGGCATCCAGACCTGGGTCGCCCTCCCAGACGGCGAGGAGGAGACGGCCCCCGCCTTCTCCCACCACGAGCAGGACGATCTGCCCGTCTACGGGGAGGGCGGCCTGTCCGCCCGGCTGGTGGTCGGTGCGGCTTTCGGCGCCAGGGCCAGGGTGCGCACCTACTCGCCCATGTTCTACACCCATTGGGTCCTGCAGGCCGGAGCGGTCGCCGGTCTCCCGGCCGAGTACCCGGAGCGGGCTGCATATGTGGCGACCGGCGAAGTGGAGATCGAGGGTCAGGCTTTCGGCGCCGGCCGCATGCTCGTCTTCGGCCCGGGCGACACCATCGCCTTCAAGGCCCTGCAGCCCTCGACCGTCATGCTGCTGGGCGGGGAGCCGGTGGGGCCGCGTTATCTGGAATGGAACTTCGTCTCCTCCTCGCGCGAGCGGATCGAGCAGGCCAAGGCCGATTGGCGGGCCGGCCGCATGCGGCTGCCCGACGCCGACCACGACGACTGGATTTCGCTGCCGCCGGATCCGACCCCTCCGGCCAACCCCATGTCCTGAGCCGGCTCGACCGCGCCCGCGGCTGAGCAGGCCCCGTGCTCCTGCGCCTAGTGCGCCTGGAGCGCCTGGGCCGCCCGGTCCTGGGCCTGGGAGCCGCGGACCTTGGCGACGAGGGTGGGTTCGATCTTCGGCGCGTGGTTGCCCCAGGCGCCGCGGACATAGGTGAGGACGGCGGCGATCTGACGATCGTCCAGGTCGGCTCGGAACGAGGGCATGCCCCCGCGCCCGTTCAGCAGGAGCTTTACCACGGGCTCGGGAGGACCCTGGGGGAAGACGTCGCCGGCCAGGGCGGGAAAGGCTCCAGGTATGCCGCGCCCGGTCAGCTGGTGGCAGGCCGAGCAGTTCTGGGCGAACAGGCCCGCGCCCGACATGTCCGGCGGCGGGGCGGCCTGAGCCGATGCGGCGGCCACCGAGGTCGCGCCGAGCACCAGGAGGCGTGCCGCAGAGCGGGCCAGGATCTTGGACAAGTTTGGGGGCTTCCGGGTGGAGGATGGCGATGGCGTCGGCCTCATGCGTTCACCCGCTTGTGCAGCTTGGTGATCTGGGACCAGGCGGATTCAATCGCGCCCTCCTGCCAGCCGGTGATGTAGCTGAGGTGCTCGCCGGCCAGATAGATGCGGCCGTCGGGCTCGACCAGCTTGGGATAGGCGTCGCGGCGTCCGTCGTCACTCCATTGGGCCCAGCCGCCGAGATTGTAGGGCACCCGGTGCCAGGCGATGGAGAAGGAGGTCTCCACGTTCTCGGCGTACTGAGCGAAGACCTTCTGGCCCGCGGCGGTCGCGAAGGCCTGGCGCTCGGCCAGGCTCAGGGCGCTGATCTTGGCGGCATTGGCGAAGAACTGATAGTAGCCCAGCACCACGCCCTTCTTGCCCAGCCAGCCGGTGGACGGCAGCGAGATGCTGCCGATGTCGGCGTCGTCGAAATAGACGTGGCCGCCATAGATGGCATGGTCCTCCTCCCAGAACCGTCGCTTCATCTGCAGCCCGATCTTGCCGACCAAAGCGTAGGAGACGCCGTCCATCGCGGTCCTGAACTCGGGCGAGACCTGCAGGTCGATCCCGCGCAGCACCGACAGCGGGATGGCGCAGACGCAATAGTCGCCGCTGACACTGCCGCGCTGGCCCTGGCCGTCCACATAGCCGATCGTCACGCCCTGATCGTTCTGGCTGATCTTCTCCACCACGTGCTGGAGGTGGATGACCGGACCGAGCTCGCGGGCGAAGGCGTAGGGCAGACGATCCATGCCGCCGACGGGCTCGAACATGGTGCGCTGCTGGTCGAAGTCGGACACCGACTTCAAGGTATCCCAGGTCCGGGAGTGCAGCAGGTCCGACATGGCGTGGGGGGTGGAAGGCGTGCCGGGCTGAAGGCTCGCGCCCGGGTTTACGTCATAGCCGCGGCCCGGTGTTCCGACGTAGCGGAAGTCACTGTCGGTGAGATAGCCCTCGCTCTTCAGATAGTCGAGGAACAGCTCCTTGTCCCCGGGGGAGAAGGCCTGGTCGAGCGCGCCTTGATTGACCTGCTTGGCCAGCATCTCGGCGGCGTAGCCGCGGGTGTCGGCGGCGACCTCCTGCTTGCGGACGGCGCGTCTGGCCAGCGGCCCGGACCCTTTGTCGTAATAGATGTAGGAGTGGTCGTTGTCGTTGTTGAACAACTCAACCGGCACGCCCAGCGTCCGGGCATAATGCAGATAGCCGTAATGGTGGTAGGGGATGCGCCACGGACCGGGATTGATGTACAGCCCCTCGTCAAAGCTGCAGGTCTGCGGCTCCCCACCGAGCTCGGTCAGCTCGGTCCCCCGCCGAGCCGTGTAGGAGCGGCCGCCGACCCGGCTCCTAGCCTCCAGCAGCACCACGTCATAGCCGGCCTTGCGCAGTTCGTAGGCGGAGGTCAGCCCCGCCACGCCCGAGCCCAGCACCACGATCCGCTTGCCCGCCCGCCCGTTCAGCACCGGCGGCGCCGCGGCGCGGGCCTCGATGCCGAAGCCGAGCGCGCTCATGCCCGCCAGCACCAGGCCCGTGCCGCCCACCCCGCCCAGGCCCTCCAGGAAGCTGCGGCGGCTCAGCGGCGGGGCTCCTGCGTTCATCATACGTCGATCGTCTCGGTTGACCGCAAGGGAACGGCCTTGCCGAGCTAGCCTAACGCCGAGTCCACGGCCTCAAAGCCCGGAGGCGAGTGGGACAGGCTTTTCAAGGTTGCGCCCAGCCTCTGCCCAAAGGCTGGGCAGCTCGCGACGAAGAGGCGGTCTCGCAGGGCCCGCCTGTAGGGGGCCGGTGGCCAAAATGGGCTTGGCGGCGATCTACCAGGCGCCGCCTACGACGATCCCGCATCCGGAGCACAGGATTTACAGGTACCTGCTGCGCGATCTGCTGATCGACCGGCCCAACCAGGTCTGATTGGGAAAATGTCTGACACATCCCGATGCGCCGAGGCTTCCTGTACCTGGTCGCGGTGATGGACCGGGCGACCAGAAAGTGCTGAGCTGGCGGCTGTCCAACACCATGGAGGCGGACTTCTGCATCGAGGCGCTGCAGGAGGCGCTCGCCCGCCATGACGCGTCAGAGATATTCAGTACCGACCAGGGCAGCCAGTTCACTTCGCCCCGCTTCGTAGAGGTGGTCCAGGCCGCCGGCGCCCGGGTCTCCATGGACGGGCGTGGCCGGTGGACGAACAATGTCTTCACCGAGCGCCTCTGGCGCAGCCGCAAGTACGAATGCGTCTACCTGCACGCGTTCGAGACCGGCTCGGAGCTGCGCGCTGGGTTCGGCCGCTGGATCAGCTGCTACAACACCGCCAGGCCCCACTCGGCGCACGGCGGCAAGACCCCTGACAAGGCCTACGGAACAGCCCGGCAGGACATCAGACTGGCGGCGTGAGACAGACCTGGATCCACCTTAGGTCCTGTTGACGAAGTGGTTTTCCAAATCAGCTGATCACTGACTCAAGACTGCTTTTGGGGGAGCGGTCGGGTTCGTGGCCTGGTGGTCGCCTGGCTGAAGACCGAGCACGGCCTCTCGCATGCCCACGCCAACCACGTGGCCAAGCGGGCGTCGGCCGCCGCCGCGCCGCAATCGGTGGACGATCTCGTCGCGCGACTGTTCGAGGGCGGAAAGACGGAGCTGCGCCCCCTCTACGACCGGCTTGCGGGTGAGCTGCTGACGTTTGAGCCGGATGTCGAGCTCGCCCTGAAAAAGGCTAACGTCAGCATCCATCGGCGCAGGCAGTTCGCCCTCCTCCAGCCGTCGACCCGCACGCGCCTGGACCTGGGACTGATCCTGGCGCGTCCGCCCGGTGGCTGGCTGGAGGCGGCGGGCAGCTTCAACGCCATGTTCAGCCACCGGGTGAAGCTCGCCCGGCCTGGGTGAACAGGCGAGCGCCCGGCCGGGCAACCGGTTCGAGGCGCTCATGTTGTTCCAGGGGCTGGACGAAGCGGCGGCGCGGGAAGCGTGGCGGCCGCTGGTGGAGTTCGTGGCGGCGCATCCAGCCGATTATCGCGTGGAAGATTCGCTGCAGGTCGCCGCCCTCCCGGCCCAGCGGCTCTGGGACGAGGCGTTCCTCAGCGCCCATCTTCCGGCCGTGCTCAAAGCCGACGCGCGGCCGGGCGCGCGCGCGGGCGACTGGTGGTGGACCGGCAACACGGAGGAGGCAGGCGCCTTCTGGCACGGCTACCAGTCCGCCTGGCCGCCGGCGTCGCTGCTTCAGCCCGGGCAGCGCCGTGTCCTTGCCCAGGCGTGGTTCGAGGCGAGCCGCCACTGGTCCACCACGCTGCACTTCAACAAAGGGCTGGGAGGCGCGCCGGCCGAGGCGCGGGCCGCCTCCGCCGACACGGCCATGAACCCGCAGGTGCTGGACGCCTTCGCGCTGGCCATCATCGCCATGGACGGACGCTGCAGCTATCTCGGCCCACCGGACCTGGAGGATGCTCGGGCGGACGCGGCGTCCATCCGCACCGCCATGACGGCCCTGCGCCGGGCGGCGCCGGCTGCTGGCAGCTACGTGCCGGAATGCGACCACGCCTTGGCCGACTGGCGGGAGGCGATCTGGGGGCACCCCTACGCCAGGCTGGAGCGCATCAAGCAGCGCTATGACCCGGACGGGCTGTTCACCGTCCCTGACGTGATCCCCTGAAACTCAGCCAATCGAACGTAGAGTCCGGCCCAGCGAAGGGACGGACGGATGAAGCGGTCGAGGTTCACAGAAGAACAGATCATCGCGATC
>NZ_CAHJWH010000066.1 GCF_903642205.1 Caulobacter sp. S45 | reverse complement strand
TCTTGCGGATGGTGGTCCAGAGCGGCGCGCCCAACGCCACCCCGCTCTCGCGCAGCTGGCGAGACTGCAGCTTCAGCACGTCCTCGGTGGTGCGGGTCACCACCGGCGCGGCCAGCAGGGCGAGCGCCAGGGCGCCGGCGAAGCCGGAGAAGCCGTGCAGGGGCCGAACCGCGAGCTGGTAGATGAACAGGCCGATCAGGATGGACGGCGCGGACAGCAGCACGTCGTTGGTGAAGCGCACCACCTTGCCGTAGGGGCTCTCGGCCGCGTACTCTGCGAGCCACGTGCCGGCCAGCACGCCTACGACCACGGCGATGACCATGGCGCAGGCGCAGAGCATCAGCGAGCCCACGATGGCGTTGGCCAAGCCGCCGGGGGAGCCCGGGGCGGGTGTGCTCATGGTGAAGACCGCCAAGTTTACCCCGCCGATCCCCTTCACCACCAGCGACATCAGGATCGCCACCAGGAAGATGAGCGCCAGCCCCGTGCATGCCGAGCAGGCGGCGACGAACAGGCCGTTGGCGAGCTTGCGGCTGGCGCGGCTGCGCGTGGCGCGGCTGGATTGGGCGGAGGCGGGCATCAGGCGTGGTCCCGCTGGCCGAGGAGGGTGCGCGCGATGGCCAGCACCGCGAAGGTGATCAGGAACAGAACGAAGCCCAGGGCCAAAAGGGCCGAGGTGTGCATGTCGCTGGTCGCCTCGGCGAACTCGTTGGCGATGGTGGAGGCTATGGTCGAGCCGCCGTCGAACAGGCCGGTGGGAAAGCCGTGGCTGTTGCCGATGACGAAGGTCACCGCCATGGTCTCCCCAAGCGCCCGGCCGAGGCCCAGCATGACCGCGCCGATGGCGCTCTTGCGCACGTGGGGGAGCGTCACCGACCAGACCACCTCCAGCGATGTGCATCCGACGCCATAGGCGCTCTCGCGCAGCTTGACGGGCACGGTCAGGAACAGCTCACGCAGGGTGGCGGCGATGTAGGGCAGGATCATGATGGCCAGGATCACGCTCGCCATCAGCAGGCCCGAGCCGTTCGGTACGCCGGAGAACAGCGTCTCCCAGATCGAGCCGGGTGGCGCTGCCGCCATCATCGGCAGCTCGACATACTTGGCGAACAGCGGAGCCAGCACGAACAGGCCCCACATACCATAGACGATGGAGGGCACGCCCGCGAGCAGCTCGACCGCTGTCCCGATCGGGCGGCGGAGCGCACGAGGGCAGAATTCAGTCAGGTAGACGGCCACCCCGAACGCCAGCGGCAGGGCGATGAGCAAAGCGAGGGTTGCGGTGATCAGGGTGCCGACGATGGGGCCGGCCCCGCCATAGTCCTCCGTGACCGGGTTCCACACAGTGGAAGTGAAGAACTTCAGCCCGAACTTGGAAAAGGCCGGCCAGCCGCCGATCAGCAGCGAGACCAGGACGCCCGCGATCGCCGCCAGCAGCATGGTGGCGGCCGACAGGCAGAGGATGCGGAAGACGGAATCGAAGCGCGCCCCGATCGGGCGCGCCCGCTTCAGACTGCCGGCGGTCATGTCGGCCATGAGGCGTGAGGTCCGTGTCAGGCGAGCCGCCGGACCATAGAAGCCCGGCGGTAAGGGTCGCTAACGCTTAGTGAGGCTTGTACGTGGAGTTCACCGACGTGGCCCAGGCGTGGCGGACCATCGCCTTTACGTTGCCTGGCAGGGGCACATAGGAAAGCTGGGCGGCCATGCCGTCGCCGTTCGTGTAGCACCAGTCAAAGAACTTCAGCACCTCGCCCGTGGCTGCGGGCTTGGGCGGAGTCTTGTAGACCAGGATAAAGGTGGCGCCGGAGATCGGCCAGGCGCCCGCGCCCGGCTGGTTCAGCAGGCTCGGCGCAAAGCCGGACGCGGCGTCCCAGTTGGCGTGGGCTGCGGCGGCGGTGAAGCTCTGCTCGTTGGGCGCGACGACGGCCCCATCGTGATCGGCCATGTCGGCATAGGCCAGGTTGTTGGTCTTGGCATAGGCGTACTCGACGTAGCCGATGGAGCCCGGGGTCTGCTTGACGAAGGCCGCGACGCCATCATTGCCCTTGCCGCCCTGGCCGGCCGGCCACTGCACGCTGTCGCTGGCGCCGACCTTGCTCCCCCAGTCCGGGCTGACCGCCTTCAGGTAGGAGGTGTAGAGGAAGGTCGTGCCGGACCCGTCGGAACGGTGGACGATGGTGATCGGCAGGTTGGGGAAGCGCTTGCCGGGATTCAGGCGGGCGATCTGCGGATCGGTCCAGCGCTTGATATTGCCGAGATAGATCTGCGCCAGCACCGGGCCGGTCAGGTGCATCTCGCCCGGCGTCACGCCCGGCAGGTTCACCACCGGCGTGATGCCGACGATGACGGTGGGGAACTGCATCAGGCCGTGGCTGGCCAGGTCAGCCGGGGCCAGCGGCTTGTCGGAGGCTCCGAAGTCGACGGTCTTGGCCTCGATCTGCTTGATGCCGCCGCCGGAGCCGATGCCCTGGTAGTTCAGGCTCGTGCCGGACTTGGCGCGATAGGCCTCGGCCCACTTCTGATAGATCGGGGCGGGGGCGGTGGCCCCGGCGCCGGAGAGGGTGGCGGCCTCCGCCGAGACGGCGCCGGCTGCGGTGGCGCCCGTGAGCAGCGCCGCGCCGACGGCGACCGCAAGCATCCTGGTCATGGGTGTTCTCCTTCGGCGCGGACCCCCGTCGCCCTCCGCCCCGCCATATATCGCGCCTGTCACAGTTCGATGACGGACGATGCGCGGCAGGGCTCAGGCCACCCGCACATCTGTGGAGACATAGGCGTAGGCCGCGGCGACGTCTGTGGCGGAGAAGGGCTGGGCGACCACGGCGTGGCCGGACTCCAGCTCCAGGTCGGCGGCCTGGCCGGTCACGCAGATGATCTGCAACGGGCCGAACGCCGCCTGCGGGGCGCTGCAGGCGCCAGGCCGTCCCCGTCGTCCGTGGCGGCGAGGAAGGCGCGCGTCGGCGCGCTGGAGACGAAGGCGCGCGTCGGCGCGCTGGAACCGTCGACGCACATCCGGTATTCGGCCGCGGAAGCTTCGCCTCAGGGCGACGCGGCGGGGGATGGCGTTTGCTGCTCGAACCGGGTCGGACATGCTGGCGGACCGCCATGGCCAGCCGCGCGACGGTGATCCTGGACACCCAGAACTATTTTCGCGCCGCCAAGGCCGCGATGCTGAGGGCGCAGCGCTCCATCTACCTGCTCGGCTGGTCCTTCGACCCGCTGACCCAGCTGACGCCGGATCACACCGGCGGCGGCCCGGTGGACGACCAGGCGGGCGCCTTCCTGCGCGATCTCGCCCGCGCCAACCGACAGCTCGACGTCCGCATCCTGGTGTGGAAGTCGGCCTTGCCGGTGGCGGCCTCGCAGCACTTCTTCCCACACCGGGCGCGAGCCTGCTTCAAGAACACTCCGGTCAGCTTCCGGCTGGACGCCAGCGTGCCGCTGGGCGCCTGCCACCACCAGAAGGTGCTGGTGATCGACGACATGCTGGCCTTTTGCGGGGGCGGCGACATGAGCACCGACCGCTGGGACACCACTGAGCACCTGGACGGCGATCAGCGCCGCCACATGCCCTCCGGCGGCGTGCACGACCCCCGCCACGAGGTGATGATGATGATCGAGGGCGAGGCCGCCGCCATGATGGGCGACCATTGCCGCAGGCGATGGAAGCGCTCCAGCGACACCGACATCCCGCCCCGCGACCCGGCCGCTGCGCTCGGACCCTCGCCCTGGCCCGACCACGTCGAACCCCAGTTCCATAACGTGCGGATCGGGCTGGCCCGCACCGAGCCCGCCTGGCGCAAGCAGCCCGAGGTGCGCGAGAGCGAGGCCCTGCACCTCGTCGCCATCAAGGCGGCCAGGCGCTACATCTATATGGAAAACCAGTACGTCGCCTCGCCCGCCATCGGCGAGGCGCTCGCGGCGCGCCTGGGTGAGGAGGACGGCCCGGAGGTGGTGGTGGTCTCCACGGAACACAGCCCGAGCTGGTTCGACCGCATGACCATGGACAAGACCCGCTCGGCCCTGATCCGCCGCCTGCAGGGCGAAGACAAATACGGCCGCTTCCACGCCTTCTGCCCGGAGACCGACAGCGGCAAGACGGTGATCGTCCACGCCAAGTGCACGCTAATCGACGACGTGATGCTCCGCGCCGGCTCCACCAACCTGAACAACCGCTCCACCGGCTTCGACACCGAATGCGACATCGCCATCGAGGCGGCCGAGGACGATCCGGCCACCCGGGCCGCCATCCATCGCCACCGCTGCACCACCATCGGCCACTTCCTGAACCGCTCGGCGGACGAGGTGGAGGCGGCGGTGG
Organism: Caulobacter sp. S45; assembly: GCF_903642205.1. Classification (GTDB taxonomy): domain Bacteria; phylum Pseudomonadota; class Alphaproteobacteria; order Caulobacterales; family Caulobacteraceae; genus CAHJWH01. Next base: position 11,127 of record NZ_CAHJWH010000066.1, on the reverse strand, counting down.
AACGGACGGGATCGCTGAACAAGGCGATCGAAGCGCTGGACACCGGGCCGCTGCGGCGGCTGCGTCGTCTCGGCCCGGTGAAGATCGGCCCCATGGCCGGCCTCATCGCCGCCTACCACTTGGGCGATCCCGTGACCCCCGCCGACAGTTGGCGGCCGTGGCGGCGCCGAAAGGACCTTCGCGACGGCCTGCGCAAGTTTGCCCCCGAGCTGGCCGACGCGCCCCTGCTCACCGACACCAAGGCCGGCGTCAGCGAACCCGGTCGCGAGGGCGAGCACATGGGCGAGCCGCCGAAGCCCAGCCTGAAGGGCGAGGACTTCATGCCGACGGAGTAAGCGGGGCGCAGCCGCCGTCCTTGCAAGCTTCGCTGCGCCACGCGATATCTGCGGTCCGAGGCGCGCGGCCGGCCGGCCGCTGACGCTCCCCCATTCGTAGATAAGAAAGCCGCCGGATGCGCGATCCCGACATGCTCATGAGCCTGGTCCCCATGGTGGTCGAACAGACCAGCCGGGGCGAGCGGGCGTTCGACATCTTCTCCCGCCTGCTCAAGGAGCGGATCATCTTCCTGACCGGCCCGGTGGAGGACGGCATGGCCGCCCTGATCACCGCCCAGCTGCTCTTCCTGGAGTCTGAGAACCCCAAGAAGGAGATCGCCATGTACATCAACTCGCCGGGCGGGGTGGTGACCAGCGGCCTCGCGATCTACGACACCATGCAGTACATCCGCTCGCCGGTCGCAACCGTGTGCATCGGCATGGCGGCGTCCATGGGCTCGTTCCTGCTGGCGGCGGGCGAGCCCGGCCACCGCGTGGCCCTGCCCAACGCCCGGATCATGGTGCACCAGCCGTCCGGCGGCTTCCGCGGCCAAGCCTCGGACATCGAGCGCCACGCCGAGGACATCATCAAGACCAAGAAGCGCCTTAACGCGCTCTATGCCAAGCACACCGGCAAGCCGGTCGAGGAGATCGAACGCTCGCTGGACCGCGACAACTTCCTCTCGGCCGAGGAGTCCAAGGACTTCGGCCTTGTGGACCATGTGTACGAGAAGCGCGACATCGCCGAAGGCCTGGCCGAGGTTTGATCCGGATCGCCCGGGAGCGGGGCGAGACATGAGACATCCAGTCATGCTGGCGGCGGCGGTCCTTGGCGCCGCCGCCACGCCCGCGTTCGCCCAGGCGCCGGCGGGGTCGGTGGTGTTCCAGGTCGACCACGTGCGCGACGACGCCGGCCACGTGCGGGTGGACATCTGCACCGAGGCCACCTTCCTGAAGGAGGCTTGCCCCTATTCCGGCGCGGCGGCGGCGGTGAAGGGCGTCACGACGGTGACCGTGACCGGCGTTCCGCCGGGGCTCTACGCCGCCCAAGTCTACCATGACCGCAACGACGACCACACGGTCAACCGCGGCCGCTTCGGCATCCCGCTGGAGGAGGTCGGCTTCTCCAACAATGCGCCCATCGGCCTGCACGGACCCAAGTGGATCAAGGCTGCCTTCAGCCACGACGCAACGGACCAGCAGCTGGCGGTGAAGCTGCACCGCTACGAGTAGCAGCCTGCCGCTTCGCTAGGTGACCACGTCCGGCGCGTTGCGGCCCGTCCACGCGGCGATCCCCGCGATCGCATCGGCCGCCGCCGCCAATTCGGCCAGGGCCTCGGCCGGCTCCTGATGCAGGTTCCCCGAGGGCGGTTCGTAGCGCTCGATATAGACCCGCAGCGTCGCGCCGGAGGTGCCGGTGCCGGACAGGCGGTAGACCACCCGCGATCCGCCCTCGAACATCACGCGCAGGCCCTGGCGCTCGCTGACCGAGCCATCGGTGGCGTCGTGGTAAGCGAACTCGTCGGCGGCCTCCACCTGCAGGGGGCCGAAGCGCTTGCCAGGGAGCTGCGGCAAGAGCGTGCGCAGCGCCTCCACCAGCGAGTCGGCGGCGGCGCTGTCGATGCTCTCGTAGTCGTGGCGGACGTAGTAGTTGCGGCCGTAACGCCCCCAGTGCTCGTCCAGAACCCCCGCCACCGGCTGGCGCCGCACCGCCAGGATGTTCAGCCACAGCAGCACGGCCCACAGGCCGTCCTTCTCGCGCACGTGGTCGGAGCCTGCGCCTGCGCTCTCCTCGCCGCACAGGGTCACGCGCCCGGCGTCCAGCAGGTTGCCGAAGAACTTCCAGCCCGTGGGCGTCTCGTAGCAGGCGACGCCAAGGGCCCTGGCCACCCGGTCCACCGCCCCGCTGGTGGGCATGGAGCGCGCCACCCCCTTCAGCCCCGCCGAATAGCCCGGGGCCAGATGAGCGTTGGCCGCCAGCACCGCCAGCGAGTCCGAGGGCGAGACGAAGCGGCCTCGCCCGATCACCAGGTTCCGATCGCCGTCGCCATCTGACGCCGCGCCGAAATCTGGTGCGTCCGGCCCCATCATGTGTTCGTAGAGGGCGTGGGCGTGCACGAGGTTGGGGTCCGGGTGACCGCCGCCGAAATCCGGCAGCGGCGTGGCGTTCACCACCGAGCCTTCCGGCGCGCCTAGCCTTCGCTCCAGGATCTCGCGCGCATAGGGCCCGGTCACTGCGTGCATGGCGTCAAAGCGCAGGCTGAAGCCGCTGGCGATCAGGGCGCGGATCGTCCTGAAGTCGAACAGGGTCTCCATCAGCGCGGCGTAGTCCGCCACGGGATCGACCACCTCCACCACCATTTCGCCGAGCCGCTGCTCGCCCAGGCGGTCGAGGTCGAGGTCTGGGACCTCCAGGATGAGGTAGCGGTCGATCGCCAGCGTGCGGGCGTAGATGGCATCGGTGACCCGCTCCGGCGCTGGACCGCCGTTGGCGATGTTGTACTTGACGCCGAAGTCCTCCTCCGGGCCGCCGGGATTGTGGCTGGCCGACAGGATGAGGCCGCCGATGGCGCCGGAGATGCGGATCAGGTGGCTGGCCGCGGGCGTGGAGAGCAGTCCGCCCCGGCCCACCCGCACCCGCGCGACCCCGTTGGCTGCGGCCATCTTCAGCGCCACCTGGATCACCTCGCGATTCAGATAGCGCCCGTCGCCGCCCAGGATCAGGGTCGCGCCTCGCAGTCCCGGCTCGGCGTCGAACACCGACTGGATGAAGGCTTCCGTGTAGTGCGGCGTCTGGAACACCCGCACCTTCTTGCGCAGGCCCGAGGTGCCGGGCTTCTGGTCGGGGAAAGGGCGGATGGAGACGCTATGGATCATCAAGACTCAGTTTGCCGTCGGGCGCCGCTCGGACGCGCCCCATCGCCCAAAGCCTTAGGCCGGGACTGGGGCCCACGTCCATCCGGCGGGAGCGTTGCGCCGGCGAGCGGCGGCAGGCACTTTGCTCCGGAGCTTCTCACATGGACCTAAGATGCGCCCTCGCCTCCTTCTCGCCGCCGTCTGCTCCCTCGGCCTGGCGGCCGCGGCGCAGGCCGAACGGCTGACACCCGAGCGCGTCTTCGCCGATCCTGACCTTTCAGGTCCCACCGCCCGCGGCGTGCAGATCTCGCCGGATGGCCGGTTGGTCACCTTCCTGCGCGCCAAGGCGCAGGACCGCACCGTGCAGGACCTCTGGGCCATGCCTGCGGCCGGCGGCGCGGCGCGCCTGCTGGTCGACGCCTATGCCGTGGAGCCGCCGGGCGCGGTGCTCAGCGAGGTGGAGAAGGGCAGGCGGGAGCGTCAGCGCATCTCCTCGCGCGGGATCGTGGACTACAGATGGGACGAGCAGGGGCGCTCCATCCTCGTGCCCGCCAGCGGCGACCTCTACCTGGCCGACGTCCAGAGCGGGCGGGTGGACCGGCTGACCCGCACCCCGGGCGACGAGAGCGACGCCCGCTTCAGCCCCAAGGGCAGCTCCGTCTCCTACGTGCGCGACGGGCGGCTCTACGCGATGGATCTCGCCAACCGTCAGGAACATGCGGTCAGCCCGGCCTCGGGAGGGGCGGTCACCTACGGCACGGCGGAGTTCGTCGCCCAGGAGGAGATGGAGCGCTTCACCGGCTACTGGTGGGCGCCCGACGAGAGCCGCATCGCCTGGACCCGGGTGGACGAGAGTGGCGTCGACCTGATCCCGCGCCTGGAGATCGGCGCCGGCGGTTCCACCCTGACGGAGCAGCGATATCCCCGCGCCGGCCGTCCCAACGCCAAGGTCGAGCTGTTCGTTTCCGCGGCCTTGGGTGAGACGCCCACCCAGGTCGACCTCGGTCCTGACAGCGACACCTACCTGGCGCGGGTGGACTGGTCGGCCGACGGGCGCACCCTCTACGTCCAGCGCGAGACCCGCGACCAGACCCGGCTGGACCTGCTTTCGGTGGACCCTGCCACCGGCGCCAGCCGGGTCATTCTTACCGAGGCCGGCAAGCCGTGGATCGACCTCAACGACAACTTCAAGCCGCTGAAGGATGGCGACTTTCTCTGGACGTCGCAGCGCACGGGCTTCAGCCACATCTACCTGTTCGCCCGCAACGGACGTTTGATCCGCCAGGTGACCCACGGCGACTGGCCGGCGGCGGTCCGCACGGCGGCGGCCGGGGCGTCCGGCGCGGGCCTGCAGGGAGTGGATGAGGGCAGGGGGCTCGTCTACTTCGTCGCCTCCAAGGACAGCCCGCTGGAGCACCAGCTCTACGTCACCTCCTACCGTAGGCCAGGCGAGCCGACCGCCCTGACCAACGGGCACGGCTGGTGGGAGGCGGCGCTGGCCAAGGACGCCTCGAGCTTCACCGCAACCTACTCCGACCCGGCCACCCCGCCCTCCACCGCGCTCTACGCCATCGACGGGACGCGGCGCGCCTGGATCGAGGAGAACCGGCTGGCGCCTGGTCATCCCTACTTCCCCTACCTCGACCAGCACGTGACGCCGCAGTTCGGCACGCTGACGGCGGCGGACGGGGTGACGCCGCTCTACTACGCCCTGCTCAAGCCTAGGGATTTCGATCCGGCCAGGCGCTACCCGGCGATCGTCGAGGTCTATGGCGGCCCCGACTCGCTGGACGTGCGGGCCAACTGGCGTAATCCGGCCGAGCAGCTCTACCTGAACTCGGGCTTCGTGCTGTTCCAGGTCGCCAACCGCGGCGGGGCCAACCGCGGGACCGCCTTCGCCGCGGCTCTGGCCGGCCATCTCGGCGGAGTGGAGGTGCAGGACCAGCTGCAGGGTTTGAAGTTCCTGCGGTCGCTGCCCTACATCGACGGCGCCCGCATCGGGGTGAGCGGCTGGTCCTATGGCGGCTACATGACGCTGCGCCTGCTGACCGAGCCGGGCGCCGGCTTCCGGGCCGGGGCCGCGGGCGCGCCGCCGACCGACTGGCGCACCTACGACACCCACTACACCGAGCGCTTCATGGGCCTGCCCCAGCTGCGCGCGGCCGCCTACGACGAGAGCGCTGACCTGCCGCGGTTGGACCACCTGTCCGGCCGGCTGCTGCTGCTCCAGGGCATGGCCGACGACAACGTGCTGTTCGCCAACTCCATCGCAGTCATGGACCGGCTGCAGGGGCTCGGCACGCCATTCGACCTGATGCTCTATCCCGGCCAGCGGCACGGCATCCGCACGCCGCCTCGGGAGCTGCAGCTCTGGCGCACCTACCTGGCCTTCTTCAAGCGCGAGCTGGGCGGGCCGGAGCCGCGCTGAAGGGGTCCGCTAGATCTTGATCTCGCGGGCGATCTCGAAGGTGCGGTCGGGGGGCAGGTTGAAGCGGTCGGTGATGCGCAGGCCGTTGCGGAACAGGAAGGCGAAAAGCCCCGTACGCATCCGCCCCATCTTGGGATGGGACGCGCGCACCACGAAGTCGCGTGTTCCGAAGAACAGCGCCTTGGACAGGTCTACCTGCTCGCCGAACTCCTTCAGCTCCGCCAGGCCTACGCTCAGGTCCGGATTCTCCATGAAGCCATAGCGAAGGTTCACGCGCCAGAAATCCTTGGAAATCTCTGAGAAGTCCGCCCGGTCCTCAGGGGCCACACGCGGAACCTGCTCGAAGCTCAGCGACAGGGCGATCACCGTCTGGTGCAGGCTGCCGGTCAGCTTCACGTACTCTACCATCAGCGGCGGTGCGCGGTCGCCCAGGCGGGTCAGGAAGGCGGCGACGCCTGGCGTGCGGACGACGCCGCTCCGCTCCATCTCGGCCATGAAGTCGTCGGTGCTGCGCGCGTCGCGCACCAGCTTGTCGCGCACGGTCTGCACGCCCTGGCGCCAGGTGACCATCAGGGTGAAGATCACAGCCCCGATGCTCAGCGGCACCCAGCCGCCGTCGACCAGCTTCAGCAGGTTGGCCGAGAAGAAGCCGCCGTCCACCGCCAGGAAGACCGCCGTCACGCCCCAGACCACCGGCGGCGGCCAGCGCCAGGTCTTGTGCATGGCGCGGTAGAGCAGCAGCGTGGTCAGCAGCATGGTGGTGGAAACCGCCGTGCCATAGGCGCCCGCCAGCTTGTCGGAGCTCTTGAACGCGATGGTGATGGCGAGCGTCGCGCCCATCATCAGCCAGTTGACCACCGGGACGTAGATCTGGCCGTAGGACTTGTGGGAGGTCTGGCGCACGTTTGACAGCGGCAGCCAGCCGAGCTGCATCGCCTGGCGGGTCATGGAGAAGGCGCCGGTGATGATCGCCTGGCTGGCGATGATGGTAGCCAGCGTCGCCAGCCCCACCAGCGGGTAGACCGCCCAGGACGGCGCCAGCGTGAAGAAGGGGTTCTGCCCGTTGGCCCTCCCGTGCTCCATCAGCATGGCGGTCTGGCCGGCATAGCTCAGCAGCAGGGCCGGCAGCACCACGCCGTACCAGGCCCACCGGATGGGCGCCCGACCGAACGAGCCCATGTCGGCGTAGAGCGCCTCACCGCCCGTGGCGCAGAGGAACACGCCCCCCAGCACCAGCATGGCCGCCGGCCCGCTGTGGACCAGGAAGGCCAAGCCATAGGCCGGGTTCACCGCCAGCAGCACCTGAGGATGGCGCACCACCTGCAGCAGGCCCAGCACGCCGATCACCACGAACCAGACCAGCATGATCGGTCCGAAGGCCCCGCCGATCTTCGACGTGCCGAACCGCTGCACCGAGAACAGGGCGAGCAGGATGGCGACCGCGATCGGCAGAATGTACGGCTTCAGCGCCGAGGTGGCGACGTTGACGCCCTCGAGCGCGCTCAGCACCGAGATGGCCGGCGTGATCACCCCGTCCCCGTAGAGCAGCGCCGCACCCATCAGGCCCATGGAGGCGCCGACGAAGGTCCCGCGCTTCCAGTCGCTCATGCCCACCAGCGACATCAGGGCCAGGATGCCACCCTCGCCGTGGTTGTCGGCGCGCATGACGAAGACGCAGTACTTCACCGAGATGGTGATCAGCAGGGTCCAGAAGATCAGCGACAGCACGCCCAGCGCCACGTGGCTGTCCACGTGTGAGCCGGTGGCCTGCAGGATGGTCTGCAGCGTGTAGAGCGGGCTGGTGCCGAGGTCGCCGTACACGATGCCGAGCGCCGCCAGCCCCATCACCGGCAGGGGTCCGCCGTCGCGGGCCTCGTCGGCGTGCTTCGCCTTGGGGTCCTCGGGCGCAGGCGGCGTGGGCTCCGAGGCCTGCGTCTGGCTCGCCGTCATCCGCTATCCCCGCCCTGTCCGGTCAGTGAACGCTGCAGGGCCGACCGCGATCCGGGGCGTGGTTCAGGTGGCGAACAGCTGTCCCATGTCGGCAAAGGCCTTGAACTCCAGCGCGTTGCCGGCCGGGTCGAGGAAGAACATGGTCGCCTGCTCGCCGACCTGGCCTGCGAAGCGGATGTGCGGCTCGACCACGAAGCGCACGCCGGCCGCCTTCAGCCGCTCGGCCAAGTCACGCCAGCGGGGCAGGTCCAGCACGACGCCGAAGTGGGGCACCGGCACGTCGTGGCCGTCCACCGGGTTGGCGTGGCCGGGCACGGCCCTGGGCGGCGCCTGGTGGGCGACGATCTGGTGGCCGAACAGGTCGAAGTCGATCCAGCTCTCCGAGCTGCGCCCCTCCGGACAGGCCAGCACCCCGCCGTAGAAGGCGCGCGCTGCGGTGAGGTCGTCCACAGGAAATGCGATGTGGAAGGGCGTCAGACTCATGGCCGAAGCTTTAGCAGGCGCCGCCGGAACGTCAAAACACTTACCATCCATTCACCAAATCCATTCGGCACGAGGCTTGCAACAATAGATCGACAGACACACAGCAATATAAACGCGCAGTTTACCCTTCGGTGGGAAGATCACGCAGCTAGCTGAGGAATGCGACCGTGCGACTGCTGAGCCGTGACATGTTCAGGGAAAAGGGCGGCAACACCGCCATGATCTTCGCACTGGTGGCGCCTGTGCTGCTGCTGGCGGGGGGCGGAGCGATCGACGTGACCGACGCCTACATGCGCCAAACCGCGCTGCAGCAGGCGGCCGATGCTGCGGCAGTGGGCGCGGTGGCTCGAGCCTCGGCCGGGTACCAGGCCGCCCTCAAGATGACCTCCGACGGGTCGGTGCCGGACTCGGTCACGGCTTCCGGCGTCCAGGCGATCTTCAACGCCGACTGGCGCAACCCCTCGGATACGGTCGTGACCGGCCTTACCGGTAATGCGTGCGGCGCCGGAACGCTGGTCTGCAGATCCACCAAGACCTCGGGAACGACCGTTAGCACCACCGTGAGTTCGGCGGTGACCGTGTCCGGAACGTTCACGCCGGCCCTGCTGGCCTTCTTCGGCGAAAAGACCATCAAGCTCAGCGCCACGTCCACGGCCTCGGACAACATCCCGAGCTTCATCGACTTCTACATGCTGCTCGACAACTCGCCGTCGATGGGGCTCGGAGCCGAGACGGCCGACATTAACACCCTCGTGAATACGATCACCGTCAACAAGGGCAGCGAAAGCAACTGCGCCTTCGCCTGTCATTCCGACGCGCCCGGTGACGACTTCTACGATCTCGTCGTCGCCTATAACCTGAACGCGACCCAGCAGAACCTCACCAAGGGCGCCAACATACCTTTGGTGAACCTGCGGATAAACGAAGTCGCCAGCGCCACGTCGAGCCTGATGAGCACCGCGTCCACCACCGAGACCTTAAATGGCCAGGCGCCGCCGCCGTCCAACTGCGGCTCCAAGTGCACGCCTTCGGAGTTCCGGGTGGCGCTCTACGACTTCGGGCCGAAGGCCTACATCACCAGCCCGACGGCGCTGCCCTACCAGGTCAGCCCGCTGACCTACGACCTGAACGGCCTGAGCGCCCAGTCCGCCCTTCAGGTCCAGCTGCAGACCGTGCCCTCCCAGAACTACGCCTATGACGGCTACAATGACGACACCGACACCAACCTCGACACGATGATGACCAATCTCGGCGCCGTCATGCTGCCGGGCGGCGCGAGCGCGGGGAACGGGCTGACCTCCGCGACGCCGCAGAAGATCCTGTTCATGGTGACCGACGGCATGTCGGACAAGAACCCTGGCAACCGCCAGATGGGACCGCTGAGCCAGACGACCTGCACCGCCCTGAAGAACCAGGGGATCAAGATCGCGATCCTCTACACCACCTACATCCCGTCCTCCATCTCGTCGGACGGCTGGTCCGTGGCCAATGTGCTCCCGATCATCTCTCCGACCGACAAGGTCGGGGCGGCGCTGCAAAGCTGCGCGTCGCCGGGTCTCTACCAGCCGGTCAGTCCTGATGGCGCTGGAATACAGGCGGCCATGACCTCCCTGTTCCAGACCGTGGTCGCAAGCGTGCGCATCGTCAGCTGAGCGCAGGTCCCAGCGCGGCGCACCCGGGCATGGGCAGCTCGCGGGCGCCGAGGTTCTTTCGAGCAGGTCCGGGTTCGGGACGGGCCGTACGCGTCCAAGCTTGACTGGCTGAACCGCCGCGCTGGCATATAAGACCCCATGGCCGATCCGCCTTCAACGCCCGCCCAGCCGATCGCCGAGGCGTCCGATCTCGGCGGCGCGGTCACCGCCTCGCCGCTCCCCGGCGGGCGTCGAAAGGCCGCGCTGGGCTTCATCTTCGTCACCGTGCTGCTGGACATCCTGGGCATCGGGATCATCATCCCGGTCCTGCCGAACCTGGTGAAGAGCTTCACCCATGGGGACGCGGGCAGCGCCGCCGACTATGTGGGCCTGTTCGGCGCGGTCTGGGCGCTGATGCAGTTCGTGTTCTCGCCGGTGCAGGGCGCGCTGTCGGACCATTTCGGCCGGCGGCCGGTGCTGTTGATCTCCATCTTCGGGCTGGGCGCGGACTACGTGCTGATGGCGTTGTCGCCCAACCTAGTTTGGCTGTTCGTCGGTCGCGCCATCTCAGGAATAACGGCAGCCAGCTTCTCCACGGCCAACGCCTATGTCGCCGACATCACCGCACCCAAGGACCGGGCCGCCAGCTTCGGCCTGCTCGGCACCGCCTTCGGCATCGGCTTCATCATCGGGCCGTCGGTGGGCGGCCTGCTGGGCCAGGTCGACCCGCGCCTGCCGTTCTGGGCCGCCGCGGGCCTGGCCTTCGCCAACGGCATGTACGGCCTGTTCGTGCTGCCGGAGTCGCTGCCCAAGGACAGACGCGCGCCCTTCAGGCTGGCCAACGCCAGCCCCATCGGCTCGCTGAAGCTCCTGGTACGCTATCCCGGGCTGCTGCAGCTCGGCGGCGTTATGTTCCTCTACTTCCTGGGCTTCCAGGCGCTGCAGAGCGTGACCGTGCTCTACACCAATCTGCGCTATGGCTGGACGCCCAACGCCATGGGGCTGTGCCTGGGCGGCATCGGGCTGGCCAGCATCGTGGTCCAGGCCGGCGTGGTGCGTCCCTTCGTCAGGCGCTTCAAGGAGCGAGGCGCGCTCTATACCGGCCTAGCCTTCGGCATGGCGGGCATGTTCGTCTACGGCTGGGCGCCGACGGGCGTGCTGTTCTGGCTGGGGGTGCCGGTCTTTGGCCTGGTCGGACTGGTGCAGCCGGGGGTGCAGGGCATGATGACCCGGCGCATCCGGCCCGACGAGCAGGGGCGGCTGCAGGCCGCCAACTCCTCCATCATGGCGGTGACCGGCCTGGTCGGCCCGCTGCTGTTCACCCAGATCTTCCACCGCCTTGTGGCCGACCGGCGGGCCCCGATCCTGGCCGGCGCCCCCTACTACCTGGCCGCCCTGCTGTTCCTGGCCGCGCTCAGCCTGGCCCTGCTCACGCGCAGCAGCGGCGAAACGGCCGCAGACGCGG